>DASTDJ010000230.1:0-5168 GCA_035710425.1 Nocardioides sp.
TCTTGTAGACGACCTCCTGGGCGGGCTCGTCCCAGAACGAGTTGATCTCCGGGGTGCGGCGCATCGCCAGCATCACCGCGCGCGCCAGCACCAGCAGCGGAGAGACCCTCACCTCGGCGAACTCGCGACGCTTCTTGAGCCGGTCGACGAACTCCATCGTCCCCGTGGCGTCGACGGTCACCCACTCGGTGACGTGCGGCGCCGTGAACGCCGACTGCACCATCGCGCCGGCCATCATCTTGCGCACACCCTTGATCGGCTCGCGGTGCTCCCGCTCCCCCGAGCTCACCGGTCGCACGGGAGCGATGCCGATCGACGCCTCGCCACCGGGCGCAGAGCCTGCGCTCGCGGACTCGACGTCCTCCCGGGTGACCGTGCCCTCGGGGCCGGTCGGGGTGACCGTGGTCAGGTCGATGCCGAGGTCCTTGGCCAGCTTGCGGACCGGCGGCTTGGCCAGCACCCGGACGTCGCCGCCGTTCGGCTCGTCGCTCGGGGAGCTCGCCGGCACCGCGGTCGAGGGCGCTGCGGGAGCGCCGACGGCCGTGCCCTGACGCTCCGCGTCGGTGACCACCGCCGAGACGATCTGGGACACCGACTCGTGCTGCTGGGTGACGTTCTGGTTGAACGTGTCGTGCACGTCGGCGCGCGCCGTGAACTCGCCCGCGGCCTCCTGGATCGGCTTGCGGCGGGCCCGACGGGTGGCGCCCCGCTCGGCCTTCATCCGGCCGACCAGGGACTCGCCCTCGCCGCCGCCGCTCGCAGCCGGGTTGGACAGGTCGATCTCCTCCGGCGGGGCCTCGGCCGGCGCTCCGCCGCCGGCGGCCGGCTCGCCGATCGCGATGATCGGGGTGCCGACCGGCACCGTCTCGCCCTCGGCGACCAGCAGCGCGGTCACCTCGCCGGCGTACGGCGACGGAAGCTCGACCAGGGACTTGGCGGTCTCGATCTCCACCACGATGTCGTTGACGGCGACGACGTCGCCGACCTTGACCTTCCAGGTGACGATCTCGGCCTCGGTCAGACCCTCGCCGACGTCGGGAAGCAGGTACTCGGGCACGGTGTCAGCTCACTCCTATGGGTGGTCAGTACGCGAGGGTGCGGTCGACGGCGTCCAGGACCCGGTCGAGGTCGGGGAGGAAGTCCTCCTCGATCCGCGCGGGCGGGTACGGCGTGTCGAAGCCGCCCACCCGGAGCACCGGAGCCTCGAGGGAGTAGAAGCACTCCTCGGTGATCCGGGCCGACAGCTCGGCGCCCATGCCGAGGTTGACGTGCGCCTCGTGGGTGATGACCGCGCGGCCGGTGCGGCGTACGGAGTCGTAGACCGGGGCCATGTCGAGCGGCGAGAGCGTGCGCAGGTCGATCACCTCGAGCGACCGGCCCTCGCCTGCTGCGGCCTCGGCGGCCTTCATCGCGGTCTTCACGGTGGGGCCGTAGGCCAGCAGCGTGGCGTCGCTGCCGCGGCGTACGACCCGGGAGCTGAACAGCGGGTCGGGCGTGGCGTCCTCGTCGAGGTCGGCCTTGTCGGCGTGGTACTGCCGCTTCGGCTCGAGGAAGATCACCGGGTCGTCGTGGGCGATCGCCTGCTGGATCATCCAGTAGCCGTCGACCGGGTTGGAGCACGCGACGACCTTCAGGCCGGGCGTGTGCGCGAACTGCGCCTCCGGCGACTCGCTGTGGTGCTCGACCGCGCCGATGCCGCCGCCGAACGGGATCCGGATCACGATCGGCATCTTGAGCTTGCCCTGGCTGCGGAAGTGGATCTTCGCGACCTGGCAGACGATCTGGTCGTAGGCGGGGTAGACGAAGCCGTCGAACTGGATCTCCACCACCGGGCGATAGCCGCGCAGGGCCAGGCCGACGGCGGTGCCGACGATGCCGGACTCGGCCAGCGGTGAGTCGATGACGCGGTCCTCGCCGAAGTCCTTCTGCAGGCCGTCGGTGATCCGGAAGACGCCACCGAGCTTGCCGACGTCCTCGCCCATGATCAGGACCTTCGGGTCGTCCTCGAGGGCCTTGCGCAGCCCCATGTTGAGGCCCTTGGCCAGGGTGATCTTGCTCATCAGTGCGCCCCCTCGAACGACTCGAGGTAGGCCGCGTAGCCGTCGCGCTGGGCCTGGATCTCGTCGGTGGTCTCGGAGTAGACGTGGTCGAACAGGCTCAACGGCTGGGGATCCGGCATCGCCTTGCAGCCCTCGCGCAGGTCGGAGCCGAGGCGGTCGGCCTCCTCCGCGACGTCGGCGAAGAACGTGTCGTCGGCGTAGCCGTTGCGACGGAGGAAGACCTCGATCCGGGCGATCGGGTCCTTGAGCTTCCAGTTCTCGACGTCGCCGGAGAGCCGGTAGCGGGTCGGGTCGTCGGTCGTGGTGTGCGCGCCCATCCGGTAGGTGTAAGCCTCAACGAAGGACGGGCCCTGGCCGTCGCGGGCCCGCTGCAGCGCGGCCTTGGTGACGACGTACGTCGCGAGCACGTCGTTGCCGTCGACCCGGACGCCGGGGAAGCCGAAGCCGAGCGCGCGCTGGTAGAGCGGGATCCGGCTCTGCCGCTCGATCGGCTCGGAGATCGCCCACTGGTTGTTCTGGCAGAAGAACACCACCGGGGCGTTGTAGGACGCGGCGAAGATGAAGGCCTCGTTGACGTCGCCCTGGCTGCTGGCGCCGTCACCGAAGTGGGCGAGCACGGCGGAGTCGCGCTCCGGGTCGCCGGTGCCGACGTCGCCGTCGCGCTGCATGCCCATGGCGTAGCCGGTGGCGTGCAGGGTCTGGGCGCCGATCACGATCGTGTAGAGGCCGAAGTTGTTCTCGCGCGGGTCCCAGCCACCCTGGTCGACGCCGCGGAAGAGCCCGAGCAGCCGGAGCGGGTCGAGGCCGCGGCACCAGGCGACGCCGTGCTCGCGGTAGGTCGGGAAGACGTAGTCCTGCGGGCGCAGGGCGCGGCCGGCGCCGATCTGCGCGGCCTCCTGACCGAGCAGCTGGGCCCAGATGCCGAGCTCGCCGTGCCGCTGGAGCGCGGTGGCCTCGGTGTCGATCCGCCGGGTGAGCACCATGTCGCGGTAGAAGCCGCGCAGCTCTTCCTCGGAGAACTCCTGGTCGAACTCTGGGTGGTGGACCCGCTCGCCCTCGGGCGTGAGGAGCTGGATCAGCTCGGGGCCGCCGTCTTCCTGGGTGGGCCCGAAGACCTCGACGAGGTCGGGCCCGAAGCCAGAGTCTTTGTGGGTCACGAGCACTCCTTCGTGTCGCCGGACCGCGGGATCTCCGCCGTCCAGTGGCTGGTTCCCGACCACTGTCCGCGGGGGTGGTGCGGCCGTGTGAGCGGGGCCACAAGCGTAGCGGCGGACACCGTAGCCCGGCTCCGGGGAGGGGGGCCAATCAGCAAGGACGCCCGATAATCGGGTGCCCGAGCAAGAATTCGTGGGCGGGGCGGGTCCGGGCTCAGTGCATCTCCCCCAGGTCCTCGTGGGCCTCGTGCGACAGCGGCTCGACCTGGAACGTCGCGTGCCGGACGTCGAAGTGGGCCGAGACGCACTCGCCGAGGTCGTCGAGGATCGGGCCCACGCCGCGGTCGGCGAGCGCCTCGTCGGTGACGGTCACGTGGGCGGACAGGCTGGGGATCCCCGACGTGATCGTCCAGGCGTGCAGGTCGTGTACGTCGACCACGCCGGGCACCCCGCAGAGGTGCCGCTGGATGTCGTCGAGGTCGAGGCCGGCGGGCGCGATCTCGAGCAGCACCACTGCGGCGTCCTTCATCAGCAGCAGCGCGCGCGGCAGGATCATCACCGCGATCACGAGCGAGGCCACCGGGTCGGCGCGGTGCCAGTCCCAGACCAGGATCACCAAGGCGGCCGCGACCGCGAGCACCGAGCCCAGCAGGTCCGCGAACACCTCGTTGGCGGCCCCGCGGAGGTTGAGCGAGCCGGTGTCCGAGCGGTGCAGGATCGCCATCGACACGGCGTTGGCGACCAGCCCGAACGACGCGAAGACCAGCATCTGCCCCGCGTCGACGTGGGACGGGTCGGCCAGCCGGGAGATGCCGGCGTAGGCCAGGTAGCCGCACACCCCGAGCAGCACCAACGCGTTGACCAGCGCCGCGAGGATCTCGGCCCGGTGGTAGCCGAACGTCGAGCGCGGGCCGCCCCGGAGCCCGGCGACGTACGACGCCCCCAGCGCGAGCACCACAGCACCTGCGTCGGTGGCCATGTGGCCGGCGTCGGCGAGCAACGCCAGCGAGCCGCTCAGCCAGGCGCCGACGAGCTCGACCACCAGCACGCTGCCGGTGACCGCCAGGACCCAGCGGAGCCGGGCACGGTCGGCCGCCCGTCCTGCTGCGTGCCCGTGCCCGTGCCCCATGGGGTCAGGGTAGGGGGCCGGTCAGGAGGCCGACCCGGCTCGGTCAGCCGATGCTGTCGATCTTCCAGTCGCCGTCTTCCTTGACCAGCGAGAAGGTGATCGTCTGCGAGATGTCCTCGCCGCCGAAGCTGCCGGAGCTCTCGACGTCGACCGTCGCCTTGTCGCCGTCGATCTTCTCGTCCTTGACCTCGACGTCGAAGTCACCCTCCTCGCCGCCGTCGAAGCTCTCGAGCTGCTCGTCGGTGCACTCGCCGAACGACTCCTTGAAGTCGTCGGTGACGAGGTCCTCGGCGTCGGAGCACGAGTCGGCGTCGATGAAGTCCTCGACCACTCCCTTGGGGCCACCGCTACCACCGAGCACCACGAACAGCACGATGACCAGGATGATCACCACGGCGACACCGCCGCCGATGAGCCCGAGCAGCTTGGCGTTGAGGCCGCCACCCCCCGAGCCGCCGCCGAACTGCTGACCCTGCCAGGCGGGCTGGCCGGGCTGGCCCGGCTGACCGGGCTGACCGGGGTAGCCGCCCTGCTGCGGGGCGCCGGGGTAGCCGGGCTGCTGTCCGAAGCCACCCTGCTGCGGAGCACCCGGGTAGCCCTGCTGGGCGCCGGGCTGACCACCGGGCTGAGCACCCGGTTGGGCGGGGCCGCCGCTGCCGGCCACCTGCGTCGGCATCGCGGCCGGCGGCTGGCCCGGCTCCTGGCCTCCCGGGCGGTCGGCTGCCGGCTGCTCCCCGGTGGGGCCGCCGGGGCGGACCTGCGTCACGTCGGAGGGGCCCGGCTGGGCCGGCTGCTCCGATGCCGCGGGCCGGTCGGACGAGTCCG
>DASTDJ010000231.1:0-22597 GCA_035710425.1 Nocardioides sp.
AGCTCGGCCTCGTCCGGCCACCACTCCCGCATGTGCTCCGGGGCGCTGATCACCTCGTAGACCACCTCGGGGGTGGCGTCGATGCTGATCTCCCGCTCGATACTGCCGTACTCCATCTCGACTCCCCGTCCTATAGCAACCGTTGGTTGCACAACCGTAGAGGACGTCGAGCAAATGCGCAACCATCGGTTGCGTAGGACCTGCGGCGCTCAGGCTCCCGCCGGGGGAGCCGCTATCGAACCCGCTCGCCCCTGGGCAGCCTGGTCAGCGGACCCTGCGGCCTGACCGCGGTCGCCGGCGGTTGCGGGGGAGGGTTGTTCTGCACCTGGAACTGCGCCCGGGTCAGGCCGAGGGTGGCCGAGCGGTAGCTGAGGTTCGGGTCGGCCGGGTAGTGCCTCCTTCCGCGCGCGAACCGGAACGCCGAGGTGAGGTCGCCGACGCTGCGCCGGCGCCAGGCGCTGATGTTCGGCTCGCGGACGCCGAACCTGGCCTCGAGGAGCCGGACCAGCGAGGAGTGGTCGAAGGGCTCGGAGCAGGCGAAGCCACCGACCGACCAGGGCGAGATGACGATGGTGGGCACCCGGAAGCCCGGGCCGATCGGGGACGCGTCCACGAACTCACCGGGCGTGCCGGGCGGCGCCTTCGGTGGCGGCACGTGGTCGAAGTAGCCGTCGTTCTCGTCGTAGGTCAGGATGAACGCCGTCTTGCGCCAGACGTCCGGGTTGCCGGCGATGGCCTCGAGCTTGGCGGCGATGTACTGCGCGCCGGCGGCCGGCATCCAGTTCGGGTGCTCGGTCTGTGCCGACGGTGCCACCAGCCAGGAGACCTGCGGCAGCTGGTCGTGCGCGGCGTCGTACTCGAACCAACCGGCGGACTTCTTCTCCAGGCCGTGTCGGCGCAGGGGAGAGGTGCGGCCGGAGTCGGCGTACTGGCGGAACCACTCCAGGGAGTTGTCGCCGTAGTTGTCCTCTTCCTGGTAGATCCGCCAGGTCACGCCGGCTTCCTGGAGCCGCTCGGGGTAGGTCTTCCAGGTGAGATCGGGGTTGTCGGCCGACATCCAGTTGGAGTCGCCGGGTCGTCCGAACCTGCCGTCCGGGTCGATCCAGCCGCTCCACATGTAGAGGCGGTTGGGGTTGGTCGCACCCATCACCGAGCAGAAGTAGTTGTCGCAGACGGTGAAGTTCTCCGCCAGCGCCCAGTGGAACGGGATGTCGTCGCGGGTGTGGTAGCCCATCGCCAGCTTGCCCTTGGCGGCGATCCAGCTGTCCATCGCACCGCCGTTCCACGCGTGGTGCTGGTCCTCCCAGTCGTGCGGCAGGCCCACCGACTCCTGGGCGCTGGTGGTCTCGGTGTCGAGCCGGAACGGCCGGAGGGTTCCGCCACCGGGCACCGGCTGGTCGAAGACCGAGGCGCCGTTGGGCAGGGTGATGGCGTCGGGATCGTCGAAGCCGCGTACGCCGGGCAGGGCGCCGAAGTAGTGGTCGAAGCTGCGGTTCTCCTGCATCAGGATCACCACGTGCTCGATGTCCTTCAGCCGGCCGCGAGGCCCGGGCGGGGTCTCGGCGACCGCCTTCTGCAGCTGCCACGGGAGGGCGCCGGCCGCGGCGGCACTGAGCGCACCGCCCATCAGCGCGCGGCGGCTGAACCCGGAGACCGGGCGGTTGTCCGGAAGGGCGAGACCGGGCCTGGGGTTCACGAGCCACCTCCGAAGCTGACGATGCGGTGGTTGCCGGTGTCGGCGACCAGGATCTCGCCGGCGTCCGTCACCGCCACGCCCTGCGGGAACTTCATCAGCCCCGGCCCCTGGGTGGCGAACTCGCGGCGGAAGGCGCCCTGGACGGCGTACTGGTTGACCCAGCCGTAGTCGGGGACGGTGACCAGCAGGTCGCCGTCGACGTGCAGCGCCACGAACGCCGGGTTGGACAGGCTGCCGTACTTGCTGTGCTGGCCGGCACCGACCGTGGTCACCGGCTGGTCGCCGGTGAACCGGGTGATCTCGCAGTTGCCGTCGAACTGCCTGCTGGAGGAGACCACCCACACGTCGTCACCGGCCACAGCTATGCCGTGCGGGATGTGCACGCCCTGCGTGATCGAGCCGACGACCTCGCCGCCGCGCATCCGGGCCACCCGGTTGTTGCCGACGTCGCTGACCAGTACCTCACCGGGGCCGGCCATCGCGATCCCACGCGGCTTCCCGAGCTCGCCTGCACCCCAGGTGGTCAGATGCCGTCCGGAGAGGGTGAAGACCTCCACGGCCTGGCGGGCCGAGTCGACGACGTAGGCCCGGTTCGCGCCGACCGCGACGTCCCGCGGCTCCCGCAGCAGCCCGCGGCCCACCGTCCGTTCCCACTTCCGGCGTCGGTCGAAGACCTGGACCCGGCCCGTGAAGGTGTCCGTGACCCACAGGTAGCCGCGGTCGTCCAGGGCGATCCCGGCCGGGCTGCGGAGCCGGTTCGCTCCGAAGGAGCCCAGGAACGGCGGCTCCGGCAGCAGCTCGATCGCCCGAACGGTGAACGGCACCGGCTCGGCGAGATAGATGTAGCCGTCGTTGTGGAGGTAGTAGGCGAGCCACTGTCCGGGTCGCAGCGCACCGCTGGAGAAGCCCTTGGACCCGGACGTGCCGGGGGTGTACGCCCAGATCGTCGACCCGGTGCTCCCGCTCGAGCCGTCGTTCTAGGGCCCGCTGCCGACGTCAGGCCAGATCCCGATCCAGTTCGTCTCCGAGTCGTGGGCGGCGGCCACCGTGAAGCTGAACGTGAGTGTCGAACCCTGAGTCACATCGTCGTCATCGAGAGCCAACGTCCCCGGGTACGCCATGCCGACCACGGTGCCACTGACTCAGGGATCAGGGGAAGGCGCGGCCAGGGTGATCATGCTGCGTTTTCGATCCGTTCCCCGGCGGTACGACGTCCGCTCGCGGGCTGGGGTTGTCGTTTGGTCACCAACGACAGAAAAGCCGGCCCGAAACCTGTCGTTGGTGACCCAACGACAGAGCAAGGACCGGGCGCCAGGGCTTCAGCGGACGTCGAGCTCGCGCATGGACCGGAGCACCGCCAGCACCTGCGGCACCTCGTGGACGCGCAAAAGATGCGCCATCCCGAGCGACGCGAGCACCGCGAAAAAGCCCTCCGCGTGCCGGAACTCCCGCTCGAAGAGGTCGAAGCAGTGCGGGAGCGCGTGTCCGGACGGCACACCCAGGCGTCGGAGCCGTAAGGACTGGGCCAGGACCCGCGACTGGACCTTGGCCTTGCCGACTCCGGACAGGTTGGCGTAGGTGAACCCCGAGCCCGGATCGACCACCACCTTGTCGACGCCGGCTTTCCGGGCACGCTCCAGACGCGGCTCGAAGTGTTCGATCAGGGCCGGGAGCATCCGGTCGTCGTCGGGGAGCTCCGAGGACTCTCGGACGTTGCCCGAGGGGGAGAAGCACATCACCAGGCTCGCCTCCGCCCGGGCGACCAGGGACAGGATCTCGCCCTCGTGCTCACTGCCGGTCAGGTTGATCATCCGAGCACCGGCCCCGAGGACCGCCTCGGCGACCTCCGGTCGGTACGTCTCGACGGAGACCACTGTGTCCCGAGACAGCTCCTTGACGACTGGGAGCAGGACGTCGACCTGCTCCTGCGCCCCGACCCGCTCCGCGCCGTCGTGGCTGGCCTCCGCGCCGAGGTCGACGATCGAGGCTCCCTGAGCAACCTGGGTCCGGGCCATCCGGATCGCCGCCTCGGTGGAGACGGCCACGCTTTCTCGGTACGTCGAGTCCCGCGACAGGTTGACGACGCCCATCACCGTGACGGCGCCGTCGCCGATGACCACGTCATCGGCCACCGACACGGGCTCCACCGGCCGGCGCAGGTCGTCCTCGAACTCGGAGAAGAGCGCGGCCAGGTCGGCGAGGGCGATCACGGGCGCGGATCTTCGGGTGTTGTCTCGGACACGATCTTCTCCGGGGCTCGGCGACGATGGAGCACGCGCGGTACCCGCGCCGGGTGATCCGATTCCAGGGAGACGACGGGCGCCGGGCGTTGTTGCGGCCGCACGGGGTCGCTTCGACCGCTTCCACGCCTGGATACATCGCCGATAAGTGACATTATGTCAACTAATGTCCGTGTGTGCACCAGACGGATCAATGCGGCTGGCCGATCCACTACCCCACCGGCAGCAAAGAAGCTGCTGCTGACCGGTCAGCGCCTGGTGTTGTACCTGGTCAGGAGCACGCCGTCGGGAAACTGCCGGGTCTCCACCAGGTTCAGGTTCACCCAGTTGTCCAGCGGGGTGAAGAACGGCGTACCGCCGCCCACCAGGACCGGGTGGGTGACGATTGCGTACTCGTCGATCAGCCCGGCCCGCATGGCCGCCGCGGCGAGGGTGGCGCCGGCGACGTCCATGGGACCGCCATCCTCGGTCTTGAGCCGGGTGATCTCGGCGACAGCGTCGCCGGTGACCAGCCGGGCGTTCCAGACGACCGCGCTGGTCGTCGAGGAGAACACCACCTTCGGCATGTCGCGCCAGCGGCCGGCGAACTCGATCTGCGCCGGTGTGGCGCCGGGCTGCTGGGCGGCGGTCGGCCAGGCGGAGCTCATCGTCTCCCACAGCTTGCGCCCGTACAGCGCCAGGCCCGTCGCCGCCACCCGGTCCGACCACCACTGGAACAGCTCGTCGCTCGGCACGCTCCAGCCGAGGTCGTCGCCGGGCGCGGCGATGTAGCCGTCCAGGCTCACGTTCATGCCAAAGGTCAGTATCCGCATCGCCTCAGCCTTCCGTGAGCCAGTGTGCGGCGTACAGACCAACGCGGCGCGGAAATCGCCTCGTGCCAGCACCGCGGGTCAGATCAGGCTGCTGCCCCGCCGTCGATGCGCAGGTCGGTACCCACGCAGTAGGCCGCGGCGTCGGAGGCGAGGTAGAGCGTCGCCTCGGTGATCTCGTCCAGCCGGGCGACCCGGCCGGCGGGGTTCTGCTGGGCGACCCTGGCATCGCGGTCCTGCAGCGTCTCCCCCGGGCGGATGGACATCGTGGTGTCCGAGGGGCCGGGCGAGATCGCGCAGATCCGGACGCCCTCGTCGATGTGGTCGAGGGCGGCGGAGCGTGTCATGGCCGACACGGCGGCCTTCGACGCTCCGTAGGCGCCGAGGCCGGGCCGGACGCGATGCCCGCCGATGTTCGACGAGAAGTTGATCACGACGCCACCGCCGGTCTCCCTGAGCAGAGGGACCTCGGCGCGCATCGCCAACCAGGTGCCCAGCACGTTGGTCTCGAACAGTCGTGCGACCGCGTCCGGGTCGGCGTCCTCCGCGGTGCCGTTGACGAACGTGCCGGCGGTGTTCACGGCGACGTCCAAACCTCCGAGCCGCTCGGCGACGGAGGCGATCGCCGCAGCGATCCCCTCCGCGTCGGTGACGTCGCCCTCGGCGACCGCATGGCGGCCGAACGCCGGATCCGCCACCGTCTCCCCCAGCGTCGCCAGGGTGCGGCCGACCACTCCTACGGCCGCACCCTCGCTCGCGAAGCCACGCGCCACCGCCCTGCCGATGCCGGCTCCCCCGCCGACGACCACCACTCGCTTGCCCGCGTACCGCATCCGCTCCGCTCCTCCTTCGATCACGTACGATCACTTTCGTACCTCAAGCAGAGCACGGATCAAGGTACGACGCAAGTCGTACCTATAGCTGGGAGCGCGGAGTCATGCCCGACGAGCAGGGTCACCCCTCGACCGAGGAGATGCGTCTCGGCACCGTGATGGCCGCGCTGGCGGACCCGCTGCGGGCGAGGGTCGTCAGGGAGCTCGCGGCCGACGAGGCCGACCCCGAGCGCACCTGCGCCAGCTTCGAGCTGGGCGTGGCCAAGTCGACGGTCACCCACCACTTCCGGGTGCTGCGGGAGGCCGGCCTGGTCAGCCAGGTCGACTACGGCAACTCACGCAAGGTGCGGCTGCGCAGGGCCGACCTCCAGCAACGCTTCCCCGGCCTCCTGGACCTGATCACGGCCGAGGAGTAGCTCAGCTCGCCTCGAGGTCGGCGAAGACGCTGCGGTCGTAGGAGCCTCCCGGGTTGCGCACGATCACGTTGAACCGGTTGGCCGCGTTGATGAACGACACGAGTGCGACCAGGGTGCCGACCTCGTCGTCGTCGTAGTGCTTGCGCACCTCGGCCCAGGTCTCGTCGGAGACGCCCTGGTGGGCGTCCGCGAGCCGCGTGCCCTCCTCGGCGAGCGCGAGCGCAGCGCGCTCGGCCTCGGTGAACACGGTCGTCTCCCGCCAGGCGGCGACCAGGTTGAGCCGCTTCTGCGTCTCACCGGCAGCGGCCGCCTCGGTGGTGTGGATGTCGATGCAGTAGCCGCAGCCGTTGATCTGGCTCGCGCGCAGCTCCACCAGCTCACGCAGCGCCTTGGGCAGGGTCGACTCCTCGAAGACCAGACCGGCTCCGTGGATCCGCTTCGCGATCTTCGCGGCGGTCGGGCTGTCGAACAGGTTGAATCGGGCGTCCATCAGTTCGTCCTCACTCGTGGGGTGGGTGCTCTCGCACCGGAACGCTCACCAGATGCCGGCGACGCGGATCGTGTGACAGTGCGGTGACATGGCGAGCGCCACATGCGGGTATGCCCTAGGTGTTGTCACAAAGGGATGCCGACGGGCGTCTCGTGGGAAACCCCTGTCGAACCAGAAGGAGCCATCGATGGCCGGAACGGACCCCGCCACCGACGCGTTCGTCACCCACCGCAACCTGTTGTTCACGGTCGCCTACGAGATGCTCGGCTCGGCCGCCGACGCGGAGGACGTCCTGCAGGAGACCTGGCTGCGGTGGGCCGGTGTCGACCTCGACACCGTCCAGAACCAACGCGCCTACCTGGTCCGGATCACCACCCGTCAGGCGCTGAGCCGGCTGCGCACGCTCGGCCGGCGCAAGGAGTCGTACGTCGGCGCCTGGCTGCCCGAGCCGCTGCTGACCGCGCCGGACGTGGCCGACGACGTCGAGCTCGCCGACAGCGTCTCGATGGCGATGCTGCTGGTGCTGGAGACGCTCAGCCCCACCGAGCGGGCAGTGTTCGTGCTGCGCGAGGTCTTCGACCTGGACTACGCCGAGATCGCCGACGCCGTCGACAAGAGCCAGGCAGCCGTCCGCCAGATCGCCCACCGGGCTCGCGCCCACGTCGCCGAGCGCCGACCGCGCGGCGTGGCGTCCCCCACTGAGACGCGGCACGCGCTCGAGGCCTTCCAGCGCGCCGTCGACACCGGCGACCTGCAGGGCCTGCTCGACATCCTCGCGCCGGACGTCGTCCTCGTGGGTGACGGTGGCGGCATCGCCCAAGCCATTCCGAAGCCCGTCAACGGCGCCGACAAGGTGGGCCGGCTGCTGGGCGCGGGGCTGGGCCAGATCGAAGCCGGCTCGCTGCGGCCGGCCCAGGTCAACGGTTACCCTGCGTTGGTCCTCCGGCTCGACGGCGCCGTCGACACCGTCCTCGCGTTCCGCATCGAGGACGGCCTCATCACCGGGCTGTACGCCGTACGGAACCCCGAGAAGCTGTCGCACATGGACCGCGAGACGACCCTGCGCCGCTGACGCGCGGCGACCCGGTCAGCGGCGGACGCGAAAGCGCAGGTGGGTGACGCCGCCGTCCGCCTCGAGGACCCGAACCCGCTCCAGCTCGCGCTGCCCGATGCCGAGCTCGCCGAACAGCGCTCGTCCGCCGCCGAGCAGGACCGGGATCAGGTGGATCTCGAGCTCGTCGAGCAGCCCGGCGCGCAGGGCGCGCTGGGCCACCGCGGCCCCGTGCACCAGCACGTTCTTGTCTCCTGCGGCGGCTTTGGCCCCGCGGAACGCCGCGTCCAGGTCGTTGCCGTAGTGCACCAGCGGCCAGTCCGTCGTCCAGTCGGGCGCCGGGTGGCGGCTGAGGATGTAGATGGGTACGCCGTCGTGGTGGTCACCGCCCCACCCGCCCGCGGGCTCGAACGTCCCGCTCCCGGCCACGATCGCGCCGGTGGCGTTGAACTCGTCGTAGACAACCCGGTTCGCGCCGCTGCTGGTGGCGGTGAAGTCCCAGTCATGCAGGCGGTACCCTCCGTCGCCGAGCGGGTTGTCGGGGGTCTCGTCGGGTCCCGCGATGAATCCGTCGAGGGACATGGACATGTACAGCACCGTCGAGGACATCTGTCGCTCCTGTTCGTCATGACGGTGCCGGATGCCCCGCCTTTCCTGTACCACGAAGACCCGGGCCGGAAATCGACACGGTCTCCCCCGGGCAACCCGAAATGCCGTCCATCCCGGCGTCCTCAGGAGGTGTAGAGGCAGAACGGGTGCCCGGCGGGGTCGAGCAGCACGCGGACGTCGTCCTGGGGCTGATGCTCCGCCAAGGTCGCGCCCAACCCCTGGGCCCGGGCCGTGGCCTCCGCCAGGTCGGTGACCTCGAAGTCGAGGTGCAGCATCATCTGCTGCTCGCCGGGCGTACCCGGCCAGGTGGGACGCACGTAGTCGGGGTTGTGCTGGATGGAGATGTAGCCGACGCCCTCCCCCGCGTCCAGCGCGGCGCCGTCGGCGTCCTGCTTGTAGATCGACCAGCCCAACAGCTCGGCGTAGAACGCGGTCAGCTCCGCCACGTCGGGAGCGTCGAGCACCACACCCCACCAGTCGTGTCGGGACCAGCGGTCAGGCTCCATGCCGGGCACCGTACCTGCGGGACCGATGGATCGGCACCCGTCGCGGGGTCGGTACCTGTATGACGACCATCATCGGAAGCGCCCTGCTCGCGAGCACCGACCCCGACCGCCTGCGCCGGTGGTACGAGGAGGCGACCGGCGTGCAACCCGACGTCGACGGCTTCTTGGACTACGGGACCCTGGGGGTCCTCGTCGACCGCCGAGACGACGTCGCCCCTCGTGCCGCCGAGCCCGCCCGCGTGATCCTGAACTACCACGTCACCGACATCCACGCCGCCGCCGCCCGGATGGAGAAGCTGGGTGCGCCCTGGGTAGCGGACGTCGAGTACCGCGACGCAGGCCTCTGGTTCGGCACGGTCGAGGACCCCGACGGCAACTACGTCCAGCTGATCCAGACGACTCCCGACTACTGGGTGCAGAAGCGGGCCCGGGCCGGGCACACGACGGGACCGCTGTCCGGCGCTTCCCTGGCCGTGCGGCTCCCGGCCCAGGACCTCGAGCGGGCTCGACGCTTCTATGCCGACAAGCTGGGCCTCGAACCGGTGGACGAGCGCGAGGGCGGGCTGCTCTACGAAACGGGCGGCCAGGAGTTCGCGCTCTTCGCGTCGACCGGCCGCGCCTCGGGCAACCACACCCAGCTCGGGTTCGTGGTGCCGAACCTCGACCTCACCGTGCGCGAGCTCCGCGAGCGTGGCGTGGCCTTCGAGGAGTACGACCTCGGCGGCCTGCCCGTGACTGACGGCATCGTCGAGATCGACGGCTACTACCCCTCCCGTGCGCCGGTCGGTGAGCGGGCGATCTGGTTCCACGACAGCGAGGGCAACCTGCTCGGGATCAGCCAGCTCGTCTACGGGTGAGCCCTGCCGCCCCACCGTCGGCGGGGCGACGGGCCGTGCCTACGATCGTGCCCATGTCTCGAGTCACGTTCGCCGCCCTGTCCGCAGCCGTACTGCTCGTGCTCACCGGGTGCAGCGACGACGACGGCGACACCGCCGAGGACCAGTCGAGCAGCGGCGGCTCGTGTGAGTACCCCCAGGCAGGAGAGCCGGCCAAGGAGGTCGACCCGCCGGCCGAGAATGCGGCGCACGACGGCGACGTCCCCGTCACCATCGAGACCTCCGCCGGCGCGATCGAGGCGACGCTGGACGCCGGCTCCGCGCCGTGCACCGTCAACTCCTTCACCTCGCTCGCCGACCAGGGCTACTTCGACGGCAGCGTCTGCCACCGGCTGACCACCGACGGGATCTACGTGCTCCAGTGCGGTGACCCGACGGCCAGTGGGATGGGCGGACCCGGCTACTCCTTCCCCGACGAGCTCGAGGGCGACGAGACCTACGGCCCCGGCACCCTGGCCATGGCCAACTCCGGCCCGGACACCAACGGATCGCAGTTCTTCATCGTCTACGACGACTCGCCGCTCGACCCGGCGTACACCGTCTTCGGGGAGGTCTCCGAGGAGGGCATCGGGGTGGTGGAGCAGATCGCTGCCGGGGGCACCGACACCGGCGCGGGCGACGGAGCTCCGAAGACGCCGGTGGAGATCCAGGGCGTCACCGTCGACTGAGCGGGAGCCTCAGAGCGGGAAACCGACCCCGCTCAGCTCCTCCGAGCGCGCCCACAGTGCCTTGGCGAGGTCGGGGTCGCTCGCGGCGCGGCTGCGACCGACGCTGACCGGCCACCCCGCCATCTCACGCAGCCCGTGCGGGCCGATGTAGCTGTTGCCGGGAAGGTCCATGGTGGCCGCGTAGACCGTGGTCAGAGCACCGCGCCAGCCGGGCATGCCGACCAGCTTGTGCCCGAACGACCCGACGAACGTCTTGAGCCCGCTGCCGGTGCTTCCGGTGATGCCGGTGGCAGTGGAGCCAGGGTGCGCACCCGTGGCGCGCAGTGTCGACCCGCTCGCGGTCAGCCGCCGCTGCAGCTCGCCGAGGAACAACAGGTTGGCGAGCTTGGACGCGCAGTAGGCGGCATAGCCGCCGTAGCCGCGACGCTTCCAGTCGAGGTCCTCGAGGTCGAGGTCGCCGGACCGGTGCGACTGCGAGCTGACCACGACGACTCGATCGGTGAGCCGCGGGAGCAGCAGGTTGGTCAGTGCGAAGTGGCCGAGGTGGTTGGTCGCGAAGTGCAGCTCGACGCCGTCCGGACTGGTCCCGTACGGCACCGCCATCACGCCCGCGTTGTTGATCAGCACGTCCACCGGACCGATGTCCGAGGCGAACGCGCGGACCGAG
Source organism: Nocardioides sp. (assembly GCA_035710425.1). GTDB lineage: Bacteria > Actinomycetota > Actinomycetes > Propionibacteriales > Nocardioidaceae > Nocardioides. The sequence continues at coordinate 10,882 of DASTDJ010000231.1, forward strand.
CCGAGGTCGGAGACGTCCAGCAGCCGCACCTCCACGTCGCCCGTCATGGTGGCGGCCGCCGCCTCCCCTTTCGCCGGGTTGCGTACGGCGAGCACGACGTGGGCGCCGCGGTGCGCGAGGATCCGCGCGGTCTCGAGCCCGAGCCCGCCGCTGGCGCCGGTCACCACGAAGGTGCGGCCCTCCTGGCGGGGTACGTCGGTCCACGGACCGGGGCGCGCGGCCCGTGCCATCAGCCGTCGTCCTCGGCGAGGGCGTACTCGACCGGCTCGCCGAGCTCGACGGTCCGCGAGACGGTGCAGATGCGGTCGTGGGTCTGCTGCATCGCCCGGGGCAGGAACGCACGGGCCCGGTCGCCGTCGGGGCCCTCGGGGAACCGGACGTCGAACGTCACCCGGAGGTCCACCAGATGTCCGCCGCCCTCGTCACGGACCTTGTGCCCCTCGGCGGTCACCTTGAACACATCGGGCTCGGCCCGGCGGCTGGTCAGCTCGTCGACGTTGACCGCTCCACAGGCGGCCAGGGCCACGAGCAGCAGCTCGATCGGGCTGAACTCCGGGTCGTCCCCCGAGCTCACCAGGAGCTCGTGGCCGCGCCGGTTGACTGCTCGGTAGCGGTCGAGCGACTCGCGCACCAGCTCGATGCCCCGCCAGGTCTCGTCGTCCCGAGAACGCGTCGGTTCGGTCATGACGGACAGCCTGCCGCAGATGGGGACGATCGAGGCGACCGGGGTTGAACCGTGGAGGTGAGTCGGCAAGTGTGGAGGGAACTGCACGCAACCCGGAAAGGCGAGCCATGCTCACCCTCACCGAGAATGCCAGCACGATCGTCCGTGACATCACCGCCCAGCAGGGCATGCCGGAGACAGCGGGCCTCCGGATCACCACCGAGGCGGCCGGCGAACAGGCCGGCTTCGCCATCTCCGCGGCCGACCAGCCGCAGACCGACGACCAGGTCGTCGAACAGTCGGGCGCCACGATCTATCTCGATCAGGCGTCCGCCGAGCTCCTCGACGACAAGATCCTCGACGCCGCGGTCGACGAGCAGGGCCGCGTCGAGTTCGCGCTCGCGATCGCCCCTTAGGGCGCCAAGGCCCCCTCGGGGAGGTCGAACCAGCGCAGGTGCTCGAAGTCCGCGCTGACGTTGCCGGGGTGGGAGGAGAGGTCGGGCTCGGGCGCGGCCGCCAGGATCTCGGCGGCCTCACGCAGGTGCTCGGCCAGCAGCTCCTCTCCCCCGGTGACGCGGTTGCTCGGCATCGACGGCCGCCCGCCGTCGTACGAGATGTCGTGGAGGGTCAGCGGCGGCGTGACCACGCCGGCCCGGTGCCGCCAGAGCCCGTTGGCGGGCTCGAAGCAGTAGTCGCCGAGGAGCCGCCAGCCCTCGCGAGCCACGAGCCGGACCGCCTCCACGATGTAGTCGGCGACGGCGTCGGACACGAAGTAGTTGAAGTTGACGCGCACCCAGCCGGGCTTGATCCCCTCGCAGCCGCCGGCGATCTCGCGCTCGAACTCGTGCGACCGCTCGATGTCGATGCCGAGCAGGCGGTGGCCGTAGGGCCCTGCGCACGAGCAGCCACCGCGGGACTGGACGCCGAAGAGGTCGTTGAGCAGCGCCACGACGTAGTTGTGGTGCAGGTAGCGGCCGGAGGGTGACCGGACCACGAACGACACGATCGACAGCCGCGGCGCGTCGAGGTTGCCGAGCAGCTCGATCGCCGGCTCGTCCTTCCACGCCGAGACCGCGCGGGAGAGGTGGGCGTCCTCCTGCTTCCGGATCGTGTCCGTGCCGACCGCCTGCTTGAGCTGGAACACCATGCCCGCGCGGATCGACTCGATGATCGCGGGAGTGCCGCCCTCCTCGCGGTGGGTCGGGTCGACGAAGTAGCGGTGCTCGTCGTCGTTGACGTAGAGCACGGTGCCGCCGCCCGGCACGTCGGGCACCCGGTTGGCGAACAGCTCGCGGCGGGCCACGAGCACGCCCGGCGTGGAGGGGCCGCCGATGAACTTGTGCGGTGACAGGAAGATCGCGTCCTTGTAGGACAGCGGTGCGTCCGGGTCGACCGCATCCATCTCGATGTCGATGTACGGCGCCGCAGCGGCGAAGTCCCAGAAGCTGAGCGCGCCGTGCTCGTGCAGGAGGGTCGAGATCGCCGCGGTGTCGGAGAGGATGCCGGTCACGTTGGATGCCGCCGAGAAGGTGCCGATCTTGAGCGGGCGCTCGTCGTACTTCTCCAGCTGGGTGCGCAGCTCCTCGAGGTCCACTCCGCCGTCGATGTCCTGGTGGATGACCACCACGTCGGCGATCGACTCCCGCCACGGGATCTCGTTGGAGTGGTGCTCGTAGGGCCCGAGGAACACCACGGGTCGCTCCGCCGGCGGGATGTGGTCGGTGAGGTGGTGCGCGTCGTCGAGGGCCGACGAGACCCGGAGCCCGAGCACCCCGATCAGCTTCGCGATCGCGCCGGTGCAACCGCTGCCGGCGAAGATGACCACGGCGTCGTCGCCGGCGCCGACCGCATCGCGGATGATCTGCCGGGCCTCCTCGCGCAGCCGCGTCGTCTGCAGGCCGGTCCCGCTGGACTCGGTGTGGGTGTTGGCGTAGCCCGGCAGCACCTGGTCGCGGATGAAGTCCTCGACGAACGTCAGCGCCCGCCCGCTGGCGGTGTAGTCGGCGTACGTCACCCGCCGCAGGCCGTACGGCGTCTCCATGAGCAGGTCCTCACCGACCACGGAGTCGCGGATCAGCTGCAGCAGGGCCTCGGTGTCATGCCCTCTCATGCAGCCACGATACGACCACGGCCCGGGTCAGGAATCGACCTCGGCCTCCGTGCCCGCGCGCGCCGCGTCGAACTCCGCCCGTGCCTGGGCGATCTCCTGCTGGTGCGCCTCGGTCCAGGTGACCAGCTCCTGGATGGTGCCGAGCAGCGTGTGGCCCATCGGCGACAGGCAGTACTCCACCCGCGGTGGCACGACCGGGTAGACCGTGCGGCACACCAACCCGTCCCGCTCGAGCTGACGCAGGGTCACGGTCAGCATCCGCTGGCTGATGCCGTCGATCTGCCGGCGCAGCTCGGTGAACCGGAGTGTCCGGTCCTCCAGCAGCGAGATCACCAGCAGCGACCACTTGTCCGCGATCCGGTCCAGGATCTGGCGCACCTCGCAGCCCTCACGGGTGTCCCACTGGAACGCCTCGGGGCAGTCGTCGTGGTCCTCGGTCACCTCGGAGGAACCGGGTGACTCGGAAGTGCCTGTGGCCGTCACGGAATCATCCTGTCCGATCGAGGTTGCAGTTACAAGAGGTAACTCACATACGATCAATAACCACCGAGGAGCACCCGTGTCCGTGCCCGTCCAGACTCCGGCCCCACCACTGCAGCGGATGAGCCCCCGCGAGTGGGCACTGCTGCTCGTCCTGTGCGGCGCGTTGTTCCTCGAAGGCATCGACATCGCGATGCTCAACGTCGCCGTACCGTCGATCCGCGCGGACTTCGAGCTGTCGACCGGCACCGCGCACTGGCTGCTCAGCGCGTACGTGCTCGGGTACGCCGGCTTCCTGCTGCTCGGCGGCCGCACCGCCGACCTGTTCGGCCGGCGCAGGGTCTTCCTGCTGGCGCTCACCGTGTTCGTCCTGTTCTCCGGCCTCGGGGGCCTGGCCGACTCCGGCTCGGTGCTGGTCCTCGCTCGCTTCGTCACCGGCGTCGCCGCGGGCTTCATGGCGCCGGCGGGCCTCAGCATCATCACCACGAGCTTCGCGCAGGGCCCGCTCCGCGACCGCGCGGTGGTCATCTACGGCGCTACCGGGGCCGCCGGCTTCACCCTCGGCATGGTGGCCGGCGGGCTGCTGACCACCATCAGCTGGCGGTGGGTGTTCTTCGCGCCGGTGCTGCTCGGCGCTCTTCTGCTCATCGCCGGACGCGCGCTGATCCGGCCCGACGCCGTCCGTCCGGTCGCCGACCACCGTTTCGACCTGGTCGGCGCCGTGATGGTGACGGCGGGCATGGTCGCGGCGGTCTTCGGGCTGGTGGCTCTCGGCGAGGCACACGAGGTGGCCCGCGGGGTGTCGGCGCTGGTGCTGTCGGCGCTGCTGCTCGCGCTGTTCGTGCGGCACGAGCGTCGCTCCCCCGCACCGCTCGTCCGCCTCGGCATCTTCCGACACGCGGGTCTGGCCCGCACCAACCTGGCCGGGCTGCTCTACATGGGTGCGTTCTTCGGCTTCCAGTTCCTGGTGACGCTCTACCTCCAGGACCTGCGCGGCTGGTCTCCCCTTGAGACCGGGCTGACGTTCGCGATCATGGGCATCGACCTGGTGCTCGCTCCGTTGCTCACGCCGACGCTCGTGCGTCGCTTCGGCAACGTTCCGGTCATGGTGGCCGGCTTCGTGACCGCCACCCTGGCGTTCGTGCTCTTCCTGCGTATCGACGACGACTGGGGCTACCTGCAGATGCTCCCCATGCTGGTGCTGGTCGGCATCGCCTTCGCCCTCGCCTACGGGCCTCTGACGCTGGCGGCGACCGAGGGCGTCGACGAGGCCGAGCAGGGCCTCGCCGGCGGGCTGCTCTACACGTCGTTCCAGTTCGGAGCCGCGCTCGGGCTCGCTCTGGTGACGATCGTGCTCGTGGGTGACGGTTCCGGGACGCCGAGCGTCGGCGACTACCGGGTCGCCCTTCTGGTGCCCGCCGTGATGGCACTGGCAGCGGCGCTGGCCGTCGTACCTGTTCGTCGGCGGAGCACGGCACTGGTCTGAGCGACCTCGGGCGCGCGGAAGGGCCGGGAGCGGGTGCTCCCGGCCCTCCTGCGTCGGCGGACAGCTACTTGACGATCACCTTCACCCGCCGGTCCCCGTCGACGACCTTGTCGACCGCGCCGCTGACGACGGTCGTGACGCGCTCGCCCTTGTTGTCACTGATCGAGAACTGGGCCTGGGTCTCGTCGTTGCGCACCTGGGCCTCGACCGCCTTCGCGATCTTGTCCACCGTCGGCTGCCACGGCGCCTCCGAGTACGTCCAGTTGCCGCCCGTGACGTACACGAAGCCGTTCTTGTCGTGGTACCGCTTCGGGACCGCGAAGCTGTAGTTGGCGAACTGGGTGCCGCTCGGACCGCTCAACACCGCGCGCAGCTGCAGCGTACGGCCCGCCTTGATGGTCGCCGGCTCCTTCCGGGTGACCTTGACCCACTCGCCGTTCTTGCGCTGCTGCACCGCCGTGACGGAGTACGCCGCCCTGTCCGGGCTGACGTCGGAGTACATCGTGACCGTGTCGACCGTGACTCCCTCGATGGAGGTCAGGCCCCAGACGATGTCGGCCACGTCGAACGCGGAGTCGAAGGTGATGTCGTTGGTGGACTGGAACCGGTCGTCGAAGGTGATCTCGAAGGCCGAGCCGTCGGCGTCGGTCCCGGTGATCGTGTAGCCCTGCGCGGCGGAGCCGCCAGTGATGCCGTCGACCACGCTGTCGTGGTTGGCGATGTGCTCGTTGAACGTCATCTCGGCACCCGCGGCCGGGATGTTCACGACCGTCTTGCCCTCTCGGATGCGCTTCCCCAGGGTGACCGTCGACGTGATCGTCGTCGTCCCTAGCAGCTCGCTGAAGTCACCCGTGATCCCGGACAGCCGGTCGTCGGTGATGGTGCCGACCGGGCCGCCGAGGTTGGCGACCTTGAACGGCGCACCGAGCGACTCCTCCTGGACGTACAGCGCGTCAGCGCCGTGCAGGCTCAAGGTGGTGGGGCCGCTGAAGAACATCGGGTGGCCGAAGGCGACGACCTGGCCGTCGCAGACCGAGGTGACGGTGCCGACGCCCGCGGCCGTGATGTCGCCGTAGGCGAGCGCGGCGGCGATGTTGCCACCGGCCACGATCGTCGACGTGTCGGGCGCGTCCTCCTCGGCAGCCTTGCCGACGACGTAGGTGTCTCGCCGGCCGAGGTAGTCGCGGTCGGCGTCCTGGCCCTGGGCGAGTCGTTTGGCCGTCAGCCCGGACACGCCGAGAGCCATCGGGAGCTGCGTGAAGCCCTGAGCGGCCTGGCGGGCGGTGACGTCGGTGCCGCGGGCGATCTTGTCGGCAAGACCCTTGCCGACCTCGATCTTCCCCGGCCGCCCCTCGGTCACTTTCAGGTAGTCGTCCATCTCCTCGTACGGCGTGATGCCCGCGACCGGAGATGCACCGAAGGCCAGCCCGTACGCCACGGCCCCGATCAGCCTGCCGTCCTCCGCATAGACGGGCGAGCCGGACATGCCGGCCCAGATGCCGCCCACTCGGTCGATCTCGGGCGAGCTGAGGTCCATGATCACCATGTCGAGCCCGGGCGCGATGCCGTCCTTGAGCACCCCGACGACCTCGCCGGTGAACGGCTCGGGCGTGGTGCCCTTGCTGACGGTGAGTCCGTCGACGGGGTCCCCGGCCCCGACTTCGGCGATCGGGAACGGGGCGCAGTCCGGGGTCGGCTCCGCCGACTGTGCCGCGCCACCCGTGAACGCAGGCACCCCGGCCACCAGACCCAGAGATGCGGTGAGTGCGACCAGGGCCCTGCCCCGGCGGCGAACGACACGTGACATGACGTCACTTCCTCCCGGCTGTCGCGGTCGCGCGGATCGCGTCCGCCTTTGTTCGTACGACGCTGCAACGCATCCGTTAGTTGCCCGAAAGCACCGGAAACCCTTGCCTTGGTCCCGTGCCTTGGCCAAGGCCTACTGTGGCGGCGTGAGCAAGTCGCACCTCAGCGCCCCGAGCCTCCGTCAGAGCGAGGCCGAAGCCCGTCACGACCTCCTCGACATCACGTCCTACGACGTCCGGCTGGACCTCGCGTCCGACCGCGAGACGTTCGGCTCGATCACCACCATCCACTTCGAGAGCCGAGGCGGGCCGACGTTCGTCGACCTGAAGCCGGTGCGGGTCAACGACCTGCGCTTCAACGACGCGCCGCTCGATCCCGCCCTCCTCCAAGAAGGCCGGCTGGCGCTGGACACGCTCGCGGGGAGCAACGTGCTGCGGGTCGACGCGGTGATGGGCTTCCGCAACGACGGCGAGGGGCTGCACCGCAGCGTCGACCCCGCCGACGGCCGTCACTACGTCTACGGCATGTCCTTCATGGACGCGGCTCCGTCGGTCTTCGCCTGCTTCGACCAGCCCGACCTCAAGGCGCCGTACACGTTCCACGTCGCGACCCCGGTCGAGTGGACGGTCGTCGCCAACGCGCGGGGCGAGCAGGTGGAGCCCGGGGCGTGGGAGTTCGAGCCGACCCGGCCGCTGTCGACGTACTTCGTCACGATCGTCGCCGGGCCCTACCACGTGCTGCGGGCCGAGCACGACGGCATCCCGCTCGGGCTGAGCGCGCGCGCCAGTCTCGCCCGCGAGCTCGAGCGCGACGCGGAAGAACTGTTCACGATGACCGGGCAGTGCTTCGACGAGTACCACCGGCACTTCGGCATCCGCTACCCGTTCGGCGACTACCACCAGGCGTTCGTGCCGGAGTTCAACGCCGGCGCGATGGAGAACCCCGGCTGCGTCACCTACCGCGACCAGTACCTGTTCCCGAGCCGGGTCACCCGCGGCGCCCTGGTGCTGCGCGCCACCACGGTCGCGCACGAGATGGCGCACCAGTGGTTCGGCAACATCGTCACCCCGAAGTGGTGGGACGACCTGTGGCTCAACGAGTCCTTCGCCGAGTACCTCGGCAACCGGGTGACCGCCGACGTCACCGAGTACGACGACGCGATGGTGCACCTCTCCTACCAACGCCGGCAGTGGGGGCTGACGTCCGACCAGCGGCCGAGCACCCACCCGGTCGCCGGCAACGGCGCCGCCGACGCTCTCTCTGCACTGCAGGACTTCGACGGCATCTCGTACGTCAAGGGCGCGAGCATCCTCCGCCAGGTCAACGCGACGATCGGCGACGAGGTGTTCTTCGCCGGGGTTGTCGACCACCTCACCCGCCACCGGTTCGGCAACGCCACCATGCACGACCTGTTCGCCGGCTGGGAGCACGCCGGCGCCGGCGACCTCTCCTCGTTCACGGGCGAATGGCTGCGCGTTCCCGGACCCGACGTCATCGAGCTCGACCGGGGCGCAGGGGTGCTGCGCCGCACGCCACCTCCGGAGCACCCCGCCGACCGGCCGCACCGGTTCACCGTGGCCCAGGCCGACAGCGAGCACTGGCGGCGCGTCGAGGTCGCGCTCGCCGGTCCCGAGACGGCCTACGACGCCGGCACGGCGCCCGTGGTCATCGACCCCGACGAGGAGAGCTGGGGCGTCTACGTGCCCGACGGCACCACTCTCGCCGGGCTGGTCGACCTGCTGCCGGGGATGAAGGACGACGCGCTCCGGGCCGGCGTGTGGAACAACGTGCGCAGCGGCTTCCACCACGGCGCGGTCGATCCGGCCGCGGTCGTCGACCTCCTGGTCGCGAGCCTGCCGGTGGAGGACAGCGAGGACTCGGCGCGGCACCTGATGCCGTGGGTGCTGGGCTGGGTTCTGCCCACCGCCCCGCCGGGATCGCTCGAGCGGGTCCATGCGGCCGCGCTGGCCAAGGTCGCCGAGTGTGGTGCGGGCTCGGAGCTGCAGCTCTCGGCCTTCCGGGCCGCGGTCCACACCTGCGGCGACGCCTCGATGCTGCGCGGCTGGCTGCAGCAGATGCCCACCGGTCTCGACCTCGACGTCGATCTGCGCTGGCGGCTGCTGGTCCGGCTGGCCACTCTCGGCGCCACCGACCGCGGCGAGCTCGACGCCGCTCTCGCCGACGAGCCGACCGGCCAGTCCCGTGTCGAGCACAGCCGAGCGGTCGCGTCGCTGCCGACCGCCGAGGGCAAGGCGTTCGCGTGGGAGCGCTTCGTGGGCGCCGTCGACGTACCCAACTACGAGCTGGAGGCCGCCGGCCGCGGGATGTGGCGCGGTGGGCACGACGCCGTGACCGAGGAGTACGTCGAGCGCTACTTCACCGACCTGCCCGGCACCGCCGAGGTGCGCAGCGGCTGGATGCTGGGGGTCGCGACGGGAGCCTTCTTCCCCGTCACCGCCGAGCGCCCGGAGATCCTGGACCGGGCGCGCACGGTGATGGAGCAGCCCGACCTCGACCGCACGATCCACCGGCAGCTCGCCGACAGCGCCGACGACCTGCGCCGGAAGCTGGCGATCCGCAAGGCGTTCGAGGTCCGATGAAGGCCGCTCGTCGTCCCGGCCCGTCGGTCCGCACCAGGGTGCAGGAGCTGACCGGGTCGGACCCGCGCGAGCACGAGGATCGCGTCGTCACCGAGGAGCCACTGGAGATCCGACTGGCCTGGCCGGGCATGGCGGCACACCGGGTGTGGCTGACCATGCGCACGCCCGGCCACGACTTCGAGCTGGCCGCCGGCTGGCTGATGCACGAGGGCATCGGCTCCCCCAGCACGGTCGCCTACTGCACCGACGAGGACCTGCGGCCCGAGCAGGAGTTCAACGTCGTCACGGCCACCCTCGACGTCGCTCCGATGCGACTCCCGGCGGCTCGGTCCGTCGCTCTGTCGGCCGGCTCGTCCGCGTGCGGGGTCTGCGGCTCCGACAGCATCGACTCCGCCCTCGACGTCGCGGCCGGGGCTCGCTGGACGGGCGAGCAGGTGGCCCCGCAGGTGGTCCGCTCGCTCCCCCGCCTCTTGCGCGAGCGCCAGGCCGTGTTCGACCGCACGGGCGGCGTACACGCCGCGGGTCTGTTCGACGCGGACGGCACGCCGCTGGTGGTGCGCGAGGATGTCGGTCGGCACAACGCCGTCGACAAGGTCACCGGCGCCAGGGTGCTCGCCGCTGCGTCGCCGGCCGAGGCCGCGCTCGTGGTGAGCGGTCGGGCCGGCTTCGAGCTGGTGCAGAAGGCACTGGCCGCCGGCGTGGGTGCGCTCGTCGCCGTCGGTGCCCCCACGAGCCTTGCGGTCGATCTCGCGCGGCGCGGCGGCCTCGCCCTCTACGGCTTCACGTCGGAGGAGCGGACCGTTCGCTACACCTGATGGGTACCGGTCGCCATGGCGGAGGTCAGGGTGGGCGTCTCGGGCTGGCGCTACGCGAGCTGGCGGGGCGACTTCTACCCACGCGGGCTCGTCCAGCGACGGGAGCTGGAGTACGTCGCGTCCAAGATGAGCTCCGTCGAGATGAACGGCTCGTTCTACTCGCTGCAGCGCCCGACGACGTACCAGCGGATGGCGGAGCAGACCCCGCCCGACTTCGTGATCGCGGTCAAGGGCGGCCGGTTCATCACCCACTTCAAGCGGCTGGCGGACACCGAGACCGCGCTCGCGAACTTCCTCGCCTCCGGGGTCCTGGCGCTCGGAGCGAAGCTGGGGCCACTGCTCTGGCAGCTGCCCGCTGACCTCGCTCTCGACGAGGAGCGCCTCGCACCCTTCCTGGCCGGGCTTCCGCGGACCACGGCTGCCGCCGCCGAGCTGGCCGGACAGCACGACGAGAAGCTGTCGGGCGACCGGGTCCTGCTGGAGACCGACGAGGACCGGCCGCTGCGGCACGTCCTCGAGCCACGGCACCCGTCGTTCGCCTCGGACGCCGCTGCCGACCTGCTGCGCGCCCATGACGTCGGGATGGTCATGTCCGACAGCCCGACCTGGCCGTGCTTCGAGCGGGTCACGAGCGACCTCATGTACGTCCGGCTCCACGGTCACACCGTGCTCTACACCAGTGGCTACGCGTCGACGTCCCTGGACCGCTGGGCCGACCGGACCCGGGAGTGGTTGGACGCGGGCCTCGACGTGTTCGTCTACTTCGACAACGACGCCCGCGGGCGCGCGCCGCACGACGCCGTGGGCCTCCTCGCCCGCCTGGAGCAAGCTGTCGCCTGAGTACGGCGTGCCCTCCGGCCTGCTGTCGGCGCTCCGGCCTACCTTCACGGTGTGCGCATCCTCCACACCTCCGACTGGCACCTCGGCCGGTCGTTCCACCGTGAGGGCATGCTCACCCACCAGGCGGCGTTCATCGACCACCTCCTGGAGGTGGTCGATGCCGAGCGGGTCGACCTCGTGGTGGTGTCCGGCGACGTCTACGACCGCGCGCTGCCCCCCGTCGACGCCGTACGCCTGGCCGACGAGAGCCTGGTCCGGCTCGCCCGCTCGCGGGCGAAGGTGGTGCTGACCAGCGGCAACCACGACTCGGCCCAGCGCCTGGGGTTCAGCTCCCGGCTGATCGACGCCGCGGGCGTGTTCATCCGCTCCGACATCTCCGGGGTGGGCACACCGATCGACCTCGACGACGAGCACGGTCCGGTGGCCGTCTACGGCCTGCCCTACCTCGACCCGCACGCCGTGGTCGACCCTTGGGCGCTGCCGGAGCGCTCGCACCAGGCGGCGCTCGCCGAGGCGATGCAGCGGGTCCGTCACGACCTCGCCTCTCGGTCATCTGCCACCCGCTCGGTGGTGCTCGCCCACGCGTTCGTGGCCGGCGCCGCACCGAGCGACTCCGAGCGCGACATCAGCGTCGGCGGGGTCGCGAGGGTGCCGGTCGACGTCTTCGCGGGGGTCGACTACGCCGCCCTCGGCCACCTGCACGGCCCGCACACCCTCACCGACACGATCCGCTACAGCGGTTCACCGCTCGCCTACTCGTTCTCCGAGGCCGGGCACCGGAAGGGCTCGTGGCTGGTCGAGCTGGGGGCCGACGGCCTGTCGCACGCCGAGTTCGTCGACGCCCCGGTGCCACGGCCGCTCGCCCGGCTCCGGGGGTCGCTGGAGGAGCTGCTGCACGACCCGGCGTACGCCGAG
>DASTDJ010000232.1:0-9712 GCA_035710425.1 Nocardioides sp.
CGGCAACTACGCTCGCGAAGGTGTCCCTCGCCGGCCTTCGGGAGCGTCGTCGTCGACGCAGGGGTGCGCGCGTCGTCCGCGACGTACAGCACCTGTGCGACGAGCCGCTGCTCGACGGCGCTCTGCTGGCGGCGACGCGCACGAGGCTTGCGGTCGGCCCCACCCGGGTGTGGGTGCTGGCGGGCGCCCAGACCTGGGTGCTCGAGGAGTGGCCGCGCGCCCGGGTCGCAGTAGCTCGGGAAGGCGGGCGGGAGCTGATCCTGCAGCTGCCGGACGGTCGGCGGGAAGGCGTTCGCTCGCCCTCGCTCTCGCTCGAGGCCACGCTGGCCACCCCACCTTCCGAGCCGGCGTACCTCGCTGACGACGACGGCATCGAGCGGGTCGAGCCCGACGGTCGTGGCACCCGGGTGAGGTGGGAGGCCCTGCGCCAGGTGACCCTGGTGCGACCGACCGGCGAGGGCTGGGAGACGGTGCTGTTCACCGGGGTGCACGGCGACCTCAGGGTGCCTTTCGGCGCGATGCGCGAGGCGCTCTGGGAGCGGGTACGCCGGCTGCCCGGCGCCGACGCGGCCCTGATCGAGGCAGCGATCTCGAGTGCCGGGCCGCGCGACCGCCTGGTGTGGTGGCAGGGCATGGACACCGACCCCGACTCCGCCGTCTAGCCCGTCTAGGCTGACCGGCGGACCCTTCCCTCTTCACAGGAGCACCCCAACGTGGCAGCAATCGAAGCCGTCGGCGCCCGCGAGATCCTCGACTCACGCGGCAACCCCACCGTCGAGGTCGAGGTCCTGCTCGACGACGGTACGTTCGCCCGGGCGGCGGTGCCGAGCGGCGCGTCGACCGGTCAGTTCGAGGCCGTGGAGCTGCGCGACGGCGGCGACCGCTACCTCGGCAAGGGCGTCGCCAAGGCCGTCGAGCAGGTCGTGCAGAAGATCGGTCCGGCTCTGGAGGGCCTCGAGGCCGACGACCAGCGGGTCATCGACCAGACCATGCTCGAGCTGGACGCCACCCCCAACAAGGCGACGCTGGGCGCCAACGCGATCCTCGGCGTCTCGCTCGCGGTCGCCCGCGCGGCGGCCGACTCGGCGCGGCTCCCGCTCTACCGCTACGTCGGCGGGCCCAACGCCCACCTGCTGCCGGTGCCGATGATGAACATCCTCAACGGCGGCGCGCACGCCGACACCAACGTCGACGTCCAGGAGTTCATGATCGCGCCGATCGGCGTTGCGACGTTCCGCGACGCGATGCGCAGCGGCGCGGAGGTCTACCACGCGCTGACGGGCGTGCTGAAGAGCCGCGGCCTGTCGACCGGCGTCGGTGACGAGGGCGGCTTCGCACCCGACCTGGAGTCCAACCGGGCGGCGCTCGACCTGATCGCCGAGGCCATCGACAAGGCGGGCTACGAGCTCGGCAAGGACTTCGGGCTCGCGCTCGACGTGGCCGCCTCGGAGTTCTGCGAGGGCGGCACCTACACGTTCGAGGGTGCGGCCAAGACCGCCGCGGAGATGACCGACTACTACGAGGAGCTCGTGTCGGCGTACCCCATCGTCAGCATCGAGGACCCGCTCGACGAGGAGGACTGGGACGGCTGGAAGGCGATCACCGACCGCCTCGGCGCCCGCACCCAGCTGGTCGGCGACGACCTGTTCGTCACCAATGTGGAGCGGCTGCAGCGGGGCATCGACGGGGGCCAGGCCAACGCGCTGCTGGTGAAGGTCAACCAGATCGGCTCGCTGACCGAGACCCTCGACTCCGTCGACCTCGCCCACCGCAACGGGCTGCGCTGCATGATGAGCCACCGCTCCGGCGAGACCGAGGACACCACGATCGCCGACCTCGCGGTGGCGACCAACTGCGGCCAGATCAAGTCGGGTGCTCCGGCCCGCTCCGACCGCACCGCGAAGTACAACCAGCTGCTCCGGATCGAGGACGAGCTCGGCGACGCAGCGAGGTATGCCGGTGTGTCGGCGTTCCCGAGGTACTCCGCCTGAGAGACGCTAGGTCCCATGCCGGACCAGCGACGTACGCCGCGAGGTTCCCGGCCCGGGGGACGCGCCGGGCCGGGGCGCGCCCAACGCACCGGAAGACCGGCGGCCGCCACCCCTGCTGCCGCTCGCGAGCCGCAGTCGGCGGGGCGCAGGCTCCGGCCGCGGCTGACCGGCCGCGCCGCGATCCTGGTGCTGGTGCTGGCGGTGCTCGCGGTGTCCTACGCGTCGTCGCTGCGGGCCTACCTCGAGCAGCGCTCCCACATCGTCGAGCTCAAGGCGACGATCGCGGAGCGCCGGGCCAGCATCGACGAGCTGGAGCTGGAGAAGCAGCGCTGGGAGGACCCCGCGTATGTCAGCGCGCAGGCGCGCGAGCGGTTCGGGTACGTCAAGCCGGGCGCCACGCCGTTCGTGGTGCTGGGCGAGGACGGCGAGCCGCTGCAGAGCGAGTCGGAGCTCACCGACCCCGACACGATCGCGCCGGAGGAGAAGCGGGCGTGGTACGACGACGCCTGGGACTCGGTGAAGCTCGCCGGTCATCCGCCGACGAAGGCCCCACCCATCCCGCTGCGGAAGATCGACGGCTCCGACAAGCAGCAGCCGGAGTGAGAATGGGGCGATGAGCGCGCCCGAGGACGAAGCAGTGGTCGAGCGGCAGCTCGGCCGGCCCCCGCGGGCCATCCACGATGTCGGGCACCGCTGCCCGTGCGGCAACCCCGACGTGGTGACCACGGAGCCGCGGCTGCCCAACGGCACGCCCTTCCCCACGACGTTCTACCTCACCTGCCCGCGGGCGGCGTCGCTGATCGGCACGCTCGAGGGCTCGGGCCTGATGAAGGAGATGCAGGCCCGGCTCGGTGAGGACCCCGAGCTCGCCGCGGCGTACCGGCGCGCGCACGAGTCCTACCTGGAGTTCCGGGCCGGGCTCGGCGAGGTGCCCGAGATCGACGGGGTCTCCGCGGGCGGCATGCCCGACCGGGTCAAGTGCCTGCACGTCCTCGCCGCCCACTCGCTGGCGGCGGGAAGAGGCGTCAACCCGCTCGGCGACGAGGTGCTCGACCGCCTCGGGGAGTGGTGGGCCGCCGGCCCGTGCGTCGACCGATGAGGGTCGCGGCGATCGACTGTGGCACCAACACGATCAAGCTGCTGATCGGTGACCTCCCCGACGTCGCGGTCCGCGAGTCCCGGGTGGTCCGGCTCGGGCAGGACGTCGACCGCACCGGCCGGCTGGCCGACGAGGCGCTCGGCCGCGCGTTCGCGGCTATCGACGAGTACGCCGCCCTGGTGCGGGCGCACGGCGCCGACCGGATCCGGTTCTGCGCCACCTCGGCGACCCGCGACTCCGAGAACGCCCAGGTGTTCTCCGACGGTGTCTTCGAGCGGCTGGGCGTGCGGCCCGAGGTGCTGACCGGCTCGGAGGAGGCCGCGCTCGCGTACGCCGGCACCGTCCGCCACCTGGCGAGCCCGCCCGAGGAGCCGGTGCTGGTGATCGACATCGGCGGCGGGTCGACCGAGCTGATCCTGGGCGACGCGGTGCCGAGCGGAGCGCACTCGATGGACATCGGCTCGGTGCGGCTGCACGAGCGGCACCTGCGGGACGACCCGCCGACGGAGGAGCAGGTGGCGGCCTGCATCGCCGACATCGACGCCGCGCTCGACTCCTGCCCCGTCGACCCGGCCGCAGCGGCGACGGTCGTCGGGATCGCCGGCACCATCACGACGGTCGCGGCCGGCGTGCTCGACCTGCCGGCGTACGACCGCGACGCGATCGACCAGCAGGAGCTGCGGGTCGACGACGTGCACGCGATGGTCGACCGGATCGTCGCGATGCCGGTCGCGCAGCGCCTGGAGCTGCCCTACCTCCACCCCGGCCGCGCCGACGTCATCGACGCCGGGGCGCTGATCCTCTCGCGGGTGCTGCACCGCGTCCGCACCGACACCATCGTGATCTCCGAGGCCGACATCCTCGACGGGATCGCCTGGTCGCTCGTGTAGGTCACGAATCACCGGTCGACCGGTGATTCCTCTACTTGTCCGGCGTTGCAACACCCGACAAGTAGAGGGATCGCCGGTCGACCGGCGATCCCTCTCGGCCCCGGTTTACCTTTCCCGCGCGCGGATACCTGATCCGCATGACCGATCCGGCTACCACACCGCCTCCTGAGCAGCCGCTCGGCGCGATCGTCCACCGGCTCTCCGAGCAGCTGCCCGAGCTGGTACGCAGTGAGCTGCGCCTCGCCCAGGCCGAGCTGACCGAGAAGGGCAAGGCCGCCGGCCGCGGCGTCGGGCTCTTCAGCGCCGCGGGCATTCTCGGGCTCTTCGCGCTCGGGACGCTCATCGCCACCGCGATCCTCGCCCTCGACCTCGTCCTGCCGGCGTGGGCTGCCGCATTGATCGTCGCTGCAGTGCTGCTCGCCACGGCCGGCGTGGCGGCCATGATCGGCAAGAAGGAGGTCAGCGAGGCGACCCCGCCGGCCCCGGAGCGGGCCATCGCCGGCGTGAAGGAAGACGTCGCGGCACTGAAGGGAAACCAGTCATGACCAGGACCCCACCCCCTGAGACCCAGGACGAGCTCGAACGCCAGATCGCCCAGCAGCGTGAGGAACTCGCCAACACCGTCGACGCGCTGCAGGCCAAGTTCGACGTGAGGGCCAAGGCGCGGCACAAGGCCGACGAGCTGCGCGAGCAGCCGGCGCTGCTCGGTGGCGTCGCCGTCGCCGCGGTTGCCGTCATCGCCCTCGTAGTCTGGCGTCGTAGGCGCTGACCAACCACACCAAGGAGCCGAGTCATGAGCAAGCTGTCGATGCTCGCCGCTGCCGCGGCGGGATACGTCCTGGGCGCCCGCGCAGGACGCGAGCGCTACGAGCAGATCAAGACCGGTGCCCAGAAGGTCGCGCGCGACCCACGGGTGCAGGCAGCCAGCCACAAGGCTCAGGGCGCCGTGGCCAGCCAGGCGGCGCACGCCGCGGAGGTGGCGAAGGACAAGGTCACCGATGCCGCCTCGACGGCAGCGGACAAGGTACGCCGCGAGACCTCGATCCAACCCGCCCCCTGAACGACCCGCTGGAGCTGCTCGACGCGCAGGTCGTCGAGTGCCGCGCCTGCCCACGGCTGGTCGAGTGGCGGGAGCGGGTCGCGCGTGAGAAGCGCGCGGCGTACGCGACCGAGCACTACTGGGGCCGGCCGATCACCGGCTTCGGCGCGCGACACCCCAGGGTGCTGATCATCGGTCTGGCGCCGGCCGCGCACGGCGCGAACCGCACCGGCCGGATCTTCACCGGTGACCGCAGCGGGGACTGGCTGTTCGCCAGCCTCTACCGCGTCGGCCTCGCCAACCAGCCCACCAGCGTGCACGCCGACGACGGGCTCCAGCTCTTCGGCACCCGGATGATCGCCGCGGTCCGCTGCGCGCCGCCCCTCAACAAGCCGACGGTGGCCGAGCGCGACACCTGCGCCCGGTGGCTGGACGCCGAGCTGGCCCTGGTCGCCGACGACGTCCGGGTCGTCGTCGCGCTCGGCTCGTTCGGCTGGGACGCCGCGCTCCGCTCGCTGCGGCTCGCCGGGTGGAAGATCCCCGCCCCGAAGCCGAGGTTCGGGCACGGAGCCACTGCCACCCTCGGGGCGCCGCACGGCGACGTCGTACTGCTGGGCTCCTACCACCCGAGCCAGCAGAACACCTTCACCGGCAAGCTGACCGAGGAGATGACCGACGAGGTCCTCGCTCGCGCGGCCGCGTTGGCGTCCTGAGGCCCGCGCAAATCCGGGGTCGGGCCGGCTCCGAACCGGTGGTGTGACGCGTCTCAACCGCGAGCGCGTCCTCACTTGGGAGGGTGGCATGACCGACACGAGCAGAAGGAAGTTCCTCGCGGCGGCTGGGATCGGGACAGCGGCCAGCACTGTGGGTCTGGTGGGTGGCGCGTCCGCGGCGTCAGCCAGGCCGCACCCGGGTCGGGCGCAGGAGCCCGTGCTGGCCGTGGTGGACGACCACCACGGCTCCGAGGTGCGGCTGCTCGTCGGCGAGCGCGAGGTCGTGGTCGACGACCGCGACCTGGTGACCCGGATCCTCAACGCCGCGGGAGGTGAGTGAGATGTCCTCGCACCGCGAAGCGCCGGAGATCTCCAAGGACCCCGTCGCCGACAGCACCGACGTCTACGCCTACGTCAGCCCGGTCGACCCCGACATGGTCGTGGTGATCGCCAACTTCATCCCGTTGCAGAAGCCAGACGGTGGGCCGAACTTCTACGAGTTCAGCGACGACGTCCGCTACGAGATCCACGTGTCGAACACCAACCGCGCCGAGTCCGACATCAGCTACCAGTTCCGGTTCACGACCAAGGTCCGCAACACGCAGTCCTTCCTCTACAACACCGGTCCGATCACCGACATCGGCGACGAGACCTGGAACCGGCCGCAGTTCTACTCCGTGACCCGCGTGGTCAACGGCAAGCCGCGGGTGCTGGCCCGCGACCTGCCCTGCCCGCCGGTCAACGTCGGGGTCCGCAGCACGCCCGACTACGCCGCGCTCGCCGGACAGGCCGTGCACACGATCGGCTCGCGCAAGGTCTTCGCCGGCCAGCGGGCGGACGCCTTCCACGTCGACCTGGGCAGCGTCTTCGACCTGGGAGCGCTGCGACCGTTCAACGAGGCGCACCTGATCTCGATGCCGGCGATGGGCGGCGTGAACGCCGTGCAGTCCTTCAACGTGCACACCATCGCGCTGCAGGTGCCCGCTCGCGAGCTGACCAAGGACGGGCGGCCGCCCTCCGGCGTACTGGACCGCCGGTCGACCATCGGTGTCTGGGCCACGGCCAGCCGGCGCAAGGGTCGGGTCTTCGACTCGAAGCAGGGCAAGTACGTCGGTCGCGGACCCTGGGTCCAGGTCTCGCGCCTGGGCAATCCGCTGTTCAACGAGGTCATCGTCCCCATGGGCCAGAAGGACCGGTGGAACTCCAGGGAGCCGAACCGGGACGACCGGTTCGAGAGGTTCGTCAACCGGCCCGAGCTCGGCGAGCTGCTGCCGGTGCTCTACCCGGGCGTCTTCCCGAACCTGGCGGCGTACAAGAAGCCCCGCGCCGACCTGAACGCGATCCTGCTCACCGGCATCCCGGAGGGGGTCGTGCCCGGGTTCACCAACTTCACCGGGCCGGTGAAGGCCGACATGCTGCGGCTCAACCTGGCCGTGCCCCCTGCCGCGGACCCCCATCCGCTCGGTCTCGTGGCGGGCGACGCCGCTGGCTTCCCGAACGGCAGGCGGATATCCGACGACGTGGTGACGATCGAGCTCCGCGCGATCGCCGGACTGACGATCCCGCTGGTCGACCCGTCGTTCACGCCGGACGGCGCCGCCAGCGCCATCGAGGACGGCACGACCAACACCAATGCCGACCTGCTCGACGCCTTCCCGTTCCTCGGACTCCCGGGGGGCGGCTACCAGACGTTGCCCGGCACCACCCAGGCGTCATGAGCGCGCATCACGAGAACCCGCACGCCGGCCAGGGGTCGGTGCTGCTCGACATCGGCGGTGTCGTCGGCGCCCTGGTCGTCACCATGCCGGCGGGCCGGGTCGGCGACGAGATCGAGATCGCCGCCGTGGGCGGCGAGCAGGCTCATCGCCCGCACGTCGCCGTCGTACGACGCCCGGTCGCCGGGGACGAGGTGCCGTCGCTGGTGTTCCCTGAGCTCGTCACCGGTGCCTACGACCTGCATGAGAAGGGTGAGGTCCGCGCGGTGATGCGGGTCGAGATCGAGGGAGGAAGTGTCACCACTGCCGACTGGCCTGTGCGACGCTGAGGTGGTGGAGGCCGGCAAGAGCTACTTATGAGGGGACGCTCCTCGCGCCCCCGTATCCCAACCGGCAGAGGAAGTCGCCTTAAAAGCGATTCAGTGTGGGTTCGACCCCCACCGGGGGCACGTGAACCACGAACACGAGCACGACCACGACTTCGATCCCGAGACGATGTACACCCAGGAGACCTGGGACGCGCGGTACGCCGAGTCCGACCGGATGTGGAGCGGCCGTCCGAACAAGCTGCTGGTGGACGAGGTCGCCGACCTGACGCCGGGGCGGGCGCTCGACGTCGGCTGCGGTGAGGGCGCCGACGCCGTGTGGCTGGCCGGCCGCGGCTGGCGGGTCACCGCGCTCGACGTCTCCGAGGTGGCGTTGGCGCGGGTGCGGGAGCATGCCCGGGATGCCGGAGTGGCCGAGGGGGTGGAGACGCTGCACCACGACCTGATGGCCGGAGGGCCCGCGCCGGGGCGGTACGACCTGGTGTCGGCCTTCTTCTTCCAGGTGCCGGAAGCGACGTTCGAGGGCTTCTACCGCGGACTCGCCGACCTGGTCGAGCCCGGCGGCACGCTGCTGGTGGTCGGCCACCACCCTGACGACATCCATTCGGGCGCCCGCCGCCCCCACGGGCCCCAGCTGATGTTCACCCCCGAGCAGGTCGTCGCGTTGCTGGAGCCGGAGGCCTGGGACGTCGTGACCGAGGGTGCGCCCACGCGTGAACAGGTCGTCGACGGGACACCGGTGGTCGTGCGCGACACCCTGGTGCGCGCCGTCCGGCGGTGATCTGGCCGGGTATCGGCCGGTTTCGTTCGCGACTTGAGGTGTTTCTCGCCGTTCGGCGTCGATCTGTAGGTATCTTTACCTTTCCAGTTTCCCCGTTCGGCTGCGCGCCCTGCGAAGACCGTGAAAGCGTCCGGTCTAGACCACCAAGAGGCTCGGGCCATGCGGCTCGCGGCGAGGTGGTCATCACTTCCACGGAGGGAAACACATGGGAATCAAGCGTGTCCTGAACAGCCGCATCGTGGCCGTCGCCGGCGGTGCCGCCGTGCTGGCGGTGCTCGCGGGTGGGGCCGGCTTCGCCGCCGGCCAGATCAACTCGGGGGACATCGAGAACAACTCGGTCCGTAGCGTCGACGTCAAGGACGGGGACCTGAAGGTCAAGGACCTCAGCAACGGCACCGTGAACCAGCTGCAAGGCAAGGACGGCAAGGACGGCAAGAACGGCGTCGCGCTTGCCGGCGGGTACCAGGCGCAGAGCCACCAGACGATCAACCTGATCGGCGGGAGCTTTGCGACGAACAAGACCGAGCTGGGCAGCTTCGAGCTCGAGCCGGGCGTCTACCTGCTGAACGGCTACGCGGCGTTCGACACCGAAGCGGCCGACTCGCCTCGCACCGAGGGGACGCACCTGATGCTGGCCCTGCGTGGCCCGACGTCCGCGTCGGACAAGTTCGGTGAGGACCTCGGCACCTGCTTCACCGGTGCCTTCCCGCAGGGCGACCGTGAGGCCACCTGCCAGGTGACCCGCACGGTCGTCATCGACGAGACCACCACGGTCGACGTGATCGGGTTCGGCTACAACGAGGACCAGAGCGGCACCGGCGGCGGCACCTTCAAGGTGCTGTCCGACGTCACCGCGCTCAAGGTGTCCTGACGCACCATCTCTTCAGTTGTGTGGCGCTCCGCGACTCCGGTCGCGGGGCGCCACGTGCCGATTTCGGACCCGGGTCGTTGGGTCTGTCGTGCGTAGATGGGCGGCGGCGGTCGCGAGTGCGGCGGTGATGGGCTCTGGTCTGGCCGCTCCGGCTTCCGCCGCACCGCCCCATCCGGCGCGATCGAGCGGTTTGGACACGTTTCAACTCGCCGACCTGCCCCAAACCGCGCGATCGCGCGAAAACGGCGACCCCAGGACCAACCCGCCGCAGCTCCGCCGCGAGGGCC
>DASTDJ010000233.1:0-12178 GCA_035710425.1 Nocardioides sp.
CGGACGCGATCACCCCTGCCTTCCGGGTGGTGGCCGGACGGCTGCGGTGGGACGACCCACTGGGTGACCGCCCCTACACCGCGCGACTGATGTACGACGACGAGCGGCGGCTGGACGGGCCCTTCCCGCTGACGCCGCAGCTGCGCAACGGCCGCGACGCCCTCACCCCGGAAGACCCGCAGATCCTGCACCCGCTCGAGGAGCGCTACTCCCGGCTGGTGCAGGCCGACGCCCTGCTCGCCTGGGCGGAGATGCTCTACCGCACCGAGGACGCGGCGAACCTCGAGCGTGCCCGCGAGCTCTACAAGGCCGCGGTGTTCATCCACGGCGAGGACCCCGGCACCAGCGCCTACCTGCCCGAGCCCGAGTCCCCGTTCCCCTGGTTCGGTCTCGTCGAGAACCCGCGCAGGCGCAACCAGCTCGACCGGGCCCGGCTCGCCCTGCAGCAGCTGGCCGCGGGCCTCAACTTCTACGGCTACAACGACGAGGCGGTCCCGAGCCTCCGCTACGAGACGCTCGTCGGCGCCGCGCAGCGCTGGACGACCGGCGCGAAGTCCGCGCAGAACGACTACCTCGCCTACCTCGGCAAGGTGGAGCAGGCGGACCTCGACCTGCTCACGGCGAAGGCGCAGGAACGCAAGGCCCGACTCACGGTGGCCATCTCCGCCGAACAGGTCGAGATCGCCAAGGCCGGCGTCGTCGTTGCCCAGAAGCTGGTGGCGGACGTCGAGAAGCTGATCGCCGCCAAGCAGCAGGAGATCGAGGACGCGAACTCGATCTTCAACCAGTTCAAGGACTACTTCTCCGGCATGAAGTCGAGCGTGAGCTCGCTCGTGGACGTCGGCAAGTCGGCCTCCGAAGGCTGGTCGAGCCTGAGCTCCAGCGGCGTGGGCGGCGCCCTGGGTCTCGGCGAGGGCGGAGGCGCAGGAGCAGGCGCAGGCGCGGGAGCGCAGTCGGCCGGGCTCGGCAGCGCCTGGGCCGGGCTGGGCGTGGTCGGCGGCTTCGCCGCGTTCGCCGCGCTGAGCACGATGACCCTGCAGGGCATGGCCGACGCCGCCACCAAGCGCGATGGCGAGCTGAAGGCGCTCAAGAACGAGGCACTGCCCGCCGCCAAGGCCACCGTGCGCGTGCAGGAGCGGCACGTCGCGATCGCCGGGCTCCAGGGCCAGATCGCCGCCACCGACCTGGCGTACGCGCGGGACCTGGTCAACTACCAGAACGAACGGTTCCTCAACCGCGACTTCTGGGACGCCCTCGCCGGCGTCGCCCGCCGGTCCCTGCACCGCTACCTCGACCTCGCCGCACAGGCAGCGTGGTCCGCGGAGCGCGCTCTCGCCTACCAGCTCGCGACCCCGGTCCGGGTGATCCGGCTGGACTACTTCGACCTGCGGATGCGCGACGTCGGCGGCGCCGATCGGCTCGGCCTCGACATCGCGGAGCTCGAGGCGATCCGGCTCGGAGCCGCCCGGATCACCGTGCCCATCACCCGCACCTACTCGCTGGCGCGCGACCTGCCCCTGGCCTTCGGTCAGCTCAAGAGGACCGGTCGCTGCACGTTCGGGCTCACCGACGACGACCTCCTCGCCGGCCACCCCGGCACGTTCGCGCACCGGATCCGGAGCGTCGACGTTCGCGTGGACGCCCCGGGAACGGCCACTGCCACCTGGGGCATCCTCACCAACGGCGGCTTCTCCCTGCTGCGCACGACACCGAACGCCGCGCCCGTGCCGCTGGTCCGCTTCGCCGATGCCTACCCGATCAGCGAGCACCGGGTGGGCGGCGCCTTCGCGGCGCAACCAGGCGAGCAGCTGCTGCCGTTCGAGGGCTCCGGGTTCACCACGACGTGGTCGCTCCGGCTTCCGAAGGGCGCCAACGCCGCGACGCTCGACCGGGTCACCGACGTCCGCCTCACCTTCGAGCTGCGAGCGGCGTACGACGCGCAGCAGGTCGGCGCCGCGGCCCCTGCTGTCTCGGGCTCGCGGTCGATGTTCGTGTCGGCGCTCGCCACCGACCCCAAGGGCCTGGCCTCGGTGCACAAGACCGCCACCGCCACCGCGAAGCTGTCGTTCGACCTGGCCAGCCTCGCCGTACCGCGCGACTGCACGATCAGCAACATCGCCCTCGTCCTCCCGGGCGTGGAGGGCGGCAACCTGAGCGCGAAGCTGCGCGTCGGCGAGGACGCCCCGGTGACGTTCCCCATCAACGACGGGATCGCCATGTCGAACAACGGAGTCCTCGGCAGTGGCGACCCGGCCAACCCCGCCACGCCGCAGCCGCTCAACGCGGCGATCAGCGGGTCACCCCGCCGGGAGGTGTCGGTCGAGATCACCAAGGGCAACGACGCGGGCCGTCTGTCGAAGGCGCGGGACGTCCTGCTGTGGGTGGAGTACGACGTGCCCTGAGCTCAGACCCGCGCCGAGGCGCCGTATGTCGCCCACGGCGCGGTCGTGCTCCGTGGCGCCCTGGAGGCGATCAGGACGGCCACCCCCAGGATCACCGCGGTGGGGATCCAGAACGGGAACGCGGTGGCCAGTCCCGCGACGGCCGCACCGATGAGCACCGGCCGGCCGTGGTCGGATCCCGCGAACAACAGGATGGCCCCCACGAAGGCGACCACGATGACGACGCTGGTCAGGACGCCTCCGACGGCGGCCATCACGAGCAAGGCCTGCGGGGAGTCGCCATGGTCGATGTTGAAGACGTTGAAGGCGCCGGCGAAGTCGAGCTGGGCCAACGGGATGGGGAAGGCCTGGGCCGCGCCCAGGAACGCAACGCCGGCCGCTGCCAGCTGGTGGGGGTGCTGGTTCATCGGTATCTCCTGAGGTGCTGGATACGTGCTGGGGACGTGCTCCCATCGTTTGCGGCGGGGCGGGTCGGCAGCCAGGGTGCAGGCAGTGGTCCTCACTACCGGCCAGCCGGTATCCGAGGCGGCGGTCCGCCGGGTGACGCCGCGACTGGGCGCGTGTCACGCTGTCGATCGTGAGCGGGCCTTCCGCCGTGCCGACCGACGAGCGCACCTCCACCCCGGGCT
The DNA here is from genome assembly GCA_035710425.1 of Nocardioides sp. Classification (GTDB taxonomy): domain Bacteria; phylum Actinomycetota; class Actinomycetes; order Propionibacteriales; family Nocardioidaceae; genus Nocardioides. Next base: position 3,032 of record DASTDJ010000233.1, read on the forward strand.
TCGACCACCGCGCCGCCGCCATCGTGGCGACGACCGCAGTGACGCTGGCGGTGGTCTCGGTGCTGTTGCGCCTCGACGACGACCGGACGGCATGGGCGGTCGCCGTGTCTGCCGGGGTCACCGTGCTGGTCGGCCTCTCGTACGTCGGCAGCGGCCTCGCCGCCTGGTCGCAGGAGCCTTCGAGCAACCTCGGTCCGGCCATGGTCGCCATCGGGCTGTTGTGGTTCCTCCCGAGCCTCGCGGAGTCCGGCGACAGCGGCGTGTTCACGCTGGGGATCGCCACCGAGAACCTCTACCTGGTCGGGTTCGGCTACCTCATCCTGAGCTTCCCCGACGGTCGGCTGACGCGCACCGGTGACCGGTTCCTGGTCGGCGCCGCGGTCGTGCTGTGCACGGTCGTCCAGCTCGCCTGGATGCCGTTCGCCGACTCGGACGCCATCATCTGCGACGGGTGCCCGGACAACGCTCTTCAGGTGACCCGGGCCGACGGGGTGGCGGAGGCGATCCTGCAGTCGCAACGCAGCCTGGGCCTGCTCTTCTCGGTGCTCACGACGGTGATCCTGGTGCGCCGGTGGCAGCGAGCCAGCCCGACGCTCCGCCATGCCGCCGCGCCGGTCCTCTGGGCCGGCGCCGGCATGTACCTCGGGCTTGCCGTGTCCATCCTCAACGACATGACCGGCGAGGAGTGGACGACCCTCACCGAGAGCATCCGAGGCACCACGTTCGCCGCTCTACCGGTGGCAGTGGTGGCCGTGATGGTCCAACGTCGCCTCGCCCGAGGCGCGGTCGCCCAGCTGGTCATCGAGCTGGGCGCGCACGATGGGCGAGTCGACCTGCAGGACGCCCTCGGCCGCGCCGTGCGCGACCCCGGGCTGCGGATCGCCTACTTCCTTCCGGCCGAGCAGCGGTACGTCGACAAGGACGGCGCACCGGTGCACCTCCCCGAGGCGGGGGGCGAACGCCGGGCCACCATCGTGCAGCGCGATGGCGAGCCGGTGGCAGCGCTGGTGCACGACGCAGCGCTGAGGGACGACGCGCTGCTGGACTCGGTCTCTGCCGCTGCCGGGCTCAGCCTCGAGAACGAACGGCTCCGGGCCGAGCTGCTGGCCAAGCTCGCCGAGCTCCGGGCCTCCCGCGCCCGCCTCGTCGAAGCCGGCGACGCCGAGCGGACCCGGCTCGAGCGCAACCTCCACGACGGAGCCCAGCAGCGCCTCGTCGCACTGGCCATGAGTCTGGCCCTGGCCGAGGCACGGCTCGCCGACGATCCCGACTCGGCGGCCGGCGTACTCCGCCAGGCCCGTGAGGAGCTCATGAGCACGCTGGACGAGCTCCGCACCCTCGCCCAGGGCCTGAGGCCGGCCGTGCTGGTCGAGCGGGGGTTGGCCGCCGCTCTGGAGGACCTGAAGCGCAGGTCGCCGCTACCGGTCGGCGTGACGTCCTCCCTCCCGCGGACCCTTCCGTCGCACGTAGAGACCGCGGCGTACTTCGTGGTCAGCGAGGCGCTGGCGAACGCGGCGAAGCACTCGCGCGCGTCCCGGGTCGAGGTCCACGCGAGCGTGACGGACGGCGCGCTCTGCCTGACCGTCGAGGACGACGGCGTCGGCGGTGCAGCGTGGGAGGGCGGCAGCGGTATCCGGGGGCTGCGCGACCGCGTCGAGGCCCTCGGCGGCAGGATCGGCCTGACCAGCGAGCCCGGTCACGGAACCCGTCTGGAGGTGCGGCTGTCGTGCGAGTAGTGGTGGCCGACGACGCCGTCCTGCTGCGTGAGGGGCTGGGCCGACTCCTGGAGGAGGCGGGCTTCGACGTGGTGGGTCTCGCGGCCGACGCCGAGGAGCTCTTCGCGCACGTGGCAGAGCACGAGCCCGACGTCGCCATCGTCGACATCCGGATGCCTCCCACCTTCACCGACGAGGGTCTTCGCGCTGCTCGCGAGATCAAGGACCGGTGGCCCGAGACGTCGATCCTGGTGCTGTCCCAGCACGTTCAGGCGAGCTACGCCCTCGAGCTGCTGAGCCTCGGCGCCAGCGGCACCGGCTACCTCCTCAAGGACCGGGTGGCCGACCTGGCCGAGCTCGCGGCGAGCGTACGGCGGGTGGGCGAGGGCGGCTCCGTGCTCGATCCCTCCGTCGTCGAGCAGCTGGTCGAGCAGCGGCGGGCGAAGGACGAGCCGCTCGAGCGACTGTCGGCGAGGGAGCAGGACGTCCTCGCCGCGATGGCCGAGGGCCTCACCAACAAGGGGATCGCCGAGCGTCTCTTCATCACCGAGCACACGGTGGAGAAGCACATCAGCAGCATCTTCGCCGCGCTCCAGCTGCCCGTCACGGAGAGCGATCACCGGCGGGTGCTCGCCGTCGTCACGTACCTGGACGCCCACTGACGGGCTGTCGGCCCGTCGGGATGCGGCGGTCTAGACCGATCGAGCGGTTTTGCCGAAACCGCTGCGCGATGCCCCCTGGGGTTCCAATTTAGGGATTCGTCTCATGTGTCTCCTCGGGTAGGCATCGACGTTCAGGCGCCTACCTGGTCCTCCCAGGATTGGTGCTCCCCATGTTCCGGATCTCCCGCAGGTTCAGGCGTTCACTCCTTCTCGGCCGGCCCGGCCGGATCACGCTTTCGGTGCTCGTGGTCGTCGCGATGACCCTCGGCCTCGCGGCCGTCTCCAACGGCGCCATCTCGCTCCGCTCCGACCGCACCGCGTCGTTCGCCGCCCCCGCTGCTCCGGACGATTGCGCCGACGAGCGCACTGACGCCACGGCGGCGAAGGTCGCGCTCGGCAAGGCGAAGAAGCAGGTCACGAAGGCCAAGCACCGGGTCAAGCCGGCCGCGAAGCGACTGAACCGGGCCGAGAAGGCGCTGCGCCAGGCGAAGGCGAACGGATCGGCCGCAGACGTCCGCAAGGCCGCAAAGGCGGTGGCTACCGCGAAGAAGCAGCTGCGGTCCGCAAAGAACCGGTTGGAGCGCGCGCAGAAGGCTGTACGTCGTGCCGATCAGCGCGCCGACCGGATGCAGCAGGAGCTGCGGGAGTGCCTCGACACCGCCGCGCAGCTGTACCTGAGGTCCGCCGTCATCCAAGGCCCCGGTGAGGTGCTGCTCACCTTCAACAAGCCGCTCGGCGCCAGCGCGGACGACGTCGCGTCGTACACCTCGAGCCCGGAGCTGTTCATCACCGGAGCGGCCCGGCTGCCCAGCCTCGACCAGGTGGTGCTGCACACCGGCACCCTCTTCGCGGTCGACTACACCGTGACCGCGTCCGGGGTCCTCGACATCGCCGGTGAGCCGATCAACCCGGCGCAGGCGTCGGCGAGCTTCACCGGCACCGAGCCAGTCGACGAGGAGCGCCCCAAGGTCACCACCGGGGGCGCCACCGGCAACACGAAGGTGGTCGTGCAGTTCAGCAAGCCGATGGGCGACAGCGCCGTCGACCCGTTGCAGTACAGCGTGGTGCGTGACCCCGACGACGCGCGAGGCGTCGACGTCCTCTCGGCCCGGTTCACGAGCGCGAGCCGGACGAGCGTGGAGCTGACCACCGGCTCGCAGAGCGAGGTCATGTACCGCGTGCGGGTCGCCGACGTCACCGATGTCACCGGGCTACCGATGGCCGAGCGGGTCATCGTCAACGGCCAGGTCATCCTCGACCCCACCTCCGCGGTCTTCGCCGGGCGGGCGCCCGGACCCGAGGACCAGGTGGACTCCGACTGCGACGGCCTGTTCGACCACGAGGAGTCGACCGGCTACCAGGTCCGCGTGGTGCTGGCGACCGGCGCCGAGGCGGCGCGCGACGTGTCCAGCGACCCCGGCTCGCCGGACATGGACTGCGAGAACCCGGGCCCCGCCGACGACACCGACGGGGACGGCGTACCGGACGCGCAGGACACCGACCGTGACGGGCTCGACGACGCGACCGAGAAGTCGCTGGTCACCGACCCCCGCGACACCGACACCGACGACGACGGGCTGACCGACGACGTCGAGTACAACGAGATCTACAGCGACCCGGTCGCGCAGGACAGCGACGGGGACGGCGTCAGCGACGGGCTCGAGGTCACCTTCTTCATCACCTCGGCGACGCTCGCGGACACCGACGGTGACCAGATCGACGACGGTGACGAGATCAACCTCGGCAACCGCAACCCGAGCGTCTCCGACCTGCCCAAGCCCGCGATCCGGATCGGGGAGATGGACCTCGGGCTCGACGTGCGCTTCACCGACGTCACCGGCACGGAGAGCAAGGTGGCCGAGACCAAGCAGGTGACCAGCACCCTCCAGCAGACCGAGTCAGAGGAGTTCTCGAGCAGCGACCAGCGGACCATCGAGGCGGGCACGAAGCTCTCCGAGACCGTGGGCTTCGAGGTCGGGTACAAGGAAGGTCCGGTCGCGAAGGCGTTCTTCAGCGCGACCGCCGAGCAGAGCTTCAACAGCTCCTTCACGACGAGCTTCACCGAGACCTCGAAGGAGGAGAGCCAGGAGACCTACGAGGAGTCCCTGTCCTCCAACGTGGAGCTCGCCGAGCAGGCGAACCGCACCCGGGAAGTGACGGGGGCGCGGATCGCGGTGGCGGTCACGCTCGGCAGCGACTCGGACATCGCGTTCACCATGCGTCATCTCCAGGTGACCGCGCTGATCCAGGACCCGCAGAACCCCGACCGGCTCACCCCGGTCGCGACCCTGCTGCCCACGGCCGAGCCCGAGCAGGGCTACAGCCTCGGCCCGCTCGTGCCCGAGCGCGGTCCGTACCTCTTCGAGAACACCCAGGTGTTCCCGAAGATGGTGGACGACCTGATGCGCAACCCGCGCGGACTGATCTTCAAGTTCAGCAACTACGACCTGGTCGACGAGCTGGGCCGCAACTTCGCGTTCACCTCCCAGGAGATCAACGACCGCACCGCGGGCCTGGTCGTCGACTACGGCGGCGTCGACTCCGACGGGGCCGGTGTCGGCGACACCACCGAGAGCCGTCGGATCGCCACCGGCGTCGGCCGGGTCATCGACACCAACGGCAACGGCGAGATCGACGAGGAGGACCGGCGCGCCGTCTACGACGAGGACGGCAAGCAGCTCGGGATCACCCTGCGCGACGCACTCGCCCGGATGGGTCTGGACGAGTACCGCGAGGAGGAGGATCCCACCTCGTCCCTGACGCAGGAGGAGATCGACAACAGCTACTCGGTGCGCACGAACGACTTCGGCGTCGACCGGATCCACCGGATCCGGCGGACGACCATGGAGCCGGACAAGGCGAAGTCGTGGGAGATCGTGACCCCGACCGGCGTCGACCAGACCGTGGGCCTCGACGACCGGATCATGAATGCCGGCGACACCTACACCTTGGCGTTCCTGCAGGACCTCGACGAGGACCGTCTCCCAGCGCTCCAGGAGAGCATGAACGGCTGCTCGGACACCGAGGACGACACCGACGGCGACACCCTCGACGACCGGTTCGAGGTGCTGATCGGCTGGGAGGTCGACCCGACGCAGGGCTCGTACTTCGCCCGCTCCCGCTGCTCGAGCGACGACACCGACAACGACCAGACACTCGACAACGTCGAGGCGCCGTCGGTGATCCAGCGCGACGCGGACGGCCTGATCCGGTTCACCACCGGCAACGAGCCGAAGCGCGACGTCTCCGGTCCACGAGACCCGCTGCTCGACTGGGACCTCGCGGACACGGTCACCGACCCGACCAGCCCGGACACCGACCTCGACGGGCTCGACGACCACTTCGAGCTGGTGCCGTACCGGGTGAAGCTGTACACCCTGCCCGGCGACCCCGAGGAGTACACCGACCTGCTGCGAACGAGCCCGGAGCGCTTCGACAGCGACGGCGACACCGCCTCGGACGGCGTGGAGACCCGGATCGGCGGCAACCCGATCGTGAAGGACCTCGCGAACTTCGTCGACGAGGACGGCGACGGGCTCGTCAGCATCCTCGAGGGCCGCGCCTACGACGTCCGAGTGCGCGGGCTCAGCACGGCGGGCCTCTGCGACTCGGAGTGTCCCGACAACGGGCCCGTGACGACCACGTCCGTCACCAGCCTCGCCAACGATCCCGACTCCGACAACGACGGACTGGACGACGGCGAGGAACGCGACCTCGGCACCGACCCGAACAAGCCCGACACCGATGCGGACGGGCTGGACGACGTCGAGGAGGTGCGTGGCTTCACGCTGCGCGACCTCGGGCAGATCACGACGAATCCGCTCAAGGTCGACACCGACAACGACAAGCGGCCGGACGGAGTGGAGGCCGACCGCGATCGCGACGAGCGGATCATCGTCCGGGTGTTCGGGGAGGCGCCGTACGTCGCGCCGAGCAACCCGAACGACCCCGACGAGGACCTGGACCGCCTTGTCGACGGCGACGAGGCCGGTGCGGGCACCGACCCTGCGCACTACAACGTCGACGGCGACGACCGCTCCGACTACGACGAGGTCGTGGTGCCCGACAACGGGCGTCGGCCGCTCGTGCCCGACATGCGGGTGAGGGTCACGTTCACCGGGATCAACATCCACCAGGACGGTGACGACGAGGACAGCGCCGGCGACTTCCGGTTCGGCATCAGCGTCAAGGACCGCAACGGGGAGTTCCCGTGCCACGGACAGGCGGGCTGTTCTCCGGAGGCCTTGTCGCTCATGGAGCTGAACAGCGGTTCAGCGGGCCCGTACGCCCTGGACATCCGCGACTGCAACGGGGACGACGAGTACAACGGCGCCTGCCGCTGGGACGACGATCAGATCAACGTCCAGAGCAGGTACTCGATCCCGATGCCGCCGCGGACCATCGACGTCGGGAGCGTGGGAACGACCGGGGCGGAATCCTTCTCGATCGCCGGGTTCCTCCACGAGAACGAGGCCGGCGGTGTCGACTGCAGGATCAACCTCCCCGACGCCCAGGAAGACGATGACACCGGGACCGGGACGTTCCTCGGCACCGAGCTCGAGCCCGGGACCCACGCGATCAACCTGCACCGCACGGTGACGTGTGACCGCACGAAGGAGGAGATGGAGGCGACCATCGTGGCCACGTACTTCGCCGACTGAACCGCGCGCCCGCCGGGACTCGCCGATCCGGCGGGTGCCGCGCCCGGCGGGCGCGCCTCAGCCGCGATCGGTCACGCCCTCGTAGGCGGCGTCGCCGACAGGCTGCCGGAACAAGATGGCCAGGTTGACCACGATCGCGGCCACGAGGACGCCGACCACCGGGACGAGGACGTCGGTGGAGATCGACGGGCCGGTGGACAGCTCGCCCCAGCGACCGATCACGACGGCTGTGGCCAGCGAGGCCCACAGGACCGTCTCGACGGCGGGCAGCCACTCCTGCTCGCGGAGGTGGAAGCCGGCCGCCATCGCGCAGACCGCGGCCAGCCCGATCGCGGCGAGCGGCGTGGTCCACTGCAGCTCGTCGACCAGCATCGGTACGACGAGCGCGACGGCGGCGGCGACCTCACTGACGCCGATCAGCACCGTCATAGGCCGTGGGATCCGGTCGAAGCCCACCCACCTGTCGATCCCGCGGCCGAGCACCTTGGGCAGCCCGGCAGCCAGGAAGAACAGGGCGAGGAAGATCTGGGCGATCCACACGGTGGTGTCGAGCATGGCGAACTCTCCGAGTCTGGTTGGTGGGTGATGCCGGACGGGACGACGGAGGGCGCCGGGATGTGACTGAAGCGGAAATGACGGTGGTGTCACAAAGACGGGAGTGGAATCGTCCCTTCCAGCGTGAACACCAACGAGCGGATCGCCACCGCCTGGCGGGACGACCGGGCCTACGTCATCGCGATCGCGTCGAGGATCCTCGCGGACCCGACCGAGGCCGAGGACGTGGTCCAGGACGCCTTCGCCCGCCTCGCGGTGCAGCGCGTCGAGGAGATCAAGGACGTCCGGGCCTGGCTCGTCGTGGTCGTACGCCGCCTGGCCCTGGACCGGCTGGGGTCGGCCCATCACCGGCACTCGACCCCGAGCGACCCGCACGACATGCCGGCCGGTCCTACGGCGGCAGCGCCGGACCCCGCCGACCGGATCACCCTCGACGACGAGGTGCGCCGGGCGCTGGGCGTCGTGCTCGACCAGCTCTCGCCACCGGAGCGGGCGGCGTTCCTCCTCCACGACGTGTTCGCGATCCCCTTCGACAGGATCGCCGAGATCGTCGGTCGCTCGCCGGCCGCCTGCCGGCAGCTGGCCAGCCGGGCCCGGCGCTCCGTCCACGGGACCGACCCGGAGGCACCGCACCGCACGCCCGACCCCGAGCTCCAGGCCGTCGTCGAGCGGTTCATCGCCGCCTGCGCCGGCGAGGACCTCCAGGGTCTGGCCCAGACCCTGCACCCCGACGTCCGCGGGTGGGCGACCTTCGACGACGAGACCGTCGGCTACGCCAACGGGGTCGACGCATGCGCGGTGCGCGCGGTGTTCTTCTTCGGACCGCGGTCCGGCCAGGTCCTGGCCCCGCTGCCGCTGGACGACGGCGTGGCGGTGCTGGCCACCCGCAACGGCGAACCCACCGCCATGATGCGTTTCGAGATCGAGGACGGACTCGTCCACTCGATGCACACGGTGCTGCTGCCGGCGTCGCTCCCTCAGCGCTCCAGCCGGTAGATCGCCACCTCGACGCCGCTGGGTGTCACGTCGTCTCGGTCGAAGCCGAAGCCGAGCCGCTCGGCCAGCCCGATGCTGGCCGCGTTGCCGGGCTGGATCACGGCGATCAGGTGGTCGTGGGGCAGGTGCGCGAACGCCCAGTCGAGCCAGGCTCCGCACGCCTCGCGCGCCAGTCCCGTGCCCCAGCGGTCGCGGACCAGCGCGTAGCCGAGCTCGAGCTCGCCCCATCCCGGCCAGGGGTGCAGGCCGGCGCGACCGACCAACCGGCCGGTCCCGCGATCGAGCAGCGCGCTCTGGCCGTAGCAGTGCTCGCGCCACACCGCCTCGAACCTCTCCACCTGGGCGCGGGTGCCCGCGGCGTCCAGGGCGTCCGCTCCGATGTAGCGGGCCACCTCCGGGTCGGCGTACAGCGCGGCGAGCTCGTCGGCCCGGGTCGCGTCGAGCGGCACCAGCCGCAGCCGCTCGGTCTCCATCTGGTACGGCGGCAGGTCGTCGGGCACGCGAGCGACTCTAGGCCGCACTGTCGGCGGGTTGTTCTAGCGTGCGGGCATGGCCATC
>DASTDJ010000234.1:0-3276 GCA_035710425.1 Nocardioides sp.
ACCGGCGCCTCCTCCGGCATCGGCAAGGTCACCGCGCTCAAGGTGGCGCAGGCCGGCGGCATCCCCGTGCTGGTCGCGCGCGGCAAGGACAAGCTCGAGGAGACCAAGGCGACGATCGAGCTGCGCGGCGGGACGGCGTACGTCTTCCCGTGCGACCTGTCCGACCTCGAGGCCATCGACCGGCTCTGCGAGCAGATCACCACCGAGCTGCCGACGGTCGACTTCGTGGTCAACAACGCCGGGCGGTCGATCCGGCGCTCGCTGAAGCTCTCGCAGGACCGCTTCCACGACTTCGAGCGCACGATGCAGCTCAACTACTTCGGAGCGATCCGGCTGGTGATGGGCCTGATGCCCGCGATGCACCAGCAGAAGTCCGGCCACATCGTGAACATCTCGTCGATCGGCGTGCAGACCAACCCGCCGCGGTTCTCGGCGTACGTCGCCTCCAAGTCGGCCCTCGACTCGTGGAGCAACGTGGTGGCGTCGGAAGTCGTGGGCAACGGGATCACGTTCACCAACATCCACATGCCGCTGGTGCGGACGCCGATGATCGCCCCGACCAAGATCTACGACAAGTTCCCGACCATCTCACCCGCCCAGGCCGCCGACACGGTGATCAAGGCCATGGTCGACAAGCCGCACGAGATCAACACCGCGCTCGGCAACGCCGGCGCGATCGCACACACGGTGGCCCCCAAGACGGCGTTCCGGGTGCTCAACATGGCCTACCACGTTTTCCCGGACTCCGCCGCGGCCAAGGGCCAGAAGGCGGCGCCCGAGGGCGGCACCCGCGAGTCCGAGCAGATCATGCTCGCCAAGGTCTTCCGCGGCGTGCACTGGTGAGCCCTCATTGAGCCGGTGACGATCAGCCGGTCTCGACCTTCCGCTCCGGATCGGTGATCCAGCCGCTGTAGCTGCCCGGGTAGAGCGCCGCACGGACGCCGGCGATCTCCATCGCCACGATGTCGTGGATCGCGGTCACCCCGGAGCCGCAGTACGCCGCCACGTCGGCACCGGCCACGGCTCCGACCTCGGCGTAGATCTCCCGCAGCTCGTCCGCCGGCTTGAACCGGCCGTCGGCGGTGAGGTTGCGACCGGTCGGCACGTTGACCGCTCCGGGGATCCGGCCCGCCACGGGGTCGATCGGCTCGGTCTCGCCGCGGTAGCGCTCGGGGGCACGGGCGTCGACGAGGACGTCCACGTCGGGCACCCGGTCGGCCTCGACCACCGGCATGCCGCCCGGCTGGGCTGTGAAGTCGCCGGGCGTCGGCGGGGTTGCCGTCTGCTCCGCTGCTCCCCCGTCGGCCAGCCACGCCGACCAGCCGCCGTCGAGGATCCGCACGTCGCGGTGCCCGTGGTGGCGGAGCAGCCACCAGCAGCGGCCGGCCGCGAGGCCCTGCCAGTCGTCGTAGACGACGACCGGCCGGTCACCCCTGACCCCGGCCCGCCGCATCGCCGTCTGGAAGACGTCCGTGGGCGGCAGCGGATGGCGTCCGCCCTCCCCCGGCGCGTCGGCGAGCTCGGAGTCCATGTCGACGTACACCGCTCCCGGGATGTGCCCGGCGGCGTACTCCTCCGGTCCGGCCGGCCCGCTCGTCCGGTAGCGCACGTCGAGCAGCGTCACCTCACCCAGGCGGTCGCGGAGCTCGGTCGTGGAGATCAGCGGCGTCGTCACCGCGCCATCATGTCCCAGGCCTCACGGGTCATGTCGTACTCCACCTCACCCTGGTCGCTGCCCGGGAGCGGTTCGTCGTGGTCCTCGTGGAAGGAGCGGACGAACGTCATCCCCAACGACGCCATCGTGGCCCGCGACGGCGTGTTGACCGCCATCGTCTGGGCGAAGATCCGCTCGAGCCCGACCTCCTCGAAGCCGTACCGCATCAGCTCCCGCGAGCCCTCCTTGGCCAGGCCCCGCCGCCAGAACTCGCGCCGCAGCCGGTAGCCGATGTCGGCTTCACCGGGGACCTTCGGCTGGCTCGGCCCGTGCGGGGGCTGGAGCATCCAGATGCCGACGAACCGGTGGGGCTCGTCGCGCAGGAAGCCCGCCCACACCCCGAGGCCCTCGACCTCGCGACTCTGCTCGAGCCGGAACGCATGGGCACGCTCGACCTCCTCCCGAGTGCGCGGCTTCGACGAGAGGTAGCGCAGCACCTCGGCGTCGGAATCCAGGACCACCTCGTGCTCGAGGTGGTCGTCGGAGAGCGGGCTCAGGGTGAGCCGCTTCGTCTGCAGGGTCTTCTGGGCCACGCCGCAGAGGCTGCCTCAGCACGGCGACGGTCTCCAACCATTTTGCCTACGCTGAAAGGACGGCATGCATCGGTGAGCCGGACGAGAGTCGGCCGAGGTCGACTGTGCCGGTGCCGTCGCGGTAGTAGACGAGTCCGGTGGGGCTGGTCCAGAGGTAGTGGCCGGGTCTGAGGAACCGGTAGCGCCACCGGCCGTGGGTCTTGGTCCGGTGGTGTCTTCGGCACAGCGGTGCGATGTTGTCGCTGGAGGTGGGGCCACCGGTGTCGTAGGGGATGCAGTGGTCAGCGTCGCAGGTGTGGGCGGGTCGGGTGCACCAGGGGTGCACGCAGGTGCCGTCGCGCTCCTGCACCTGGGCGGTGAGTCGGTCGGGGACCTCGTAGGCGTCGACCCGGAGGTGGGCGTTGAGGTCGATGACCGGCTTGATGACCACCTGGGTGGCCGGGTTCGTGCACCAGCCCTTGACCTGCTCCACGCTGATCGGGCTGCGGGTGGTCTCGCAGCGGCCGACCTGCTGGTCGCGGAGGTGGACGTGGATGGGGACCTGCCGGGGCTGGGTGGCGGGGCCGTGGCCGGTGCCGAGGTAGTGGCGGGCGATCACCCCGAGCGCCCTGGACCGGCGGACGTCCAGCGAGTCGGCGAACCCGTCTGTCTCGAGGTCGGCGGCGGCGTGGGCGACCGCCGCCTCGACGTCGAGGGCGTCGGCCAGGTCGACCGTCGCGGTGATGTCGATGGTGCCGTGCCGGCCCGCCTGCTCCAGGTGGATGTCGACCCGGCGGGACTCGGCGGCGGCCTGGCGGCGTTCCTCGGCTTGGGCCGGGTCGTAGGTGTCGAGGGCTTCACCGCAGAGCCGTTCGGTGAGCACCACGCCGCCCTTGTGCGCGACCGGCGCCAGGTGCGCATCCACGTGCGCCGCACCCGGCTTGGGGAGGGGTTGGGTGTGCTCGGCGATCCGGGCGGCCCGCCACCAGGGCAGCTCCCCGGCGGTGACCCGGGCCCAGAGCTGCGGGAGCCGGTAGTGCACCTCGAGGA
>DASTDJ010000235.1:0-3481 GCA_035710425.1 Nocardioides sp.
GCTGCCGGTGCTGGTCTTCGGCGGCGGCATCGACGGGCTCGCGGACCCGGCGAGCCTCGCCGTCCAGGTCGTGTACGTCGCGCTGGTCTGGCTGATGTTCCAGTACTCCGGGCGGGTCTGGGCCGGCGCGCCGATCGAGGAGGAGGCCCCCGGGTAGCACGAACGGCCGGCCCCGAGCGGGACCGGCCGTCGCGATGTGGTGCTGCGGGTCAGGCAGGGATGACGTTGAGCGCCACGTCGGCGGACACGTCGTCGTGCAGCTTGACCGAGACCGTGTGGGCGCCCAGCGACTTGATCGGCTGAGCCACCATGATCAGTCGCTTGTCGACGGCCTCACCGGAAGCCTCGGCCAGCGCCTCGGCGATCGCGCTGACGGTGACGGCGCCGAACAGGCGGCCGCCGGAGCCGGCGCGGACCTTCACGTCGACCGGCTCGGCCTCGAGCTTGGTCTTGATCTCCTCGGCGTGGTCGTGGTCGCGCACGGCCCGCGAGGAGCGGGCCTGCTTGATCGACTCGGCCTGGCGCTCGCCGCCGCGGGTCCAGCGGATCGCGACGCCACGCGGCATCAGGAAGTTGCGGCCGTAGCCGTCCTTGACCTCGACCACGTCGCCGGCGGCGCCGAGGCCGTCGACCTCCTGGGTCAGGATGAGCTTCATCTCTCTCGTCTCCTCGCGCTTATCGACCGGTCGAGGTGTAGGGCAGCAGGGCGACCTCGCGGGCGTTCTTGACGGCGATCGCCACGTCACGCTGGTGCTGCACGCAGTTGCCGGTCACCCGACGGGCGCGGATCTTGCCGCGGTCGGAGATGAACTTGCGGAGCAGCGCGGTGTCCTTGTAGTCGACACCGGTCGCCTTCTCCTTGCAGAACTGGCAGACCTTCTTCTTCGGCTTGCGAATCACTGCCTTGGCCATTGTGGAGCTCTCCTTTCAAGAGCCCGGCTCGCGCCGGAATGGTCGGGTATGGATGGGTTGGTCTTGCTTAGAAGGGGGGCTCGTCGGAGCTCACGCCCGGAGCACCCCAGGGGTCCTGGCCGCCGCCACCCTGCTGGGCCGGAGCGCCGCCACCCTGCTGGGCGGGGGCACCCGAGGTCGCCCACGGGTCACCGCCGGCCGGCTGGCCGCCGCCCGAGGAGCCGTAGCCACCGCCGCCACTGGAGCGGCCGGCCTTGGCGACCTTGGCGGTCGCCCAGCGCAGGGACGGGCCGATCTCGTCGACGTCGATCTCGAAGGAGGTGCGCTTCTCGCCCTCACGGGTCTCCCACGTGCGCGCACGCATGCGGCCCTGGACGATGACCCGTGCGCCCTTCTGGAGCGACTCGGCGACGTTCTCCGCCGCCTGCCGCCAGACCGAGCAGCGGAGGAACATGGCTTCGCCGTCCTCCCACTCGTTGGTCTGCTTGTTGAGCGTGCGGGGAGTGGAGGCAACCGTGAAGTTGGCCACCGCCGCCCCGGACGGCGTGAACCGCAGCTCGGGGTCGTCGGTGAGGTTGCCGACGACGGTGATGACTGTCTCGCCTGCCATGTCAGGTCTCCCTAGATCGTGTGTACGTCGGTGGGCTCATCCAAGCCGCACCCGCCGACAGGGGGAAGGGCTCGTCCACAACCGTCAGACGGTCGGGCGGAGCACCTTCGTGCGCAGGATCGCCTCGTTGAGGCCGAGCTGCCGGTCGAACTCCTTGACCGTCTCGGGCGTCGCCTGGAGGTTGATCACGGCGTAGATGCCTTCGGCGTTCTTGTCGATCTCGTAGGCGAGCCGGCGACGGCCCCACACCTCGAGACTGTCGACCGAACCGCCGTCCTTGCGGATGACGTTGAGGTACTTGTCGAGCGACGGCTCGACCGTGCGCTCTTCGAGGCTGGGGTCGAGGATGACCATGACTTCGTATGCACGCAAAGCGGTCTCCACCTCCTCTGGACTCGGCGGCCGCGGTCTCTCCGCGGCAGGAGGGCTGTGCGTAGTCGCGACCATCCGGAGGTCGCAAAGACAGGTCAGGTTAGCAGCGGGCGCCCGAGCGCCTGAAATCGTCGGCCCCGTCTAGGGGTTGACGAACACCACCGGGTTCTCGGCGAGCACGGCGTCCCCGACCCGGAAGACCGCGTTGGCGCCGTTCGCGCCCTCCGGCACCTCGAACGGGACGAAGATGCACACCTCGGCCGACCCGAACGCCCAGACCTGCTCGCCCGACGACAGCAGCGTCTCGCCGTCGAGCGCGTAGAAGTCGAAGTTCACCGGGGTGCCGTCCTCGATCCCGGTGACCGCGAACTCCGCGTAGATCACCTGGCCGGCGTTGGGTACGGCGTACTCCTGCGGCGCGTCGATGCTGCTGCTCCCGGTGCAGCCGCCCTGACCGTCGCCGGTCCAGCCCGCGGAGACCACCTGTGCGGCCGCCGGCATCTCGGTGGGGGGCGCCGGCATCTCCTCGAGGAGGGGCGAGACGTACTCGGGGTCGCCGCCGTCCTCCGCGATCTCGATCAGGTCCTGGGCGAAGTTGACCGGCCGGATCCGCGCGGACCCGCCGGTGAAGCTGCCGCCCTCGCCGGAGTCGGCGACCGTGGCCTCGGTGACGACCGCGGTGTTGATGCCGACGATCTCGCCGTCGGTGTTGATCGAGGCACCACCCGAGTTGCCCGAGCCGATCCGGATGTCGCTGTCGATCCAGGCGCGGTTCTCGTCGACGGGCAGCTCCTGGAGGAACGTCGACACCACGCCGCGGGTGACCGTGAGCGCGCGGCGCTCGAAGTCCTCGGTCGTCGCGACGTGCGCGACACCGGGGAACCCGAGCGCGGTGATCTCGTCGCCCGTGCGCAGCTCGTCGCTGTCGGCGATGGGCAGCGGCTGGGGGAGGTCGAGGTCCTCCGCGTCGACCGGGTTGCCGTCGATGTCGGCGGTGATCTGCATGACCGCGAGGTCGAGGACCCCGTCGGCCACGATGGTCTCGGCGACGTACTCGGGTGCGGCGGGACGGTCGTCCTCGCCGCCGACCAGCGCGATCTGGTAGCTCGCGGGGTCGCCCTCCTCCTCGCTGCCGAGGCCGGGCGCGCTCGGCTTCGCCACGTGCGCGTTGGTCAGGATCAGGCCGTCCTCGCTGATGATCGAGCCCGAGCCGTTGCCCAGCACCTGGCCGGCCTCGTCGAGGGAGAGGATCAGCACGCTGGCCTGCTTGGCGCGGTCGAGCTCCGCGGCGGTGAGGTTGGTGTCGTTGCCACCTCCGCCGTCGTCGGCGGACGACGGCTCGTCGTCGCCGCCGACCAGCACGGCAGCGGCCACGCCGCCTCCGACGACCAGCAGCACGGCCAGTGCGGCGGCCACGATGCCGAACGTCTTGCGGCGCTTCTTGCGCGCGATCTGCGCAGACGCCACTCCTGCGGCGAGCACGGGGACCAGCTCGATCTCGTAGCCGGCGGTCGGGTGGCCGAGCAGCACGGTGGTGGTCGGGTCCTCCAGCTTCAGCTGGGTGACCCGCTCCCCCTCGACGTACGA
>DASTDJ010000236.1:0-8415 GCA_035710425.1 Nocardioides sp.
GGTCAGCCCGCAGACGTAGATGCCCGCGCGTCCAGCCTCGAGGGGGACGAAGTCGCGGACCTCGCGGGTCGCGGTGTCGTGGAGCCGGAATGTCACGGAAGTGAGTCTAGGAGCGGAGCGTGCTCCCGCCCCAAAGCGCGCGTCGTGCGCCTTGTGACTGATGGGGCTGATGTGACTTATCGTGGGTCGATGCGCTTCCCCGCGATCGTCTCCCCGGCCACCCTCGCGGCGGCCACCCTCGCGGCGGCCTCCCTCGCGGCGGCCTCCCTCGCCGCCGTCCCCGTGACTCCGTCAGCCGCGGCGGAGCCGCCCACCCGTGCCGCCCGGCAGATCACCTTCACCCAGTGGGACGACGGCGACCAGTGGCGCCGTGGCACGCTGTCCGGCGTCCGGGTCGTCAAGGGGCGGCTGCTGATCAAGCAGGCCGTGGGCCGCCGGCACCTCGCCGGACGCGGCTACGACGCGGCGCGCTGGGACTCCCCGTGGGTCACCCCCGGCTACGACCTCACCCGGCTGATCGCCTCGTGGTCGGCGGCGACGCCCGGTGACAGCTGGGTCGAGATCCGGGTCCGCGGCCGCAACGCCGCCGGCCGCACCTCGAGCTGGGACGTGCTCGGCCGGTGGACCTCCGGCGACCGCTACCTCAAGCGGCGAACCGTCTCCGGTCAGGACGACGACCTCGCCCGCGTCAACGTCGACACCTGGGAGACGCAGGGCCTGAGGTCCTACCAGCTGCGGGTGACGCTGGCCCGCCGGGCGGGCGCGTCGTACACGCCCGCGGTCGACGCCGCCGGCGCGATGGCCTCCCGCCTGCCGGCCGCCGGGGGCGCGACCTCGAAGCCCGGCCCGGCGCGTGGCACCACGCTCGCCGTCCCCCGCTACTCGCAGATGACCCACACCGGCCACTACCCGCGCTGGGGCGGCGGTGGGCAGGCCTGGTGCTCGCCGACCTCGACCTCGATGGTGCTGTCCTACTACGACGCACTGCCCGGTCCGAAGGCGTACGCCTGGGTCGGCAGGGGCCACCCCGCCCCGTGGGTCGACCACGCCGCCCGGATGACCTACGACTACGACTACGACGGGGCCGGCAACTGGCCGTTCAACACCGCTTACGCCGCCCGGCTGGCCGGCAAGGCCTTCGTCACCCGGCTGCGGTCGCTGCGCGAGGCCGCGCGCTTCATCGTGGCCGGCATCCCCGTGGTCGCGTCGATCTCGTTCGGCCGCGGCGAGCTCGACGGCGCCCCGATCTCAGCGACCAACGGGCACCTGCTCGTCGTCGTGGGATTCACCCGCACCGGCAACGTGGTGGTCAACGACCCGGCCGCGTCCAACGCCTCCGGAGTGCGCCGGGTCTACAAGCGCGGCCAGCTCGAGCGGGCCTGGCTGGGCGGCTCGGGCGGGACGACGTACGTCATCCACGACGCGGCGCACCCGTTGCCGGGCGGGCGCCACAGCAACTGGTGACGGCTCAGGCCCCGTAGCCGCCGTCGACGTCGAGCTTCTGCCCGGTGATGAAGTCGGCGCGGTCGGAGGCGAGGAAGCAGACCGCCTCCGCGACGTCGGCGGCGTCGCCGAACCGGCGGAGCGGGATGTTGCGGTTCGCGGCCGCCAGGTCGGTCTCGGACAGCTCGCCCGACGAGATCAGCCGCTCGGCCATCCCGTCGGTGAGCATCCCCGGTCCGACCGCATTGACGCGGACGCCGAACCGGCCTTCCTCGACCGCCAGGCCGCGCACCATCGCCTCGACAGCCGCCTTGGGCGCGGAGGACAGACCGTCGCGCACCGGGAACCGCGCGGTGGCCGCGGTGGTGACCGCGACGATCGAGCCCTTGCTGTCCCGGAGCGGCGGCAACGCGGCGTGCGCGATCGCGAAGAAACCCGCGGCGTCGGCCGTCAGCTGGCCGGCCATGTCGGCGGGCGCGACCCGGGAGAGATGGGTCATCGGGACGTGCGGGCCCGCGGCGTAGACGAGGGTGTGCAACCCGCCGTGGTCGGCCACCACCTGACCGACGACCTCGGCGGGGGCGCCGGCCTCGGTGAGGTCCAGCCGGTACGCCGACGAAGTGCCTTCCGGCGGCCGGGTCCGGTAGGTCACCGCGACCGTCGCGCCGCGCGCCGCCAGCAGGTCGGCGATCGCGCGCCCCAGACCTCCGCTGCCGCCGACGACCAGGGCCGCACCGGTGCGGCCGGCGAAGTCCGCCGTCATCCGCGCACCGAGAAGTCGACCGAGTGCCAGCCCGTGGCACCGTCGGGAAGCACGTCCGCCTCGACCCCGGTCTGCACGACGCCATTCTTGTCGGTCGCGCGCACCTTCACCATGTGGTCGCCGGACGCGACCTCCACGACGGCCTTCCACTGGACCCAGGTGTCGTCGTTCGGCACGCCGGCCAGCTCCGCGGCCTCCCACGGGCCGCCGTCGATGGCCACCTCCACGCCCTCGATCCCGGTGTGCTGCGACCACGCCATCCCGGCGAACGTCACCGCGCCGCCCGGCACCTCGTCGCCGGACCGGGGCACATCGATCCGCGACGACATCTTCACCGGCCCCATCTCGCCCCAGCCCTTCTCGGTCCAGAACGCGCTGATCCGGTCGAACCGGGTGACCTCCATGTCGACGACCCACTTGCAGGCGGAGACGTAGCCGTAGAGGCCCGGCACGAGGGTCCGCACCGGGAAGCCGTGCTCGATCGGCAGCGGCTTGCCATTCATCGCCACCGCGAGCATCGCGTTGCGGTCGTCGGTGAGCGCGCTGAGCGGGGTGCCGCAGGTCCAACCGTCGTCCGACGTCTGGAGCACGGCATCGGCCTCGGGGTCGAGGCCGACCTGGGCCAGGATGTCGGCGAGTCGTACCCCGCTCCACCAGGCGTTGCCGATCAGGTCGCCGCCCACCTCGTTCGAGACGCAGTTGAGGGTCACCCAGCTCTCGGTGATCTCGCGCGCGACCAGCTCGTCGTAGGACAGCTCGACCTCGTTCTCGACCATCCCGTGGATGCGCAACGTCCAGTCCTTGGGCTCGATGGCCGGGACGATCACCGCGGTGTCGATGAGGTAGAACTCGTCGGCGGGCGTCATCCACGAGGTCACCCCGTCGACGCCCAGCTTGGTGTCGGGAGGCACCGCCGGCGTGGACACCCCGTCGAGGCGGAGCAGCCGCCGCGCCTCCTCGACCTTGCGCCGCCCGCTGCCGGCGATCCGGCCGATCACGCCGATCGCGCCGGCGAGCACCGCGATCACGCCGACGCCGATCAGGAACCCGCGACGGCCGTGGCGCTGCTCGTCGGTGAGCATCGGCCGGGGCTCGTCGGGCCCGGGCTCGTGGGTCGTGGTGTCGTCGTCCTCGACGAGGCGGTCGATGCGGCGGAGGCGCTCGGTGAGCAGGGCGAGCACGATCAGCCAGGTGGCCAGACCGACCAGCACCGGGAGCGCGTCGGCGGCGGTCGAACCTCTCCGGGTGAGGACCGCCAGCGCCCCGAAGCCAGCGAGCAGGCCCAGGATCCCGACCGCCACCCACCACCGGTGGCGGGCCAGCCGGCCGACCAGCAGGAACAGGGCGGCGAGGAGGACCAGGATGCCCGCGACCAGGGCGGGCTTGTCGTTGTGCCCGAGCACGTCGATGGCCCGCTCGGTCACCGCGCCCGGCGTGTGCCGGATGACCAGCTCTGCGACCGCGACGACCGGGGACTCCCGGATGTTCATCACGTTCGCGGTCAGGTAGCTGGTCGCCAGTCCGGCGCCGCCGGCGACCAGACCGGCCAGCGACCACGCGGCGTTGGACGTTCTCACATGACCGATTGTGTCTCAGGCATCATCAGGGGCGTGCATGACGGACTCCTGGTGCCCCGGATCGGGGTCGGTACCGATGTCCACCGGCTGGTCGACGGCGCGCCCCTGCACCTGGCCGGCCTGAGCTGGCCCGACGAGCCCCAGGGCCTGGAGGGGCACTCCGACGCCGACGTCGCAGCGCACGCCGCGTGCGACGCGCTGCTGTCCGCCGCCGGGTTGGGCGACCTCGGCTCGCGCTTCGGCACGGCCGACCCGCAGTGGGCGGGGGCGGCCGGCACCGCGCTGCTCAGGGAGACCGCCCGTCTGGTGCGCGAGGCCGGCTTCGCCGTGGGCAACGTCGCCGTGCAGATCATCGGCGACCGGCCCCGGGTCGGGCCGCGCCGGGCGGAGGCGGAGGCGGCCCTCTCCGAGGCCGTGGGCGCCCCCGTGTCGGTGTCCGCGACCACCACGGACGGCCTCGGCCTCACCGGTCGCGGGGAGGGCATCGCAGCGATCGCCACCGCCCTGGTGGTCCCGGTCGAGGGCGGCGCGGCATGAAGACGTACGACGGTCTCGAGCTGCACGTCACGACGTACGGTCCGGACGACGCGGCGGTCACCGTGGTGCTCGCGCACTGCTGGACCGCCGACGAGGCGGACTGGCACTACCAGGTGCGCGACCTGCTCACCCACTTCGGCCACGACGTCCGGATCGTCACCTGGGACCACCGCGGCCACGGCCGGTCGCAGTCCTGCGGCACCACCGCCTGCACGATCGACAACCTGGCCCGCGACATGGGCGACGTGATCGACCACCACGCCCCGTCGGGCCCGCTCGTGCTTGCCGGTCACTCGATCGGCGGCATGACGATGTGCGCCCTGCCGACCTCCCGACCGGACCTGCTCCCGCGGATCGCCGGGCTGCTGTTCGTCGCGACCTCCTCCGGGCGGCTCGACACCGTCACGCTCGGGCTGCCCGAGATGGGCACGTTCGTCCGCGCCCAGATCCCCCGGGTCCTCGCCACGCGGGCCAGGATGATGTCGCGACGGAGCCGGCGTGGCTCACCCCGTCTGGAGCGCCAGGTGGCCCAGCGCTTCCTCTTCGGGAAGGGTGCCCGCTCGCGCGACATCGGCCTGGTCGTCGACCAGATCATCAACTGCTGCCCCGAGACGTTCTCGGGCTACTACGCGGACATGATGACCCACGAGCGCACCGACGCCCTGGCGGCGTACGACGGCATCCCGACCACTGTGCTCGTGGGCAGCGCCGACCTGCTCACCCCGCCGCCGCACGGCCGGCGGATCGCCTCCGGCATCCGGGGCGCCCGGTTCGCGGTCGCGCCGGGGGCCGGGCACATGCTTCCGCTGGAACGGCCCCGGCTGGTCTCCGACGAGCTGATCGCGCTGGTCGAGGTGGCCGCGGGAGCCGAGCGTCAGGCTGCCGCCGCCTTGCGGTGACCCACCAGCACCACACCCTCGACCACCTTGACGTCGTAGACCGGCACCGAGACCTGGTCGTCCTCGAGACACCGGCCGGTGCGCAGGTCGAACGCGTGCCCGTGGGCGACCGGGGCCACGAACGGCACATCGTCGCGGAGCCCGACGATGCCGCGGGCGAGCACCGACGTGCGCTCGTAGGGGTCATGGTTGCCCACGGCGTGGACCTGGTCGTCGTCGGTGCGGAAGATCGCCACGGCCTGGCCGTGCACGAGCGCCGCGACGCCCCGGCGTACCTCCAGGTCGGCGAGCCGGCACACCGGGTGCCACTCCTCCGCGTGCGGTGACCGAGGCGCCATGCAGGGCACCGTAGGCGCGCCGTGTTCTCGCGGTGTCTCCGCCAGGTAACAGCGGTGAAAACAAGCGTCCCTAGACTCACCGCGTGTCAGTCGCCGTCGTCATCGTCGCCGCCGGCGCCGGCGCCCGGGTGGGTGCGGCCGTCAACAAGGTGCTGCTGCCGCTGGGTGACCGGCCGGTGCTGGCCTGGTCGGTGACCGACGCGCTCGCCGCGTCCGACGTACGACGCGTGGTCGTCGTGGTCCGCCCCGGCGAGGAGGCCGCGGTGTCTGCCGCGCTGGCCCCGCACCTGGGCGCGGCGGAGGTGCTGCTCGTGCCGGGCGGCGCCACCCGGCACGCCTCGGAGCGCGCGGCCCTCCGTGCGCTGGCGGACGAGATCGGCTCGGGCGACATCGACGTGGTCGCGATCCACGACGGCGCCCGTCCGCTCGCCGGGGTCGAGCTGTTCGACGCGGTGGTCGTGGCCGCGCGGGAGCACGGCGGGGCACTGCCGGTCACACCCCTGGCCGGCGTGTTGCCGCGGCCCGCGGGCCTCCTGGTCGGCGTACAGACCCCACAGGCGTTCGACGCCCGGACCCTCCTCGCGGCCTACGAACGGGCGGACGGGGACGGCTTCGAGGGGACCGACACCGCGAGCTGTGTGGAGCGCTACGCGCCGGATGTCACGATCGCCGCGGTCGCCGGCAGCGCCGGCAACCTGAAGGTCACCTACCCCGAGGACGTCGCGCTAGCGGATCGGCTCGGTCAGCGCGGCTAGCACCGCCACGTCGTCCTCGGACGACACCCGGCGCGCCTCGGTGGGGGCCTCGACCCGCTCCACCGGGAACCGGCCCTCAAGCACCTCGACCAGCTCCGCGAAGTCCGTGGCGGGCAGGGCCTCGAGCTCGGCCACCACGGCGGCGGGCAGCACGACCGGCGAGCAGACCGTCACCAGCCCGGCCCGGTCGACGGTCTCGGCGAGACGGTCGCCCTCGAGCACCTTGACGGTGTCGGTCACCGCCCGCACGCCGACCACGACCGCACCAGTCGCGACCGACCTGGCGACACACTCCGCGATGAACGCGGGTGGCGTCATCGGGCAGAGCGCGTCGTGGAGCACGAACGGCTCCTCCGACGCCTGGAGGCCGGCCCACTCGGTGCTGAAGTCGACGGGCGTCACGCCGGACTCGCCCAGCGCCCACACCGCGGCGGTGACCAGCGCCTCGCCGTGGATCAGCGCGAACGCCAGGCTGCCGCGGCCCTCCTCGATCACGGCGCCGAGGGCGGGCGGGGGGGCGTCGTACGAAGGGGTGGTCATGGCGCCCTCACCGTATGACGGCCAGAATTGCGGAAGGCCCCCGGGAGCGCATCCCAGGGGCCCACCGTTGGGTCGTTCAGCTGGCGAGGACCTCGTCGAGGATCGCCTCGGCCTTGTCCTCGTTGGTGTGCTCGGCAAGCGCGAGCTCGGACACCAGGATCTGGCGCGCCTTGGCGAGCATCCGCTTCTCGCCGGCGGAGAGCCCGCGGTCACGCTCGCGCCGCCACAGGTCGCGGACGACCTCGGCGACCTTCATGACGTCGCCGCTGTGCAGCTTCTCCAGGTTGGCCTTGTAGCGGCGCGACCAGTTGGTCGGCTCCTCGACGTGCTCGGCGCGGAGCACGTCGAACACACGGTCGAGGCCCTCCTTGTCGACGACGTCTCGAACACCCACGAGGTCGAGGTTGCACGCCGGCACCCTCACCACGAGGTCCTGCTGGGCGACGATCCTCAGAACGAGGTACTGCCGGTCTTCTCCCTTGATCTTCCGCATCTCGATGTCTTCGATGACTGCGGCCCCGTGATTGGGGTAAACAACCGTTTCGCCGACGGTGAAAGTCATATGTGATGAACCCCTTCCTAGGTGTTCATTCTATCACGTCCAGAATTCACCTCCGGCCGCGTTTGTGCAGGTCAGGGGGCACATTGCGGGCTTGACAGGACGGGATTCCTGTGGTGGACAGGTCGCCTGACGGATGCCGTGGTGCCGGAATTCGGGCAGGGGTGTCCGCCCCTTCCGGCTCGTGGTCGATACTGCTCGGCATGGGGAGATTGCAGCGGAGGCGGCAACGCGGCTCCGCCGGGGAGGGCACCGACACGGCGCTGGCGGACGTCGAGGAGACGCCGCCCGAGCCGGGCACGCCCGCGCACGGATCCCGGCGACGACGCGTCGAGGAGCGGCGTACCCCCAAGCTCTCCGTACGCCGGCTGCGGGACGCATGGCCGCTGCTGATGATCCAGGCCGCGCACCCGCGGCAGGCGGTGGCGACCTCGCTGGGCGTCGGCGCCGTGGCGGCGCTCGCCGGCCGGCCCACCCGGGAGGTGGGCGTCATCCTGCTCACCGTGCTGGTCGGCCAGTGCATCCTGGGCTGGCACAACGACATCGTCGACCGGGAGCGCGACGCGCGCCACGACACCCCCCGCAAGCCGATCGCCGACGGGCGGCTCGACGTCGGATCGGTCTGGTACACCCTCACGATCGCGGTGCTGCTCCTGGTCCCGCTCTCCATCTCGACCGGCGTCATCGCCGGCATCAACTACCTGATCAGCGTGATGATCGGCCTGCTCGCCAACGTCGCCCTGCGTCAGGGCCTGTTCTCCTGGGTGCCGTGGGCCCTGTCCTTCGCGCTCTACCCCGCCTACATCTCGTACGGCGGCTGGGGCGGCCAGGCGGAAGGCCCGGCGCCCGAGGTGGTGATGACCCTGCTGGCCGGCCTGCTCGGCATCGGCGTGCACTTCCTCCGCGCGATCTGGGGCCTGGTCGCCGACAACGAGGACGGCTGGAGCTACCTGCCGCTGCGCCTCGGGCTGAAGCTCGGCGCCACCCGGCTGCTCGTCCTCACC
>DASTDJ010000237.1:0-3004 GCA_035710425.1 Nocardioides sp.
CCTTGTCCTCGAAGAACCGCACGAACGCGATCGCCCGCTCGGCCGGATCGTCGCTCGTGGTCACGGCCTCGGCCAGTCCCGCCTCGAGCATGGCGATGTCCGCGACGACGTAGCGGTCGACCAGCGCGTCGGCGAGCGCCCGCTTCGACGCGAAGTGGTGGAAGAACGCGCCCTTGGAGCTCTGGGACGCCGCGATCACCTGGTCGAGCGAGGTGGCGGCGTAGCCGTTCTCGATGACCAGGTTCTCGGCGGCGTCGAGGATCCGCTCGCGGGTGGCACGTCCGTCCTTGGGCACATCACAGTTGTAACAGACTGGATGGTCTGGTACAAACAGACCGAACAGTCTGGTACGAGGGAGATTTCCGCATGAACACCACCACCGACGCCCGGTCATTCGTCACCGACGGCGGGCTCGAGACCGACCTGATCTACCACCACGGCTTCGACCTCCCGGAGTTCGCCGCCTTCCCCCTGGTGGAGACCGATGCCGGCCGGGCCGCGCTCCGGAAGTACTACGCCGGGTACGCCGACACGGCGCGCGCCGCGGCCGCCGGCCTGCTGCTCGAGACGCCGACCTGGCGGGCCAACCCCGACTGGGGCAAGGTGATCGGCTACGACGCCGCCGGCCTCGACCGCGCCAACCGCGCCTCGGTGGAGCTCGTGCAGGAGATCGCCGCCGGCTGGACCGACCTGCCGCAGGTGCTGGTCAGCGGGCAGATCGGGCCGCGCGGTGACGGGTACACGCCCGGCGCGCGCGTCGACCCCGACGAGGCGGCCGAGTACCACCGACCCCAGCTGGCCTCGTTCGCCGCGGCCGGGGCCGACCAGGCCACCGTGCTGACGCTGACCGACGTGGGCGAGGCGATCGGCGTCGCCCGCGCCGCTGCCGACGTCGGGCTGCCCCTCGGCCTCGGCTTCACCGTCGAGACCGACGGCCGGCTGCCTCGGGGCGAGACGCTCGAGGAGGCGATCGAGAGCGTGGACGCCGACACCCCGCCGGCGTACTTCGTCATCAACTGCGCGCACCCGACGCACGTCCTGAAGGGCGTGGACGAGGGTCCGTGGCGCGACCGGGTCCACGCACTCAGGGTCAACGCGTCCACGATGAGCCACGAGGAGCTCGACAACTCCGAGGAGCTCGACGACGGCGACCCGGTGCAGCTGGCGGCCGACGTGGCGACGCTGCGCGCGCAGTTGCCGGCGGTGCGCATCGTCGGTGGCTGCTGCGGCACCGACGCCCGGCACGTGGCTGCGATGTGGGCCTGACGGAACCTACGCTTGGGCGGTGACAGCCACCGTCGAGGGTCCGCAGCGCACTCGGCGGATCCACCGCGCCTGGTTCGTCGCGGCGATCACGATGGGCGCCCTGGTCGCCGCGGCCGGGTTCCGCTCGTCGACCGGCGCGCTGCTGGAGCCGCTCGAGGAGGACTTCGGCTGGTCCCGCGCCACCACAAGCGGGGCGGTCACGCTCAACCTGGTGCTGTACGGCGTGACCGCGCCGTTCGCGGCGGCGCTGATGGAGCGCTTCGGCATCCGCCGGGTGGTCGTGGCCTCGCTGACGCTGGTGGCCGTCGGCTCCGGGCTGACGCTCGTGATGACCCAGGCCTGGCAGCTGTGGCTGCTGTGGGGGCTCGCTGTCGGCGTCGGCACAGGGGCGATCGCCTTGGTCTTCGGCGCGATCGTCGCCAACCGCTGGTTCGTGCGGCACCGCGGGCTGGTGATGGGGATCTTCTCCGCGGCGGGCGCCAGCGGCCACCTGATCTTCCTGCCCGCGATCGCGCACGTGGCGGACGGCCCGGGCTGGCGGTACGCCTCCGCGATCGTCACCGCCTTCGCGCTGGCACTGGTCCCGCTGGTGCTGCTCCTGATGCGGGACAGCCCGGCCGACGTCGGCACCACGCCGTACGGCGCGCCCGACGACTGGGAGCCGCCCCCTCCCGCGCCGAGCGACGTCGGCGCAGCGACCGTCGCGATCCGAACCCTGAAGGAGAGCGCCCGGTCGCGCACGTTCTGGATCCTGTTCGGCTCCTTCTGGATCTGCGGCTGGTCGACCAACGGCCTGATCGGCACCCACTTCATCCCGGCCGCGCACGACCACGGGATGTCGGCGACCACCAGCGCCGGCCTGCTGGCCCTGATCGGCGTCTTCGACATCGCCGGCACCGTCGCCAGTGGCTGGCTCACCGACCGGGTCGACGCGCGCTACCTGCTGTTCTTCTACTACCTCATGCGCGGGCTGTCGCTGCTCACCGTGCCCTACCTGCTCACCGACGTGGTGCACGCGAGCCTGTTCGTGTTCATCGTCTTCTACGGCCTCGACTGGGTGGCCACCGTGCCGCCCACGGTGGCGCTGTGCCGGGAGCACTTCGGGATCGAGAAGGCCGGCGTGGTGTTCGGCTGGGTGTTCGCCTCGCACATGGTCGGTGCGGGCGTCGCGGCCAGCTATGCCGGCTGGATCCGCCAGGGGACCGGCGACTACTTCGCGGCCTGGATGACGGCCGGCGGGCTGTGCCTCGCGGCGGCGGTGTCCGTGCTCCTCATCCCGCGGTTCGCCCCGCAGCACGGCTGCGCTGACATCGGCGAGCCGGTCACGGACTCGATGTGACCTCTCAACCTTTCGTGGGGAGCGGGTGTCTGTCCTGGTGAACGACCACCATCAGGAGAGGGACCAGATGACCGACATGTCCTTCAGCGAGTTCATGGCCGCTCGCTGGGCGCCGCTCTACCGGACGGCGTACCTGCTCACC
The DNA here is from genome assembly GCA_035710425.1 of Nocardioides sp. GTDB lineage: Bacteria > Actinomycetota > Actinomycetes > Propionibacteriales > Nocardioidaceae > Nocardioides. The sequence goes on from DASTDJ010000237.1 coordinate 2,748, forward strand.
GGCCGCCGCGAGGAGGCGGAGGACCTGCTGCAGTCCGCGTTGGCCCGCACCTGCGTGCGCTGGGACCGGATCCGCGACAAGCGCGCGGCCGACGCCTACGTGCGCAAGGCGATGCTCAACCAGATGTCACGACAGTGGCGGACCCGCCGCCGCGAGCTGCCGACCGACGAGCTGCCCGACCGCGGGCACGACGGCGGCCTCGGGCTGCGGGCCGACCACCTCGACCTGTGGACCGAGATCCGCCGGCTGCCGCCGCG
>DASTDJ010000238.1:0-3673 GCA_035710425.1 Nocardioides sp.
GTCCTCCTGCTTCTTCATCAGGCCCCAGTCGAACCCGGCGTTGTTGATCAGGCTGGTGAGCGCCGCGCGGAAGCCCTCCTCGTGGGTGCCGCCCTCGTGGGTGTTGATCGTGTTGGCGAAGGTGTGCACCGACTCGGTGAAGCTGGTGTTCCACTGCATCGCGACCTCGAGGCTCATGTGCTGCCCCGAGAGGTCGGTCGACTCGGCCTCGAAGGAGATCACGGTCGGGTTGGCGGCCTGCTTGGCGCGGTTGAGGTGCTCGACGTAGTCGACCAGGCCGCGGTCGTACTTGAAGACCTGTTCGAGCCCGCCGCCCTCGCCCTTCTTGATCCCGTCGCTGCCGCCGTCGATCGACTCGTCGACCGTGGCGTCCTCGACGGCCTCCGCGATGTCTTCGGCGGCCGGGCGCTCGTCGCGCACCACGATCTCGAGGCCCTTGTTGAGGAAGGCCATCTCGCGGATGCGGGTGGTGATCGTCTCGAGGGAGTAGGTCGTGCTCTCGAAGATGTCGGGCGAGGCGTAGTAGGTGATCGTGGTGCCGGTGCGCTCGTCGGGCTCCATCTCGCGGACCTGTTCGAGATCGCCGTCGGGCACGCCGGCGGTGAACGTCTGCCGCCACTCGTGGCCGCGGTTGCGGACGTCGGCGATCAGCCGGGTCGACAGGGCGTTGACGACCGAGATGCCGACGCCGTGCAGGCCGCCCGACACCTTGTAGCCGCCACCGCCGAACTTGCCGCCGGCGTGGAGCAGGGTCAGCGCCATCGTCAGCGCGGGCAGCTCCTGGCCGGGCGCGGTGTCGGTGGGGATGCCGCGGCCGTTGTCCTCGACCCGGATGCCGCCGTCGGCCTGGAGGGTGAGCACGATCCGGTCGCAGTAGCCGGCCAGCGACTCGTCGACGGAGTTGTCGACGACCTCCCAGATCAGGTGGTGGAGGCCGCGCTCGCCGGTCGACCCGATGTACATGCCCGGCCGCTTGCGGACCGCCTCGAGACCCTCGAGTACCTGGATCGCGGACGCGTCGTAGTCGCCGTTGCCGCTGTCGATCGGGGTGGTGTTGCCGGACTCTTCAGGAGTGGTACTCGTCTCGGACACACACACCTCTTCATCTATGACCTGACACAAAAGTCGGTCGCTGCACCCGGGCGAACGACCGAACTCCATGATAGCGCCCAGAGGACCGTCAAACACGCTGCCATCCCCAGGAGCTGGGGTGTCAGCGGTCGAAATATGCCCCTGAGCGGCGCGCAACCCCGGTCACGAGCGCCGCGGAGGGGGTCCGTTGAGGGCCCGTACGTCGGACCGGCCGTTCAGCCGCCTCATCTAGCCGTACGTGTCCCGCGGTCCGCGGCCGTCACGAACGGAGCGAGGACCCTTCTTCCAGGTCGGGCCGTGCGGGCCGAGGACGTCGATCACCGTGACGGTGCCGTGGCCCAGCTCCTCGTTGAGACGGCGTACGAGCGTGGGGGCGAGCAGCCGCAGCTGGGTGGCCCACGCGGTCGACCCGGCGCGCACCACCAGCTTGCCTTCGGTGAAGCTCTCGGGGGTGCTGTGGTCGGCGACCTGCTCCCCGACCAGCTCGGGCCAGCGGGCGAAGACGCCGCGCATCCGCAGGTCGAGCTCCCAGCCGCGGTCCTCGACCAGTCGCGAGACCTCGCCCCCGATCGGCTGGGGGTCGCGGTCGTCGGGGTGGGCGCCCGAGACCCTGCCGCGGCTCTGCTGGTCGCGGTTGCGCTGCCGCTTGCGCTGCTTCGGGGTGGCACCGGCGGTCGCGCGGGTCAGCGCCTTCGCGAGGTCGAGGCCGTCGTCCGCGTGGGGCTCGGGCGCCGCCGGTGTCTCGTCACTCGGGTCGGTCACGCGTCACCTCCCCGTCGGCCACGGTGTACGTCGCGCCGGCCAGCGCGGCGGGGACGTCGGCCGCCACCGCCGCGGTGACCAGCACCTGCTCGGCCCCGGCCACCAGCTCGGCGAGCTGGGTGCGGCGTTCGGTGTCGAGCTCGGCGAACACGTCGTCCAGGATCAGGATCGGGTCGTCGCCGTCGGCGCGCAAGAGGTCGTACGACGCCAGCCGCAGCGCCAGGGCGAAGGACCAGGACTCGCCGTGCGAGGCGTAGCCCTTCACCGGCAGGTCCTGACCGCCGCCGGCGAGCGTCAGCAGCAGGTCGTCGCGGTGCGGACCGACCAGGGAGATGCCGCGGTCGAGCTCGTCGCTGCGGCGCCGCTCGACCTCGGCGAGCAGCGCCTCGGCGAGCGCCGCGCGGTCGGGGCCGGGCAGCTCGAACGACGGGCGGTACTCGATCCGGGCGTCCTCCCGCGACGCGCCGCGGGCGACGGTCTCGTAGGCCTTGCCGACGTACGGCCGCAGCTCGTCCACCAGGCCCAGCCGGGCGGCCAGGAGCTCGGACCCGACCCGGGCGAGGTTCTCGTCCCAGACCCCGAGGGTCGACAGAGCGGCCTCCTCGCTGCTCGATCCGCGACGCGCGACCCCGGCGGTCTTGAGCAGGGAGTTGCGCTGCTTCAGCACCCGGTCGTAGTCGGCGCGCACGCCGGCCAGGCGCGGGGTGCGCAGCACCAGCAGGTCGTCGAGGAACCGGCGGCGGTCCGACGGGTCGCCCTTGACCAGGGTGAGGTCCTCGGGCGAGAAGACGACCGTGCGGACCAGGCCGACCAGGTCGCGGACCCGGGGGAGCGGCGCGCGGTTGACCCGGGCCCGGTTGGCGCGGCCGGGGTTGACCTCGACCTCGAGCACCGCCGTCCGTCCGTCACGCACGACGGCAGCCCGCACCACCGCCTGGTCGGCGCCGGCGCGCACCAGCGGCGCATCGGTCGCGACCCGGTGGGAGGTCAGGCGAGAGAGGTAGTCGACGGCCTCGACCAGGTTGGTCTTGCCCTGCCCGTTGCGACCGATGAACGCGGTGACGCCCGCGTCGAGGGCGATGTCCGCGGCGGCGTACGACCGGAAGTCGTGGAGGGTGAGGTGCGAGACGTGCAACCCGTCAGCTCTCCGCGGGTTCGTTGCCCGAGCCGGCGCCCTGCTGCTCGGCCTCGGGGGCCTGCTCAGGCGTTCCGCCGCCCTCGACGTCGCCGCCCTTGGGCGCGGACGTCTGCATCGCGTGCCCGCCGAACTGGTTGCGCATCGCCGCCACCGCCTGCATCGCCGGGCTGTCGTCCTGGCGGGAGACGAACCGGGCGAACAGCGACGCGGCGATCGTCGGCATCGGGACGGCGTTCTCGATCGCCTGCTCCACGGTCCAGCGGCCCTCACCGGAGTCCTCGGCGTAGCCGCGGATCTTCGACAGGCCCGGGTCGTCGTCCAGCGCCTCGACCAGCAGGTCCAGCAACCAGGAGCGGATGACCGTGCCCTCGCGCCAGGAGCGGAACACCTCGGGCACGTTGTCGACGAGGTCGACCTTGTCGAGCAGCTCCCAGCCCTCGGCATAGGCCTGCATGACGGCGTACTCGATGCCGTTGTGGACCATCTTCGAGAAGTGCCCGGCGCCGACCGACCCGGCGTGCACCGAGCCGAACTCGCCCTCGGGCTTGAGGGCGTCGAACGCGGGCTGCACCTTCGCGACGTCGTCGGCGGAGCCGCCGTACATCAGGGCGTAGCCGTTCTCGAGGCCCCACACGCCGCCGGAGACACCGCAGTCGACGTAGCCGATGCCCTTCTCGGCCA
>DASTDJ010000239.1:0-6474 GCA_035710425.1 Nocardioides sp.
CAGAAGATGGGCGCCGCGATGTACGCCGCCGCCGAGGCCGACCAGGCCGCCGCGGGTGGCACCACCGGGGCCACCGGCGAGCAGGACGACGACGTCGTCGACGCCGAGATCGTCGACGAGCCCACCGAGGGTGAGAGCGACGAGGGCGAGGCGAAGTGACGCAGGAGCCGAACTCGGCCGCCGGTGAGGAGCCGGCGGCCGAGGTTGGTCCTCCGATCGAGGACGAGCCGATGTTCGAGACCGACGAGACGCTCGAGCCTCCTGTCGACGAGGCCGCGGAGCTGAAGGCCCAGCTCGACGAGCGCACGACCGACCTGCAGCGGCTGCAGGCGGAGTTCGTCAACTACAAGCGCCGGGTCGACCGCGACCGCGAGCTGGTCCGCGAGAACGCGACGTACACCGCGCTCACGCCGATCATCGACGTGCTCGACACGATCGACCGGGCGCGCGAGCACGGTCCGCTCGACGGTGGGTTCAAGGCCGTCGCCGAGCAGCTCGAGCGGGTGGTCTCCGGGGTCGGGCTGACGAAGTTCGGCGCGGTCGGCGACGCCTTCGACCCGACCATCCACGAGGCCCTCTCCCACATCGGCGAGGACCCCGAGGTGGAGGTGACCACCTGCAAGGTGATCGCCAAGGCGGGCTACAAGATCGGTGACCGCGTGGTGCGGGCCGCACAGGTGCTCGTGGTCGACCCGGCCACCGAGCCGGCGCCCGCGACCGCCGCCGACGAGGGCGACGTCGACACCGCAGCAGAGAGCGACGACTGACGGGAAGGGAGGTGCGCAATGGCTGACAACGACGGCGCGGGGTTCCGCGCCGACTGGGCGCAGAAGGACTTCTACCAGGTCCTCGGCGTGAAGAAGGAAGCCTCCGCCGACGAGATCAAGAAGGCCTACCGCAAGCTGGCGCGCGCCAACCACCCCGACTCCAACCCCGGCGACACCGCCAAGCACGACAGGTTCAAGGAGGTCGCCGAGGCCTACGACGTCGTCGGCGACGCCGAGAAGCGCAAGAAGTACGACGAGATGCGCTCCCTCTACGCCTCCGGCGGGGGGATGCGCGGCGGCGGTGGCGGCGGGTTCAACCTCGAGGACCTGCTCCGCGACCGCGCGGGCGGCGGTGGCTTCGGCGACATGTTCGGCGACCTGTTCGCCGGCGCCCGGCGCCAGCAGGCCCGGCGACCGGCCAAGGGACCCGACGTCGAGACCACCGCCACGATCGGCTTCACCGACGCCATCGACGGCGTCACGGTGTCGCTGCGGCTGACCTCCGACGCCGCCTGTCCCGACTGCCAGGGCACTGGCGGCAAGCCGGGCACCAAGCCGCACATCTGCCCCGAGTGCGAGGGCGCGGGCTTCGTGGTGTCGTCGGTCGGCGGCGCGTTCTCCATGAACGAGACCTGTCCGGTGTGCGGTGGCCGCCAGCTCGTCTACGACGAGCTGTGCCCCACCTGCCACGGCAGTGGGCGGGGCACCTCGGCGCGCACCATCCAGGCCCGGATCCCCGCCGGGGTCAAGGACGGCCAGCGGATCCGGCTGCGCGGCAAGGGCGGCGCCGGCGACCAAGGCGGTCCCGCCGGTGACCTCTACGTCACCGTCCGCGTCTCCGCGCACCCGATCTTCGGGCGGAAGGGCGACAACCTGACGATCGACGTCCCGATCTCGTTCGACGAGGCCGCACTCGGCGCCGAGGTGAAGGTGCCCACGCTGGGCGGCGCGCCGGTGACCCTCAAGGTCCCGGCCGGCACCCCCACCGGGAGGACCTTCCGGATCCGCGGCAAGGGTGCCCAGAAGAGCGACGGCACCCGCGGCGACCTGCTCGCGACCGTCGAGGTCCAGGTGCCCGCCAAGCTCGACGCCGCGGCTCGCGAAGCGGTCGAGGCCTACCGCGCCGCGACCACCGGCTCCACGCTGCGCGCCAACCTCTTCGAGGGAGCCAGCTGATGGCCAGCCGGCGGCCGCCGTTCGAGCCGCCCAGCCCCGAGGCGGCGGTCTACGTCATCAGCGTCGCGGCCGAGCTGACCGGGCTGCACCCGCAGACGCTGCGCACCTACGAGCGGATGGGCCTGATCACCCCGGGCCGAACCGGCGGCGGCGGACGGCGCTACTCCCACGTCGACATCGAGCGGCTCCGCAAGATCGCGTCGCTGACCTCGTCCGGCATCGGCATCGAGGGGGTACGCCGGATCATGGAGCTCGAGAACCAGGTGGCGGCGCTGACCTCGCGCAACGAGGAGCTGATCGCAGAGCTCGAGGCGACCCGCGAGGCGCTCCGCCTGGCGGCGAGCCGCCGGCGTACGGACGGGGCCGGCAACCGGCTGCCGGTGCTGGCCGACCCGCCGACCGGTCAGGCGCTGGTGGTCTGGCGGCGCGGCCGCTGATCAGATGCCGTGCCCACGCCGGTGGGCGAGGTGCAACAGGCGCTCCGCGCTGACCAGCCGGAACGCGACCGCGGCAGCGAGGTAGGCCCGGGGTTCACGCGGAGCCACCTTGACCGTGCGCACCGCCGCTCGGCGCGCGTCGGCGCGCTTCCCCAACGCGGCGAGCGCGAAGGCCCTGCGTCCGTAGAGCCGCCCCAGCGCCCTGGGGTCCCGGTGGAACACCGCGTGCTTCTTGAGGGAGTAGTCGATCGCGTCCACGATCGTCTGCCACTGCCGGGAGAACTGCGACCCGCCCCAGCGCACCCGGACCAGCGGTTGGGACACCACGGAGATCGGTCCCGCCTGCACCGCTCGCAGCAGCCAGTCGAAGTCTTCGCCGTAGCTGCCCGGGATCTGCTCGTCGACGAGCCCGATCCTCGAGAGCGCCGAGCGGCGGACCACCACGCTGGAGGGATGGGCGGCCATCACCCGGTGCCGGACCAGGTGCTCCAGCTTCAGCTGCTCGGGGGTCGGCACCCGGACCACCGAGCGGTCCTCGTACTCGACCACGATGCCGGTGACCGACGTGTCCGACTGCTCCGCCTCCATCTGCGCCAGCTGGACCTCGAGCTTCTCCGGCAGCCACACGTCGTCGTCGTCGCAGAACGCCACCATGGACGCCGAGCCGGCCAGGACGCCGGTGTTGCGACCACCGGCGAGGCCCGGGGTGTGGCTGTTGCTGAGCACCACGACCCGGCGCCCCGGGTAGTCGGAGGTGAGGGACTCGTCCGGCTCGCACTGGTCGAACACCACGTAGCACGTGATGTCGCAGTTGACCGTCTGGCCGACCACGCCGGCGATCGCGCGCCTCAGCAGCTCCGGACGGTTGCGGGTGGCGATGACGACATCGACGGCTGCAGCGGTGGTCACGAGGTCACTTCCTGTCGGTCGAGATGGCCGGCGATCCGCCAGACCCGTCGGGCGTTGAGCAGGTCGGCGAAGACGTAGAAGGCCAAAGCCAAGAAGATCGCCCAGGGCAGCGCGTCGACCGGCAACAGCAGCGGCGCCAGGCCGAGCGTCGCGATCTCCACCTCGCACGCCCACGGGACGGTCGAGACCCCCCGGCTGTTGCAGAACATCACCCAACGTCGCAGCGGCGCAAACGAGGGCGAGAACTGGTGGGACGCCCCGCCGTTGCCGAGCCCGGCGTCCGCGGCCACCCTCTTGCGGTAGTCGAGCACCCAGTTGTAGAGGCCGAGGGCGCCGAGGAGAGCGAGCAGCCAGGCCAGGTCGATCCGGCCCGAGTCCACGAGGTACCACCCCAGTGCGGCGAACCCCGCGGTCACGCCGATCACGTCGGCGCCGAGGTCGACGTATGCGCCGCGCTTGGAGCAGGATCCCTGCATCCTGGCGACCGTCCCGTCGAGGCAGTCGACGAAGAACCGGAGCAGGAACAGAGCCCCGCCGATGCGCAGCTGCCCTGTCGCGAAGCACGCTGCTGCCGCGATGCCGAGGGCGAGCGCTGCCGCCGTCAGCCGGTTGGGCGTGACCACGCTCAGCCGCGCGAGTCGCCGCGACAGCGGAACACCCACCGGGTCGACGACGAAGTAGGTCCACAGCTCGATCACCGGTTGTCCGGGCTGCGGTGCATGGACAGTCATCTGGGCTCCCCGTTCCTTGACCGCTCCCATGGAAGCCGATGCAGGGAGCCCTGTGGTCACCACATTTGGGGATGCCTCTGAACCCCCGTCTTGGGAGGCTCCGGGGGTCGGGCTCCCTACGGACGCCACGGCACGGGACATGGTGACTGGGGGAACGAATCGTGCAAGCACTCATCCTCGCCGCCGGCATCGGCCGGCGTCTGGGTCACCTCACCAACGACCGCACCAAGGCGATGGTCGAGGTGCACGGACGCACGCTGCTCGATCGCAGCCTCGCGGCGCTGGTCGATCACGGGGTCGACCGGATCGTGATCGTGGTCGGTTACCACGCCCAAGGGGTGCGGGACGTCGTCGGCGACGACTACCGCGGCACTCCCGTGACCTACGTGGAGAACGTCGACTACGCCACCACGAACAACATCCACTCGCTCTACCTCGCCGCCGACGAGCTGGCGAAGGACGACACCCTCCTGCTCGAGAGCGACCTGATCTACGAACCCCGCATCCTCGAGCGGCTGCTGCAGCACCCGACGCCGAACGTGGTCGCCGTCGAGGCCTACCAGCCCTGGATGGACGGGACCATGGTCACGCTCGGTGCTGACCACGAGATCGAGGCCTTCGTGCCCTCCCACCTCGTCGACGGCCAGGCGATGGAGCAGTACTTCAAGACGGTCAACATCTACAAGCTGTCCCGGGACTTCATCGAGAACCGCTACCTGCCGTTCCTCGAGGCCTACGTGCGGTCGGTCGGCGCGGACGAGTACTACGAGCAGGTGCTCCGGGTGATCGCCGGTCTCGACAACCACGGCCTGGTCGGAATGCCGGTGGAGAACGAGCGCTGGTACGAGATCGACGACATGCAGGACTACCAGATCGCGGAGACCATGTTCGCGCCGGACGACGAGCGCTACGACCGGTACCTGGCCCGGCACGGCGGGTACTGGCGGTTCCCGCACCTGCTGGACTTCTGCTACCTGGTCAACCCCTGGTTCCCGACCACGGCCCTGCGCGACGAGCTGAAGCGCTCCTTCGACGCGCTGCTCTCCGACTATCCCTCGAGCCAGGCCGTGCAGCGTCACCTCGCCGCCAAGATGTTCGACGGGGAGCCCGAGTGCTTCGTCGTCGGCAACGGTGCGGCCGAGCTGATCACCGCCCTGGGCGAGGAGCTCGGCGCCGTCCGGGTCGGCGTGACCGTGCCGACGTTCGAGGAGTACCTGAAGCGGTTCCCCAGTGCTGAGGTCATCACTGCGCGCGCAGCCGAGCCCGACTTCGACACCGGGTTCGAGCACTACGCCCGGTTGCTGCAGCAGGTCGACGTACTTGTCCTGGTCAACCCGGACAACCCGACCGGCCGCTGCCTCACGTCCGAGGAGGTTCTGGCCCTGCTGGAGCTCGCCGAGGCCGCTGGCAAGCGGGTGATCCTCGACGAGTCGTTCGTCGACTTCGCCGACCCCGGCCACTGCGCGAGCCTGCTCCACCAGGACGTGCTCGACGCCTATCCCTCGTCGATCGTCGTGAAGAGCATCAGCAAGAGCTACGGCGTCCCCGGGGCCCGGCTCGGCATCCTGGCGACCCGCGACGCCGACCTCCTGGCCGGGGTCACCCGGCGACTCTCGGTGTGGAACATCAACTCGTTCGGCGAGTACTTCCTGCAGATCATCGGACGCTTCCAGGCCGAGTACGCCGCCGGCTGCGCCGAGCTCCGGGCCGAGCGCGACCGCCTCACCAAGCAGCTCGCCGCCGTCAACGGCCTGCGGGTGATCCCGTCGCAGGCCAACTACGTGCTCTGCGAGATCAAGGGGGGCCTGAGTGCACGCGACGTCGCCTCGCGCCTCCTGAACGAGCACAACGTGCTGGTCAAGGACTGCTCGGCGAAGCCGGGCTTCGAGGAGCTCCCGCCGTTCCTGCGCATCGCCGTGCGGGACGCCACCGACAACGACGCGTTGGTCCGGGCGGTGCACGCCGTACTGGGGTGACGAAGGGCTCCCGGGCCTGATCGCCGCCGTAACGCCCAGGCGGACGTTGCTGTTACTAGGAGTACACAGCGACTAGCCTCGGCGGATCCGGCCGTCGTGGGGCGGTCACGGCGAGGAGCTGCGCGTGGACTGGTTGAGCGACTGGGCGAGCCACGTCGACTGGTTCGCCTTCGCGTCGATCCCCGTGTTCACCGGGGTGATCGGCTGGCTGATCAACTGGTCGGGGCTGTGGATGCTGTTCTCGCCGGTGCGCTTCCACGGCTTCCGGATCCCCGGGCTGCGCGAGCTCGCGACCGTCCTGCCGCGCAAGCTGCAGGAGGTGCCCGGCCTGCTCCAGGGCGGGGTCGGCTGGCAGGGCATCGTGCCTGCGCGCGCCGCGAAGATGGGCAGCATCGCCGTCGACAAGGCGATCGCGAAGATCGGCACGCCCCAGGAGTTCTACCAGCACCTCGACCCACCGGTCATCGGCGAGCACATC
>DASTDJ010000240.1:0-2846 GCA_035710425.1 Nocardioides sp.
CACGGCCGAGGCGCTCACGACCTCGGTCAGCGGACGGGTCGTGGCGCTGGCGGCCTCCGCCGACGCGTCGACGACGCCGTACGCCGTGACCCCCGAGGGGCTCGTCGACCTGAACACCGGGGCGGCGATCCCGTTCGCCGAGGGCCGGGTCACCTCGATCGACTACGTCGGGTAGGCGGCCCTCCACAAGCCGTCCCGTGTGGGGTTGCCGCGCGCCGGCGGCCCTGCTCGGCTGGCCGGATGCTGCCCGACGCGCTCGGCGACCTGCTGCTGGGCAGTCGCTGCGTCGGCTGTGCCCGGCCGGGCCGGGTCCTGTGCGGCAGCTGCGATGCCACCCTGCCGGAGACGGCGGTGCCGACGTGGCCGTCCCCGCCCCCGCCCGGCCTCCTCGCACCGTTCGCGGCCGCGGAGTACGACGGCCTGGTGCGGGCCATGGTGCTGGCCCACAAGGAGCACGGCGTGCTCGACCTGGCCGGTCCCCTGGGCAGGCTCCTCGGTGGCGCAGCCGCCTCGGCCCTGCGCGACCACCCGGCCGGGCCTGCGGTGCTGGTGCCGGTGCCGTCGCGCCGGTCGAGCGTGCGCTCGCGCGGCCACGACCCGACCCAGGTCATCACCGCCCGCGCGGCGTCGGCGCTCCGTGCCGCCGGCCGCCCCGCCACCATGGCGCCGCTGCTCCGGTTGCGGCCGGGCGTGCGGGACCAGGCGGGTCTGGACGCCGAGGAGCGCCGGGCCAACCTCGACGGCTCGATGCGCTGCTCCGGTCGTTCCCTGGCCCGGCTCGCCACCCGGTGGCCGCGCGCCCACGTGGTGGTCTGCGACGACGTGCTGACCACGGGCGCCACCGTGCGGGAGGCGCAGCGCGCGCTCGAGGCGGTCGGCCTGGGCGTCATCGCGATCGCGGTGGTGGCGGCCACCCGCCGGCGTACTCACGGCATGGAAAGTTCCGGGGCACGCCTTTCGTCGCAACCAGGCACGGTCTAACGTCTGTGCATGGAGTCCGTCCGGGTCCGTGGTTGCGCAGAGTGGGAGCGCTTCAACCGATTCGGAGGAAGCGATCCGGCTCTGCAAGCCGATGCCAGTCGCAGGCGAAACGGCCCACGTAACCGCGGCCCTCGGGTCGCGGGATCACGGTGCGGCTTAGTCGTAAGTCCTGCCGTCCCCCGGTGGCCGGATGCCGCCGTCGAGGCGAGAAGGTCAGTAGTGGCATGCAAGCCGCGAGCGCCTCAGCAGGCGAATGTGGGGTCGAAGACCAGGTCGGCCGGACGGGCTCCATGCCGCACCACCGCCGCAGAGGCTCCGGTCTGACGAGACGTCGACCGGCACCTCGAAAAGCCAAACGTTGTCACGGGAGGTTCAGATGGAAGTTGTGGTCACCGGTCGTCACTGCGAGGTCACGGACAGGTTCCGGGAGCACGTAGGGGAGAAGCTGACGAAGCTGGAGAAGCACGATCACCGGATCATCCGGGTGCACGTCGAGGTCGACTGTGAACCCAACCCGCGGCAGCACGACAAGGCGGTGCACCTCGAGCTGACCGCCTTCTCCAAGGGGCCCGTGATCAGGGCCGAGGCGGCCGCCGACCACCAGATGGCCGCGCTCGACCTCGCGGTCGACAAGATGGCGGCGCAGATGCGCCGTGCTGCGGACCGGCGCCGGGTGCACCGGGGCCGGCACGCGCCGAAGTCGGTCGGGCAGGCGCTCGCCGAGATGCCCGTCAACGGTCCGGACGCGACCTCCGCCGAGGACCAGACCACCACGACCGACCGTCAGGTCGGCCCGATCGCGGTCACCGGCGACGGCCCGCTCGTGGTGCGGGAGAAGACCCACCCCGCCAGCCCGATGACCCTCGACCAGGCGCTCTACGAGATGGAGCTGGTCGGCCACGACTTCTACCTGTTCGTCGACAAGGAGAGCGAGCGACCCGCTGTCGTCTACCGCCGACGCGGCTACGACTACGGCGTCATCTCGCTCGACCTCGGGGAGCCTGGCCCTTCCTAGCCAGAGTCTCTGGCCCGTTCGTGCCATGATGCTGCCGTGTCCGAGTCCGAAACACCCACCCCGACCGGTCGCGAGCCCGTGCGCGTGCTCGTGGTCGATGACCAGGAGCTGTTCCGCCGCGGCCTGACGATGCTGCTCGCCGTCGAGCCCGGCATCGAGGTCGTCGGGGAGGCCGGCGACGGCGTGGAGGGTACCGCCCTCGCCGAGAGCGCGGCACCCGACGTGGTGCTGCTCGACGTCCGCATGCCCAAGCGCTCGGGCATCGAGGCGTGCCTGGCGATCAAGGAGGGCGTGCCCACCGCGAAGATCATCATGCTCACCGTCTCCGACGAGGAGGCCGACCTCTACGAGGCGGTCAAGAGCGGGGCGTCGGGCTACCTCCTGAAGGACTCCTCGATCGAAGAGGTCGCCCAGGCCGTGCGCGTGGTCGCTGACGGGCAGTCGCTGATCAGCCCGTCGATGGCGATCAAGCTGATCGACGAGTTCAAGCAGATGTCGAAGCCGGAGAAGACCTCCGGGCCCGGGCTCCGGCTCACCGAGCGCGAGCTCGACGTGCTCCGGCTGGTGGCCCAGGGCCACAGCAACAAGGAGATCGCGGCGCGGCTCTACATCAGCGAGAACACCGTGAAGAACCACGTGCGCAACATGCTCGAGAAGCTGCAGCTCCACTCGCGGATGGAAGCGGTGATGTACGCCGTACGGGAGAACCTCCTCGAGTTCCCGTCTTGAGGGAGTCGCTCTCCCAGGCGCAGGCCCGCCGCGTGGCCCTCGGCGCCCAGGGGTTCCTCGACCCGCGGCACGCCAAGCCGACACTGCGCACCTTCGACCGCACCCTGGCCCGCACCGGGGT
>DASTDJ010000241.1:0-18446 GCA_035710425.1 Nocardioides sp.
GACTTCAGCGCCCTGCTGCCGCCGACCGGTGGGCGCACCGACCGCGTGCTCGCCGCCCTGGAGGCCCAGCTGACCCCTCCCCAGATGCTCGGCGGTGGACAGCGTGGGTGACGCAGAGATCATCCCGATCGGCACCCGCGGCCGCCCGGGTCGCGGCACCGGCAAGCAGCCGTCGTCCGCCGCGCGCGGGCTCGCGCCCACGTCGAAGGCCAAGCCGCGCAGCCGACCCACCGACAAGCCGGCCGAGGAGCCGGCGGAGCAGCCGGCGGAGACGCCGGTGCCGTCCTCCGAGCGGGTCGAGGTGACCGCCCCCGAGCGGACCCCGACCGTGACCCGTGAGCGCAACCCGCTGGCGGGCATCCCCACCACCGACTGGCTGGCCGCCTTCCAGCACGCCGCCCGCGAGGTGTTCGGTGACCAGTGGGAGCCGCAGCTGGCCCGTCTCCTGGCCTTCCTGCGTCGCCGGGTGACCGGCGACTACGTCGTCGACGAGTACGGCTTCGACGCAGAGGTCACCGAGCGCTTCTTCATCGCCGCGCTGCGCCCGATCGCCGACAAGTGGTTCCGGGTCGAGGTGATCGGCGCCGAGAACATCCCGGCCGAGGGCGGGGCGCTGGTGGTGTCCAACCACTCCGGCACCATCCCGGTCGACGGCCTGATGACGATCACGGCGATCCACGAGCGGACCGGCCGCCACCTCCGCCCGCTCGGCGCCGACCTGGTGTTCCGCATGCCCGTCGTCAGCTCGCTGGCCCGCAAGGGTGGCGCGACGCTGGCCTGCAACGAGGACGCCGAGCGGATGCTGCGCGGCGGCGAGCTGGTGGGTGTGTGGCCGGAGGGCTTCAAGGGCATCGGCAAGCCCTACTCCGACCGCTACAAGCTCCAGCGGTTCGGGCGCGGCGGTTTCGTCTCGGCGGCGCTGCGGACCGGCGTACCCATCATCCCGCTGGCCGTGGTCGGCGCCGAGGAGATCTACCCGCTGGTCGGCAACATCCCGGGGCTCGCCCGGATCCTCGGGGTGCCCTACATCCCGATCACGCCGTTCTTCCCGCTGCTCGGCCCGCTGGGCCTGGTGCCGCTGCCGTCGAAGTGGCTCCTGGAGTTCGGCGAGCCGATCCGCACCGACGACTACGACGAGGTCGCGTCCGACGACCCGATGCTGGTCTTCAACGTCACCGACCAGGTGCGGGAGACGATCCAGCAGACGCTCTACGCGCTGCTGATGAAGCGGCAGTCCGTCTTCCGCTGAGCTGCTGACTGCTGGAGCGCCGGCCGATCAGCCGAGCAGGCCGCCGAGGAGATCCTTGACCGGGCCGGTGAGGCCTTCGAGGAGCCCTTCCTGTTCCTTGCCGTCCTTGTCCTTGCCGCCGGTGAGCGGCTTTGTGAGGTCGTCGACGAGGTTGTCGTCCTCGGTGCCCTTCTGCTGCTTGTCGGGCCCGGGCGTGCTGTTGTCGAGCGGCAGGACGTCGTCGGGGTTGATGGGCTGCTGACCCGTCTCCCGCGGCTCCTTGTTCGCCGGGGCGGACTTCGGCTCCTGCTGCGTCTTTTGCACGGGCTCGCCGCCGACGCCGTTGAGCAGGTCGTCGAGGGCGACGTTGGTGAGCGCCGGGATCTGGGTGATCAGGTCGGGGCCGCACGACGGGCAGGCGAGCAGGGCCTGCTCGTCGATCCGGGTCAGCGTCTGGGCGGCCTTGATCAGCGAGGCGCGTGCGTCTTCGGGGACCAGGCCCTCGAGGCCGGTGAGCGTCGTCATGCTGTCGGCGGTGAACTCGCGGAGCTGCTCGACCGAGTCTTCCTTGCCGTTCTCGGCATAGTCGGACAGCAGCAGCTCGGAGGCCTCGTCGGCCTGGTCGGTGAAGGTCTGCAGGGTGTCGGAGATCGCGTCGGCGTCGCTGCTCTCGCGGCTGAGCTGGTCGACCTCCTCGAGCCGGCCGGAGGCGTTGTCGAGCAGCGTCTTGCCCTTGGCGTCGTCGTCGACCTGGACGCCGGTCTGGGCGTTCTCGATGGCCCGCTTGAGCGGGTAGAGCGGGTCGCCCGGGAGGGCGCTCTGGGAGGCGACGGCCATGCCGGTCGTGGCGCCGACGATCGCCAGGCCACCGATCGCAGCAGCCAGGCGGCGCTCGCGGCGTCGAGAGGAGGTGGAACGGGTGAGGGTCAGGCGGGCCGCGGCGTCCGCGCCCTTGCTGGTGCGGGCGGCGGTGCGGGCCTCGTCGAGCAGCTGCTCGCGGAGCTCGGCCACGAACTCGGGGCGTGCGGAGACGGGCGGCGCGTCGCGGAGGGTCTCGACGATCTCGAGGAAGTCGCTGAGGCGCGCGTCGGAGCCGCGATCGGTCGAGGTCTCGACCATCGCCTGGAACTCCTCGGCGCGTCGTCGCGCCGCGAACACGGGGCTCATCGCTTCCGTCCTGAGTCGAATGCCGCTCTTACGAAACCCAACGAAGGGGTGCCGCCGGAGGTTACGGGCCCGGAGGTGCCTTCGATCACGTCGCCGGTCACCCCCTGATCCCTTCGGGCATCAGCTTCGCCAGGTTGCGTACGCCGCGGAGCTGGAGCTGCTTGACGGCTCCGTCACTGCGCTCGAGGACGCTGGCGGTCTCCGAGATGCTCATGCCCTGCAGGAACCGCATCACCAGGCAGTCGCGCTGCTCGTCGGGAAGCTGGGTGAGCGCGTTCAGGAGCATCTCGTTGGTGAGGCTCGCCAGCACCTGCGACTCGGGACCCTCGGTCGCGTCGTCGTGCTGGCCCATGTCCTCGGTGGTCATCTCGAGCCGGGTCCGGCCCGCCTTGAAGTGGTCGGTCGCGAGGTTGCGCGCGATCGTCATCAGCCAGGCGCCGAAGTCCTTGCCCTGCCACCGGAAGTTGGTCATGCTGCGCAGCGCCCGGAAGAAGGTCTCGGAGGTGAGGTCCTCGGCCAGCGTGCTGGAGCGGGTGCGGTAGAAGAGGAAGCGGTAGACAGACGCCTGGTAGTGGTCGTAGAGCATCCCGAACGCGTCGGCGTCGCCCTTGCGGGCCAGCTCGACCAGCGCGATCAGCCGGTTGCGCTCGGCCTCGGACTCCTCCGAGGAGGTCGCGAGATCGGCGTCGTTGTAGCCGTCGGGCCCACCGGTGGTCGTGGAGCCGGACTCGGTGGTCGCCTTGGTGGCGTGGATCTCGGGGCCGACGCCGGCGGTGATGGCGAGAAGCGGCTCGGGGTATACGGCCTCGACGGCGAGCAGGCGCGCGACAGCATCACGCAGGGCGTCCAGCCCGCGCGCGAACTCCCGTCGGTCCCATGCCATATCGACTGTGCCCTCCCCCGGGGGCCCTCCCTCCAAGCTCCAGAGGTCGAATCGTATGCGTGATCGAGGTGCTGTGGAACCGGTTCTCGGATTTGATACCCCTGCGGGTAAAAGGTCCAGACAGGTCTTATGGGGTGGTTCCACTCTTGCTAGGACCGGCGCCCGCGCAGGGCGACTCCCGCGGCCACCGTGCCGGTGACCGCCCCGGCCGCGGCCCCTACGACGAGCCCGACCCGGGCCGCCTTGCGCCCGGTGCGGTAGTCCCGGACCCGCCAGCCCTCCGCTCGGGCGTGCGCCCGCAGCTTGGCGTCCGGGTTGATCGCGCACGGGTCGCCGACCAGCTGAAGCATCGGCAGGTCGTTGGCGGAGTCGGAGTACGCCGAGCAGCGGCTCAGGTCGAGGCCCTCCCGCGCGGCCAGCGCCCGGATCGCCTCGGCCTTCGCGGGACCGTGCAGCAGGTCACCGACCAGCCCGCCGGTGTAGACGCCGTCGACGTGCTCGGCCACGGTGCCCATCGCCCCGGTCAGGCCCAGCCGGCGCGCGATGATCTGGGCGATCTCGATGGGAGCGGCCGTCACCAGCCACACCCGCTGCCCCTGGTCGAGATGCATCTGGGCCAGGGCCCGGGTGCCCGGCCAGATCCGGTGCGCCATCGCCTCGTCGAAGATCTCCTCGCCGAGCTCCTCGAGCTCGCGCACGGTGTGCCCCTCGATGAAGCTCAGGGCCGAGGTGCGGGTCTCCGCGATGTGCTGCGGGTCCTCGACGCCGACCACCCGGAAGTAGGCCTGCTTCCAGACCGCCCCCAGGATGTCGCGGGTCGTGAAGAACTTCCTTCGGTGCAGGCCCCGCGCGAGGTGGAAGATGCTCGCGCCCTGCATCACCGTGTTGTCGACGTCGAAGAAGGCCGCCGAGGTCGCGTCGGCCGGGGTGTCCAGCTCTCTCTCCACCTCGGCCGCGGCTGCCGCTGCCTCGCCCGCCAGGGCCGATCGTTGGCGCAGGTTGAGGGGCCTGCGCGGGCGCTCTGGAGGGGGGCTCACCTGGACAGGGTATGGGCTCCCGGATGCCGCCACCGAGCGCTCCACCGCTGCGTAGGATGCGCCCCATGCCTCCGGCCCACGACCTCACCGCACTGGTCCGGGACGCCGCGGCCGAGCAGTCCGAGAAGCTGGCGGTGGTCGAGGCCGGAGGGCGCAGTCTGACCTGGTCGCAGCTGGAGGACGACGTACGCCGGATCGCCACCGGCCTGGGCGAGACCGGCATCGTCGCCGGACACCGGGTGATGATCGCGACCGGCAACCGGATCGAGTTCGTCACGACCTACCTCGCGGTGCTGCGCGCCCAGGCGGTCGCCGTACCGGTCAATCCCGGGGCCACGCCGTTCGAGCTGGCCCGGATGGTCGCCGACTCCGGGTCGCGCCTGGTGATCGCCGACGAGACGACGGTCGAGGCGGTGCGCGAGGCGACGCGGTTGCTCAAGAAGGCCCAGGAGGGGATCGAGGAGGGGTGGGCCCCCGACGTCCTCGCCCGCGCCGCGCAGGCCCGCGTGGTGACCGTGGGAGTACAACCGGCCGCCGGTGAGCACGCCCACGACGAGCTCCGCTCCGACTCGCCGCGCGAGATCCCACCGCTGCCCGACCCCGAGAAGCTCGCCTGCCTGCTCTACACCAGCGGCACCAGCGGCCGGCCGCGCGCCGCGATGCTCAGCCACCGCGCGCTGCTCGCCAACATCGAGCAGGTGGCGGCCGTCGACCCGCCGATGATGCACGGCGACGACGTGGTGCTCGGGGTGCTTCCGCTGTTCCACGTCTACGGCCTCAACGCCGTCCTCGGCGGAGTGCTCCGCCACCGAGCCAAGCTGGTGCTGGCCGAGCGCTTCGACCCGCAGGGCACCCTCGACCTGATCGAGGACGAGGCCTGCAGCGTGGTCCCCGTGGCGCCACCGGTCTTCGGGTACTGGCGCACGATCGACAGCCTCGAGGAGCGCCTGGGCCCGGTGCGGCTGATCCTGTCCGGCTCTGCGCCGCTCTCCACCGCGGTGATCGAGGAGTTCACCGCTCGCACCGGCATCCCGATCCACCAGGGCTACGGGCTCACCGAGGCCTCGCCCGTGGTCACCAGCACGCTGCGCTCGGAGAAGCTGCAGAACGGGTCGGTCGGCGCGGCTCTCGAGGGCGTCGAGATCCGGCTCGTCGACGATGCCGGCCGACCGGTCTCCGGCGACGCCGAGGACGACCCCGGCGAGATCCAGATCAAGGGCGCCAACCTGTTCAGCGGCTACTGGCCGGAGGGCGCCGACGGGCCGGACGGCGACGGCTGGTGGTCGACGGGCGACGTCGGCTTCCTCGACCACACCGGCGACCTGTTCCTGGTCGACCGGCTCAGGGAGATGGTCATCGTCTCCGGCTTCAACGTCTACCCGACCGAGGTCGAGGACGTGATCCGCGACGTCCCTGGCGTGACGGAGACGGCGGTGATCGGCGTCGAGGACCCGACCTCCGGGGAGGCGGTCGTCGCGTACGTCGTCACCGACGGCGACCCCTCCGCGCTGGAGGCCGCCGTGCGCGAGCGCTGCCAGCAGCGGCTCGCGAGGTTCAAGCAGCCGAGCCGGATCGAGGTCGTCGACGAGCTGCCGCTGACCGTCACCGGCAAGGTCCAGAAGGGCCGGCTGCGCAGCGCCGAACGCCGTCGCGCCCTGGGCATCCTCGAATGAGCACGCCGCGCGTCACCGTCTACAGCAGACCCGGCTGCCACCTCTGCGAGGAGGCGCTCGCCGTGGTCGCGAAGGTGTGCGCCGACCTCGGCGAGACCTACGACGAGGTCAACATCGACGACGACGCCACCCTCACCGAGAGGTTCGGCGAGGAGATCCCGGTGACGTTCGTCGACGGCAAGCAGCACGACTTCTGGCGGGTCTCCGAGGACCGCCTGCGCGCGGCGCTCTCCTAGAAACTGCGCACCCAGTCGAGCTCGCCCTCGTGCAGGCGGGCGTGGGCGTCGCAGACCTCGGCGGCCTCGACGTCGTTGGTGGCGAGCACGACGACGGCGCCCCGGTCGGCCTCCCGGCGCAGCAGGGCGAGGACCTTGTCGCGGTTGGTGGCGTCGAGCTCGCTGGTGGGCTCGTCGGCGAGCAGCACCGCGCCTCGCTGGGCGATGCCGCGGGCCACGGCCACCCGCTGCTGCTGGCCGCCGGACAGCTCCTCGACCAGGTGGGTGCCGCTCTCGGTCATGCCGACGGCGGCGAGCGCCTGCTCGGCCATGGCCACGGGGTCGGCGTCCTCGTCGCCGTTGGGGTGGTGGGGCGGGCGGGCGGCGAGCGGGACGACGATGTTCTCGGTGGCGGTGAGGATCCGGGCCAGGCCGTTGCCCTGGGGGATCAGTACGACGCCGGCGTCGAGCGCCTGGTCGTGGTCGTCGAGCCGCTGGTCGCCGACCCGCACCTCGCCGTAGGCCGGCTGGGCGGCGCGGCACATCGCCCACAGCAGCGAGGTCTTGCCGGCGCCCGACGGGCCGGTGACGGCGAGGATCGTGCCGGCCGGCTGCTCGAGGGTGAGCGGCTCGACGGCCACCAGGTCGCCGTACCGCACCTCGACGTCGGTGAGCGTGAACGTCATGCCTCGTCCTCCACGCGCACCAGCTCCAGGCCGTGCTCGGTCTCGCGCACCCGGAGGAGCGTGCCGGGCGGCACGACCTCGAGCGCCTCGGGCGGCAGCGGCAGCGAGCCGTCGGCGGTGACGATCGCGAAGTCCTCGCCGGCCCGGCCCTCGGCACCGATCCGGCCGTTGCGGATCGTGACGGTGCGGGGCAGCCGCGCGGCCACCTCGGGGTCGTGGGTCACCAGCATCACGGTGGTGCCGAGCTCGGCGTTGATCCTCTGAAGCGCCTCCAGCACCCGGTCGCGGGCCGCGTGGTCGAGCTGGCTGGTGGGCTCGTCGGCGAGCACGAGGCCGGGCCGGTGGGCGATCGCCGCGGCGATCGCGAGCAGCTGCAGCTGGCCCGCGGGCAGCCCCGACAGCGGTCGGTCGTCGGCCGGGAGGCCGACCAGCTCGAGGACCTCCTGGGGCGACGGGAGGTCGCTCGCGCCGCGGCCGGCGGACGTGCTCTGGGCGAACGCGACGTTCTCGACGCAGGTGAGGTAGGGCACCAGGTTCCTGGAGGCGCCCTGCAGCAGGATCCCGAGGCGGGTGGCGCGCAGGGTGTCGAGCTCGTCCTGGGTGAGCGTCGCGAGGTTCTGGCCGTTGACGATCAGCTTGCCGGCGCTCGGGCGGAGCAGGCCGGCGCAGGCCAGCAGCAGGGTGGACTTGCCCGACCCCGAGGGCCCGAGGAGGCCGACCACCTCGCCCGGCGCCACCGACAGGGTGACTCCGGACAGCGCAGCCACGTCGTGGCCCTCGGTGCGGTAGATCTGCACCAGTCCGCTGGTGATCAGGCTCAGGCCACCGGTCTCGGTCTGCGTGGCTGGCATCGTGGCGGTGGTCATTCTCCGGCCTCCCGGATCCGGTGCAGGGAGCTGCGCCCGAGCAGCCATCGGCCGCAGACCACGGAGACGCCGGCGAGCACGACCAGGATCAGGACGAGCGCCAGCGCGCCGATGAGCGGGTCGGGCGCCAGGTCCAGGGGGATCTCCGGCTCCGGCACCGTGAACAGCGGCGTGCGCTTGACCGCGAGGGCGAAGCCGAGCAGGCCGCAGGCCACGCCGGTCACGGTGGCAGCGACCACGATCGCGAGGTACATCCCGATCGCCGAACGCAGCAGGGTCCGTCGGGCGACGCCCACCATCCGCAGTGCAGCGAGGTCGCGGGTCCGCGCCCGCCAGGTGGCGGCGACCGACACGATCACGGCGAGGACGCCGAGCAGCAGGGCCAGGCCTCCGGCGGGCAGGAACACCTGGCCGGTGAGCGCCTCGGCCGACGACTCGTGCACGTCGGCGTAGTCGTCGACGGTGTCGACCGGACGGACCCGCACGCCCAGTTCGGCGAGCTCGGCGTCCAGCGCCTCGCGGTCCGCGCCCTCGGCGTACCAGAGCTGGATCTCGGTGCGCCCGGTGAGGCGGTGCTCGCCGCGGCGGGTCACCGTGGCCAGGTCGGCGACGGCGTAGTCGCGCAGCACCCGCGGGATCGCCTCGTCGGCCACGGCCTCCGCGTGGAAGGGCAGCACCTTGCCCTCGGGGCTGAGGATCGTGGGCTCCTCCTGGTCGGCCGCCGGCGGGTGGTCGCCGGCCAGGATCACCGGCACCGTGCCCGGGACCGAGGCGTGCTGGGCGAGGAACGGCAGCCCTCCGCTGGCGCCGTCGAAGGTGAGCGTGCCCGGACCGCCCTCGAACGTCGCCTCGGTGCCCTCACCCGGGAGGAGCGGCCAGTCGTCGGGACCGCCGAGGTCGACCGGGCCGGCGCCCTCGCTGCCGGTCGTCGCGACGTCGGTCAGCTGGACCTCGCCGTCGACGGCGCCGTCAGGATCGAGGGTCCAGCCGAGCAGGCGGCAGGCCTCGGGGCAGGCGATCTGCGCCTCCAGGCGCTGCGGACCCTCCGCCGTGACCGGGATCTCGCCCAGCCGGACGCTGGTCAGGAAGCCCGTGGCATGGACGTACTCCGCGTGCAGGGTCAGCGAGCCACCGCCGCCGTCGGCGTCCACGGTGTGGGGCGCGACGGTGACCTCGAGCCGCCGCCCGATCAGCTCCGGTCGCTCGTCGGCGGGGGCCGTGATGGCGCGCCACGCGGACGCCGGCGCCGCGTCGAGGGCGCCGTAGGCGGTGCGGGTGAACGCGTCCGGCTCGACGTACAGCGTGCCGACGGCGTCGGGACCGCTCGGCGCGGTCGAGACGACGACGGTCGCCTGCTCGCGGTCGGCATCGACGGCGTCGAGGGCCGCCGCGACCTGGGCCGGTGGGGCGAGGGTGCTCCCCACCGCGGCGGCGCCGGCCTCGACCTCGGCACGGTGCGTGCGGTTGGCCTGGGCGACCGTCGACAGCTGGGAGCTGAACACCAGGAACGCCGCGGTCATGCAGAGCACCGTGAGCAGCAAGCGGGTGCCCCGACCGCGGGCGATGAGCACGCCGGTGATCGCCCACGTGGGGTGGCCGCGGGTGAGCCAGCGCACCGCCAGCCGGCCGGCCGCCCAGGCGAGCAGCCGCACGAGCAGGACGCTGGCGGCGACCGCCAGGAGTGACGGGGCCAGCAGGACGAGCGCGGAGTCGTCGGACGACTGCAGGCCCACGAGCAGCCCGCACACCGCAGCGGTGATCAGGGCGCCGTCGATCAGCAGTCGCGAGTCGCCGGGGCCGGCCGACCTGGGCCCCGTCGAGCGCAGCAGCGCAGGCACCGGCTCGCGCACGACGGGCCGGGCCATCAGCACCAGCAGCAGGATCGCGGCGAGCACCGCGAGCCCGAGCGACACCACGACCCAGACCGGTGGCGACAGGGGCGGTGGGCCGGAGAGCCAGAGGGATCGGGCCAGGGCGGCGGCGCCGAAGCCGCCCGCGACGCCCAGCACGGCCCCGGCGAGTACGACGGCGGTCCACTGCCCCGCCAGCGACCGCACCAGTGACCCGAAGCTGCGGCCGCGCAGCCGGCTCAGGCCGACCTCGGGACGGCGCTGGATCAGCGCGACGCTGACCAGCATCGCGAGCACGGCGAGCGCCAGCACGCCCACCTGAGCCGTGGTCACGATCATCGTGGTGGCCGTGACCTGCCAGGCGTCGTCGAGGTAGTCGAAGGTGTCGTCCATCGACGTGATCAGCGCCGCGTCGGTGCCGTCGGCCTCCTCCTGGAGGTCATCGATGATCTCGCGCAGCTGGGGCACGTCCTCACTGGTGACCGAGTCGGCGTCGACCCGCAGGTCGAGGGAGTCCTGGTAGGCGCGGGTCACCGTCTCCTCGTCGAACAGCACCCCCCGCTGGCGCTCGCTCCCGAAGACCACTCCCGACTGGGAGACCACGAACAGGTCGGCCATGGGGATGTCGAGGTTGGGGCCGCTGAATCCCGACCGACCGATCGGGCTGATGTCGAACCAGTAGGGCTCGGAGGGGTCGGGGATGTCGTAGATGCCGGTGACCCGGAAGTCGACGGCGTTGTAGGCGGAGTTCACCTCGGGCAGCACGTCGCCGACGCTGACGTCGTACATCTCGGCGTCGGCCACGCTGACCGCCGCGGGCACCGCCTCGTCGTCGGTGGAGGGCGCCTCGGGGCACGCGCCCTCGACCAGGACGATGTGCTCGCAGATGTCCTGGCGCCAGATCATCCCGCCCTCGACGGGGCGGTCGTAGTTGGTCGACTGCCACAGCAGGTCGGCGTGCCTGCCGGCGACCGGCTCGTCGAAGAGCTCGTCGGTGTCGGCGGGCAGCATCTCCAGCAGCGCGGCGTCGTCGGGGCCGGTGAGCCGCAGCGTGGAGCCGGGCTCGCCGACCGCGAACGCGTCGCGGGTCACCGTGTCGTCGACCATCCGCGTGTACCACGGTGCGAACACCGCCCCGGCCGTGATCAGGGCGGTCACCAGCGCGACCGCGATGGTCTGGCCTCGGTGGTAGGAGAGGGCTCTGAGAAGCAACCGCCACGACGACACGGTGTGTGGGCGGCGGGTCACTCGCTTTACCTTAGGCGAAGTCACGGCCGTGGATACCGGTGACGCATTACAGGTAGGTCTCGAATGTGACGCAGCAGGCCCCGTCGCCGTTTTGTTCTCGCGTTCACAAACTCCTAGAGTGAACGAGCCGCCTGCCGGCGCCGAGGCAGGTAGCTGGAAAGAAGTCAGCAGTGACCGCACGCACGTCGAGCGAGACCGCCCGGGAGATTCCCGAGGCCACGGTCGCCCGCCTGCCCGTCTACCTGCGGGCCCTCACCACGCTGTCCGACGAGGGCACCAGCACCTGCTCCAGCGAGGACCTCGCGTCCGCCGCCGGCGTCAACAGCGCCAAGCTCCGCAAGGACCTGTCCTACCTCGGCAGCTACGGCACCCGCGGAGTCGGCTACGACGTCGAGTACCTCCGCTACCAGATCGCCCGCGAGATCGGCGTCACCCAGGACTGGCCGGTCGTCATCGTCGGCATCGGCAACCTCGGCCACGCGCTCGCCAACTACTCCGGGTTCCGCAGCCGGGGGTTCCGGGTGGTCGCCCTGCTCGACGCCGACCCCGTCCGCGAGGGCGAGGTCGTGGCCGGCGTCGAGGTGCGCCCGTTCGACCACCTCGAGCAGATCGTCAGCGAGCACGACGTCGCGATCGGCGTGATCGCCACGCCCGCGCTGGCCGCCCAGGACGTCGCC
This sequence comes from Nocardioides sp., assembly GCA_035710425.1. GTDB lineage: Bacteria > Actinomycetota > Actinomycetes > Propionibacteriales > Nocardioidaceae > Nocardioides. Next base: position 11,531 of record DASTDJ010000241.1, read on the forward strand.
GACCGGATGGTCGCCTGCGGGGTCACCAGCATCCTCAACTTCGCGCCGAGCGTGATCGCGGTGCCCGACGGGGTCGACGTACGCAAGGTCGACCTGTCGATCGAGCTGCAGATCCTCGCCTACCACGAGCAGCGCAAGGCCCAGGTCCTGGACGGTGCCGGATGAGCGTCCTGGTCGTGGGCATCTCCCACAACTCCGCTCCGGTCTCCCTGCTCGAGCAGGTGGCCCTCGACGACGACGGCGTCCACAAGCTGATCAGCGACGCCGCGGCGAGCGAGCACGTCACCGAGGCCACCGTGATCTCCACCTGCAACCGGGTCGAGATCTACACCGAGGTCGACCGGTTCCACGGCAGCGTCGAGACGCTCTCGCGGCTGCTCGTCGAGCGCGCCGGCGAGACCACCGAGGCGATGCTGCCTCACCTCTACGTCCACTACGACGACGGCGCGGTGTCCCACCTGTTCCAGGTCGCTGCGGGCCTCGACTCGATGGCCGTCGGCGAGGGACAGATCCTCGGCCAGACCCGCGAGGCGCTGCGCCTGGGCCAGGAGATGGGCACCGTCGGTCCGGCCCTCAACGTGCTGTTCCAGCAGGCCCTGCGGGTGGGCAAGCGCTCCCGCGCCGAGACCGGCATCGACCAGGTCGCTCCGTCGCTGGTCAGCGCCGCCCTCGACCGCTCCGACGAGGCCGTCGGCGCCGTCGCGGGCAAGTACGTCGTGGTGGTCGGCGCCGGTGCGATGGCCGGCCTGGCCACCGCCACCGTCGCTCGGCTCGGCGCCGCCCAGATCCGGGTGGTCAACCGCACCGCCGGCCGGGCCGACCGGCTCGCGATGGAGTACGGCGCCCGCGCGGTCGCCCTCGAGGACCTCCGCCCCGAGCTCGGCGCCGCCGACATCCTGATCACCTGCACCGGCGCGAGCGGCACCCTGATCAGCCGCGACATGCTGGCCGAGTCCCGCAACGGCGACCGGCCGCTCTCGGTGATCGACGTCGCGCTCCCGCACGACGTCGACCCGTCGGTGGCCTCGCTGCCCGGGGTCACCCTGATCGGCCTGGCCCAGCTCGCCGACGCGCTGCACGAGAGCGAGGCCGGACGCGAGGTCGTCGAGGTGCGCCGGATCGTCGGCGAGGAGGTCACCTCCTTCCTCGCCGCCCGCCGGCAGGCCAGCGTCACGCCGACCGTGGTGGCCCTCCGCTCGATGGCCACCGCCGTCGTCGACGCCGAGATGGCCCGGCTCGAGGGCCGGATGCCCGGGCTCGACGATGCCGACCTGGCCGAGATCCGGCACGCCGTCCGCCGGGTCGCCGACAAGCTGCTCCACGAGCCGACGGTCCGGGTCAAGGAGCTCGCCAACGAGCAGGGCGCGGTGTCCTACGCCGCCGCCCTCGCCGAGCTGTTCGCGCTCGACCCCGAGGCGGTCGACGCCGTCACCCGTCCGGAGGGACTGCATTGAGCGCCCCCGTCCGGATCGGCACCCGCCGCTCCCTGCTCGCCACCACCCAGGCGGAGCAGGTGGCCGCGCTCGTCCGCGACCGGTTGGGCCGCGAGACCGAGCTGGTCGAGATCACCACCGAGGGCGACCTGAGCCAGGAGGCCGGCACCGCCTTGGCCGGCTCCAGCACCACCGGCGTGTTCGTCAACGCGCTGCGCGATGCGCTGCTCGACGGCCGGATCGACGTCGCCGTCCACTCCCTCAAGGACCTTCCGACCTACCCCGCCGACCGCATCGCGCTGGCCGCGGTGCCGCTGCGCGAGGACCCCCGCGACGTGGTCGTCGCGCGCGACGGCCTCACGCTCGGGGAGCTCCCGGTCGGCAGCCGGGTCGGCACCGGCTCGCCCCGGCGCGAGGCACAGCTGCACGCCCTCGGCCTCGGTTTGGACGTGGTCGCGGTTCGTGGGAACGTCGACACCAGGATCGGGAAGGTCCGGTCGGGGGAGTACGACGCCGTCGTACTCGCTCGGGCGGGGCTGGCCCGGATCGATCGACTCGATGAGGTCACCGAGGTGCTCGACCCACTGCAGATGCTCCCCGCTCCCGGGCAGGGGGCGCTCGCGGTCGAGTGCCGTGCCGACGACGAGCTGGCGACCGACCTGGGCATGCTCGACGACCCCCGGGTCCGGGCCACGGTGACCGCCGAGCGGGCCGTGTTGGCCACCCTCGAAGGTGGCTGCTCGGCGCCGATCGGCGCGATGGCGGAGATCGCCGAAGGAGAAGACGGAGAAGAGATCTGGGTGAGGGCAGTCGCGCTCTCACTCGATGGGTCGCTGTCGGTGCGGATGTCCGCGACCGGCGACCCGACCGACGCGCTCGACGTCGGCACCCGCTTGGCGAAGGAGATGCTCGCCGACGGGGCCGGACAGCTCGACCGCGAGGAATCAGCACAACCAGCAAAGGTGCAGAACGCATGACGCGAGGCAAGACCAGCAAGGCATCCGAACGGCTCGCAGCGGCCTGGGTGTCGTTTGTGGGGAGCGGTCCTGGAGATCCCGACCTGCTGACGGTGCGGGCCGTCGACCTGATCCGCGAGGCCGACGTGGTCGTCACGGAGGCCCCCGAGCACGCGCAGCTCGTCCGCACCCTGCTCGGGCTCCCCGAGCCGGTCGAGGTGGACGACGAGGTCGAGGAGCCGACAGAGACACCCGGCCCCGAGTTCGTCGACGGCGGGTTCGGTGAGGACGGCCAGCCGCTCACCCACGCGGCGCGCGCCAAGGTCGTGGTGAAGCAGGCCAAGCGCGGCCTGCGGGTGGTCCGGCTGATGGCCGGCGACCCGTTCCTCTACGCCTCCGGCCCCGAGGAGGCGCAGGCCGTCGCCAAGGCCGGTATCGGCTTCGAGATCGTGCCGGGTGTGTCCTCGGTGGCCTCGGTGCCCGCGTACGCCGGGATCCCGCTGACCACCAAGGACAACCGCGAGGTGTCCGTCGTGACCTGCGGCGACCGCATCGACTGGGCCCAGTACGCCGACGACCGCACCCTGGTGCTGCTCTCGGCCGTCGGGCAGATCGGCGACATCGCGAAGGCGCTGGTCGCCGCCGGCCGGGCGCCCGAGACCCCGGTCGCGATGACCCGGGTCGGCACCACCACCGAGCAGAGCACGGTCACGTCGACGCTCGAGCACATCGCCGCCGACGCCCGGGCCGCCCGGATGGCGCCGCCCGCGATCACCGTCGTCGGCAAGGTCGTCGACCTGCGTGAGACGCTGTCGTGGTTCGAGACCAAGCCGCTGTTCGGCTGGCGGGTCCTGGTGCCGCGCACCAAGGAGCAGGCCGCGTCGCTGTCCACCCGCCTCCGCGGCTACGGCGCGGTGCCCGAGGAGGTCCCGACGATCTCGGTCGAGCCGCCCCGCAACCCGCTGCAGATGGACAAGGCCGTGCGCGGCCTGGTCGAGGGTCGCTACGAGTGGATCGCGTTCACCTCGGTCAACGCCGTCAAGGCGGTGCGCGAGAAGTTCGAGGAGTACGGCCTCGACGCCCGCGCGTTCTCCGGCCTGAAGATCGCCACGGTGGGCGACAAGACCGCCGCCGCGATCGCCGACTGGGGCCTGCGCGCCGACCTGGTCCCCTCCGGGGAGCAGTCCGCTGCCGGGCTGCTGGCCGACTGGCCGGAGTACGACGAGGTGCTCGACCCGATCAACCGGGTCTTCCTGCCCCGCGCCGACATCGCCACCGAGAACCTCGTGGCCGGCCTGATCGACCTGGGCTGGGAGTGCGACGACGTCACGGCCTACCGCACCGTGCGGGCCACGCCGCCGCCGGCGCCGACCCGCGACGCGATCAAGACCGGCAAGTTCGACGCCGTGGTCTTCACCTCGTCCTCGACGGTGCGCAACCTGGTCGGCATCGCCGGCAAGCCGCACGCCTCGACGATCATCGCGGTGATCGGCCCGGCGACCGCCAAGACGGCCGAGGAGCACGGCCTCCGGGTCGACGTACTCGCACCGAAGCCGGACGTCGAGCTCCTGGTCGACGCGCTCGCCGACTTCGGCGCTGCGCGCCGGCTGGCCATGCTCGAGGCGGGGGAGCCGGTCACCAAGCCGTCCGCCCGGAAGTCCTCGGGTCGCCGGAGGGCGAACTCCTCGCGATGACCGACGAGGTCGTGGGTCCCGTCATCCGGCCGCGCCGGATGCGGACCACGCCCGCGCTCCGGCGGATGGTCGCCGAGACCTCGGTGCAGCCGCGCCAGCTGGTGCTGCCGATGTTCGTGCGTGAGGGGATCACCGAGCCCCGGCCGATCGCCTCGATGCCGGGCGTCGTCCAGCACACCCGCGACACCCTGCGGAAGGCCGCCGCCGAGGCGGTCGAGGCCGGGCTCGGCGGGGTGATGCTGTTCGGCATCCCGGAGTCGAAGGACGCCACCGGCTCCGGGGCGCTCGACCCCGAGGGCATCCTCAACCTCGCCATCGCCGACGTGGTGGCCGAGGTCGGCGACGCGCTCACCGTGATGAGCGACCTGTGCCTCGACGAGTTCACCGACCACGGCCACTGCGGCGTGCTCACCCCCGACGGCCGCGTCGACAACGACGCGACGCTGGAGGTCTACGCCGACATGGCCAGGGCCCACGCCGCGGCCGGCGTCCACATGGTCGGGCCGAGCGGGATGATGGACGGTCAGGTCGGGATCGTCCGCTCCGCCCTCGACGGCGCCGGGCACACCGACGTCTCGATCCTGGCCTACTCCGCCAAGTACGCCTCGGCCTTCTACGGCCCGTTCCGCGAGGCCGTCGACTCCTCGCTCAAGGGCGACCGGCGCACCTACCAGCAGGACTCCGCCAACGCCCGCGAGGGCGTCCGCGAGGCGCTGCTCGACATCGAGCAGGGCGCCGACATCGTCATGGTCAAGCCGGCGCTCGCCTACCTCGACGTGCTGCGCCGGGTGCGCGACGCGGTCGACGTACCGGTGGCGGCCTACAACATCTCGGGCGAGTACGCCATGGTCGAGGCCGCCGCCGCGAACGGCTGGATCGACCGCGAGGCCACCATCCTCGAGACGCTCACCGGCATCCACCGTGCCGGCGCCGACGTGATCCTCACCTACTGGGCCGTCGAGGCCAGCACGCTCCTGCGCTGAACCGGAGCCCGGGCAGTCGCCACCGCCCGGAAAAGCAACCGACCCGCCGCTCGTGAGCGACGGGTCAGCGAAGAACGGTGCGGATCAGGTCGTGTAGTCCTTGATGCACTTGTTCCAGGCCTTGAGGTCGAGCTGGCTGATCCCGTCGAGGGTGCACTGGACGATGGCCTGGGCCAGGGTCAGCACGTCGTCGACCGGGTCGACCTGGGTGGAGGGCAGCGGCGGGACGTTGACATCGGGCAGCGGGTTGTCGCCCCCGTTGTCGCCGCCGTTGTCGCCGCCGTTGTCGTTGTCGCCTCCGTTGTCGTTGTCACCGCCGTTGTCGCCGGACGGGTTCTGCGGCGACTGCGGGGTGGCGTCGATGTCGGACTCGTCGTCGTTGTTCGGGCCGCCGTTGTTGCCGTTGTTGGGCGTGCCCACCAGCGGCGGCTCGGGCACGAGGTAGCCGGCGGCGGTGGTGCCGTCGGGCACCGACATGAAGTCGCCGGCGAGGTAGTTGTTCATGATCCGCAGCACCAGGTTCACGTACGACGTGGAGTGGTTGTAGCGGTAGACCGCGGCGCGCTGGCCGGCCACGGTGGAGAGGTCGTTGTCGCCGGAGCAGAGGTAGACCGCGGAGGCCAGCGCCGCGTCGTCGATGTCCTGCGGGTTGCGCTGACCGTCGTTGTCGGCGTCGACACCGACGACCGACCAGGTCGAGGGGATGAACTGCATCGGGCCGACCGCGCGGTCGTAGGCGGTGTCGCTGTCGAGCTGACCGGCGTCGGTGTCGCGGATCACCGAGGTGTTGGACTTGCCGTTGAGCGCCTTGCCGTAGATGCCGGGCTGAGCGACGCCCTGGTCGTCGAGGGTGTTGCCACCGAAGCGGCCGTGGTTGGACTCGACCCGGCCGATCGCGGCGACCAGCTGCCAGGTGAGGTTGCAGGCCTTGTCAGCGGAGTTGATCACGGTCTCGGCGCGCTGGTAGGCCGCCAGCGCCGAGGAGGGGATGCCGTTGGCGGACGAGGTGGCCAGGATGCGCTCCGCGTCGCCGTTGTTGTCGTCGGCCTCGTCGGGGTCGGACACCGAGGCGGGCGCCTCGATCGCCTCGCTGGGGACGCTGCTGCCGTCGGGCAGCGTCTCGTCGCCACCCTCCTGGCTGGACACCACGGCGGGCGCCGCGCCGACACCGGCGAGACTCGCGGTCCAGGCGGCCGACAGCAGGGCCAGCGGCACGACGGCCGCGGCCTTCTGAATGCGACCGAATCGCTTCGTGGACATCCGTTCTCCCCTAGCAGTGCTCTCGAGCTGCTCTCCCGACTCCCCATAGTCGCACGCTGGTGCGCGTAGCAGACTCAACGAGTCGCAGCGCACGGAGGTTACGGTGCGCCTCAACCAAGGTCATCTGGTTGACAAATTACCCCGTCATGTACCCCCTTCACCAAGGAACCTGGCCTCTGAGACGTCTCCTCCCGGCGCGGGAGAGCGTGGGCTGGGTCACACCGGGTTCCCGGCGGTCGCCCTCGAATGGGCTCCGTAGACGCCTCTCGGCGACAATGTGGCGGTGACCCCCCGCCCCGACGAGCAGTCGCGTGCCCTCTTCGACCGGGCTCGCGCGGTCACGCCAGGAGGCGTGAACTCGCCGGTGCGCGCATTCGCCGCCGTCGGGGGCACACCGCGATTCATCCGCTCGGCTGCGGGGGCCTGGCTCACCGACGTCGACGGCAACGAGTACGTCGACCTGATCTGCTCCTGGGGCCCGATGCTCCTGGGCCACGCCCATCCGGAGGTCCAGGCCGCGGTCCTGGAGGCCGTCACCCGGGGCACGTCCTACGGGACCCCGACCACCCCCGAGGTCGAGCTCGCCGAGG
>DASTDJ010000242.1:0-4901 GCA_035710425.1 Nocardioides sp.
CGACTCGGTGGTGCAGGGCGGCGACGCGGTGTGGGAGGGGCTGCGGCTCTACGACGGCCGGATCTTCCGGCTCGACGACCACCTCGCGCGGCTGCGGCGTTCGGCGACCGCGCTGGCGTTCGCCGAGATCCCCTCCGACGAGGCGATGATCGAACAGATCCGGACCACCCTCGCCGCGAACGAGATGCGCGACGACGTGCACATCCGGCTCACCCTCACCCGCGGCGTGAAGATCACCAGCGGCATGGACCCCCGGCTCAACCAGTCGGGCCCGACCCTGATCGTGCTGGCGGAGTTCAAGTCGCCGGTCTACGACGACAGCGGCATCAGCCTGGTCACCTCGTCGGTGCGCCGCCACCGGGCCGACTCCCTGGACCCCAAGATCCACCACAACAACCTGCTCACCTCGATCCTCGCCAAGATCGAGGCCAACGTCGCCGGCGCCGACGACGCGCTGATGCTCGACGACGCGGGCTTCATCGCCGAGACCAACGCGACACACGTCTTCCACGTGGCCGCGGGCGTGGTCCGGACGTCCACCACGAGGGCCTGCCCCGAAGGGATCACCCGCGAGGCGGTGCTGGAGCTGTGTGCCGAGGCCGGCATCCCGACCGAGGTGGGTGACTTCTCCACGACCCAGCTCTACACCGCCGACGAGGCGTTCGTGACCGGCACCATGGGCGGCCTGACACCGGTGGTCGCCGTCGACGGCCGGGTGATCGGGTCCGGTGCGGGCGGGCCGATCACGGCGAAGCTGGTCTCGGCGTACGCCGCGCTCACGGTGAGCTCGGGGACGGTCGTCGTCTAGGCGGGTACGGCGCTGGTGACGACGTACTCGTCGCCGTCGAAGTAGCCGTCGATCACGAACGCGCCCCAGCGGACCTTGCCGACCTGCTCGAAGTCGCCCTTGTGGTCGGCCCACCGCCACTCGCGGATCGGCGGTCCGCCGCACTGGGGCGGGTAGGACTCCGCGACCGGGCCGGTGCACAGCTCGGGGCGGTCGACGTCCATCACGATCACCGGGGTCGGGATCGAGGGCGCAGGGTCGGTCGCCCGGTCCGGCTCGTCGGGGTCGGAGGAGCAGGCGGTGGCGGCCAGGAGCAGAGCGGCCAGCGCGACGGCGTACCTCATGCGGGTGGGACGGCGCCGGCCTCCGGTGCGTTCCCCTCGGCGTCAGGGCAGACGTTCCACCAGCTCGGCGATCGGCACCAGCGAGCCGGTGTAGAACGGCACCTCCTCGCGCACGTGGCGGCGGGCGTCGGAGGCGCGCAGGTGACGCATCAGGTCGACGATCCGGTAGAGCTCGTCGCCCTCGAAGGCGAGGATCCACTCGTAGTCGCCGAGCGCGAAGCTGGCCACCGTGTTGGCGCGGACGTCGGGGTAGTCGCGAGCCATCTTGCCGTGCTCGGCGAGCATCCGGCGGCGCTCCTCGTCGGGCAGGAGGTACCACTCGTAGGACCGCACGAACGGGTAGACGCAGATGTGCGCCTTCGGCTCCTCGTCGTTGAGGAAGGCGGGCACGTGGCTCTTGTTGAACTCCGCTGGGCGGTGCAGCGCCAGCTGCGACCAGACCGGCTCGAGCCGCCGGCCGAACGCCGTACGACGGAACCGGTGGTAGGCCTTCTGCAGGTCCTCGCTGTCGGCGGCGTGCCACCACACCATCACGTCGGCGTCGGCGCGGAGGCCGCTGACGTCGTAGACGCCACGGACCACGACGTCGGTCTCGGCGAGCTCGGCGAACAGCTTCTCGACCTCGGCGGACTCGACGCCCCGGTCGTCGTCGCCCAGGGGCGAGGTGAGGCGGAAGACCGACCACATCGTGTAGCGGATCGAGTCGTTGATCTCCTTCGCCCGCGCGGCCTTCGAGTTGCTCATGCCTCCATTGTGCCCAGCGCTCAGTCGCGCCCGTAGCCCGCCTCCCGCGCCTTCAGCCGGCGACGACCTCGATCGCCGCCCGGTGTCCCGAGGCGATCACGGCGGGGATGCCGACGCCGTCGTACGTCGCCCCGGCGAGCGCGAGCCCGGTCACCCGCCGCACGTCGACCCGGATCCGGGCGACCCGGTCGAGATGACCGAGCGCATACTGCGGCAGGCCGCCGCCCCAGCGCTGCACGTGCGTGTCCACGGGCGTCGCGGCGACCCCGGTCGCGTCGGCGAGCTCGCGCAGCGACACCGCGACCAGCTCGTCATCGGTCACCTGCAGGGTGCTCGCCTCGCGGTGCCGCCCCACGGACGTGCGCAGGAGCAACAGCCCGTCGCCCGCCTCGCGCACCCAGCCCCACTTCGCGAACGAGAACGTGGACGCCTTGATCCGGCGTCCGTCGAGCGGCGGCACCAGGAAGCCGGAGGCGTCGGTCTCGGCCAGCGCGGGTACGTCGGCGGCCCGGAACGCCAGGGTCACCACGGCCACCGAGGCGTACTCGATGGTGGCCAGCTCGCGCGCCGCCTCCGGGGCGAGCTCCGCAATGAGCTTCGCGGTGGGCGCTGCCGGCGTCGCCAGAACGACTCCATCAACGGTGGCCGAGGTGCGAGCGCAGCGTGCTTCGAAACCATCGCCCGGAAGACGCATCAGCTCCTGCACGGGCGCACCTGTCCGCACGTCGAGGCCGTCGGCCAGCGCGTCGACCAGGCCGGCCATGCCCCCGGCGAGCCCGGCGAACACCGGGACGTCGGAGCCCGGCAGGCTGGCGGCCTGGGCGAGGATCGAGCCCCGCTCCGCCAACGTGACCAGCTGGGGAGTGGCGGCCCGGGCCGAGATCTCGCGGGCCCGGCCGGCGTACACGCCGCCGAGCAGGGGCTCGACCAGCCGGTCGGTCACCTCATCGCCGAACCGGTCGGCCACCAGGTCGCCGACCGTCACGTCGCCCTCCACCGGCAGCACCCGCTCCTCGCGGGCCCGGTCCATCCCCTCGGGTGTCAGCACGCCGCTCTCGGCCAGCTGGTCGAGGTCGAGCGGTGCCCCCATCAGGCTGCGCGGCAAGGGTCGCAGCGCGCCGCGGGTCCAGACTCTGGAGCCGGCGTCGGTGGGGTGCACGACCTCGAGGCCCAGCGCCCGGGCCAGCTCGACGCCCTCGGGGCGGCGGTTCAGCATCGCCTCCGCGCCCACGTCGACGACCACCCCGCCGACCGACCTGCGCCGCAGCTTGCCGCCGACCTCGCCAGCGCCTTCCAGCACTACGACCTCGTGCCCGGAGTCGGCCAGGTCCCGCGCCGCGGTCAGCCCGGCGACCCCGGCTCCCACGACGGCGATCCTCACCCGCCCAGCCTCTCAGGTCACGGTTCGGTCACGACACGGAACGCCCGGCGGTGGCCCGCCGTCGTACCCACATGAGGCCCACCCGCGCCCTGGCCGTGGCGGTGCTGTCCGCCGTCCTCCTCCTCTCCGCCTGCTCCTCCGGCGGGGACGACGCCGACAGCGGCGGCGCTCAAGCGGCGTCCGACGTCGACGTTGCCGAAGGCGGCGGCGACGCCAACCAGCGCGAGATGTTGGACGCACCGGCCGACGAGCTCGACGCCGACGGGGCGGCGCTCGAGACCGACCCCGACGCCGGTGACCCGCTCGCCATGGAGCGCGCGATCATCTCCCAGGGCAACGTGCAGCTGGAGAGCGCGGACGTCGAGAAGGCGGCGTTCGACGTCCAGGCGCTCGTCGACAAGTACGGCGGCGAGGTCACCGACCGGGAGACCAACACCGACGACGAGGGCGACGTGCGGATGGCGCGGCTGGTGCTCCGGATCCCCGCGAAGCAGTTCTCCGACGCGTTCGGCGAGCTGGAGCAGGTCGCCGACCTGGAGTCGTCGAGCTCCACCTCCGAGGACGTCACCACGAAGGTGATCGACAACGAGGTCCGGATCCGGGCCCAGCGGCGCAGCCTGCGCCGGATCGAGGTCCTGCTCGACGAGGCGGTGAGCATCCGCGACATCGTGGACATCGAGTCGCAGCTGACCCGTCGGCAGGCCGACCTCGACTCGCTGGAGCAGCAGCAGGCGTTCCTCAAGGACCAGACCTCGATGTCCACGGTCACCGTGAACATCCAGCGCACCCCGGACGAGCCGGCCGAGAAGAAGGAGAAGGAAGAGGACGACGCCGGCTTCCTCTCCGGGCTCGAGACCGGCTTCAAGGCACTGGTCGTCTTCGCCGTCGGGCTGGCCACCGTCATCGGCGCGCTGCTCCCCTGGATGGTCGTCCTGCTCCTGGTCGGCGGTCCGCTCTGGCTGCTCGTCCGCAGGCTCCGGCGTCGCGAGCCCGAACCGGAGCCCGCGGGAGAATTCGACGCTGGCTGAAATCGTTGACGTCGCAGGGCCGCGATGAGGAGATAGCCCCATGGGTGAGCTCCACGTCAACATGAACATCACGCTCGACGGCGTGATCCAGGCCAACGGTGGCCCCACCGAGCAGGACGCGGGCTTCGAGTACGCCGGCTGGGAGCGGCCGTACGGCGATACGGAGTCCGGCGAGGCGATCACCGCGGACGTGCAGGCGTCCGACGCGCTGCTGCTGGGTCGCACGACGTACGACATCTTCCGTGGCTACTGGCCGGACCAGAGCGACGAGATCGCGCAGGCCTTCAACAGGGTCCCCAAGTACGTCGCGTCCCGAGGCACTCCGGAGCTGTCCTGGGACGCCAGCACCCAGGTCACCGACGCCGCTGCTGAGGTTCGAGAGCTGCGGGAGCGGCACGAGCAGATCCACACCTGGGGCAGCGCCGACCTGCTGCAGACGCTGTTCCGGGAGGGCCTGGTCGACCAGCTGAACCTGTGGGTGTTTCCGGTGGTGATCGGGCAGGGCAAGCGGCTCTTCCCCGACGGCACCACGCCCTCCCGGTTCGAGCTGGCCGAGCCGCCGAGAGCGTTCCCCGGAGGCGCGATGGGGCTTCGCCTGCGCCGCCTGGAGGGCCCGC
>DASTDJ010000243.1:0-19921 GCA_035710425.1 Nocardioides sp.
AACGGCGTCGGCTGACCGCACCTGAACTGGGGCACCCGCGCCCCCGGGGGGACAAGGCGCGGGTGCCCCAGTTCGTTGTTTCGCACAACATTTCTTCGCCCTCATCGGGCGGCCTGAGCGACGTATGGAGCGAGTGGATCATGAGCGAGCCCGGCCCTGAGCCGACCTGGTCGACAGACACCCCTGCCCCTCTGCTGGAACTGCGGAAGACCAACAAGAGCTTCGGCGTGGTCCACGTCCTGCACGACGTCGACTTCGCCGTCTATCCCGGGCAGGTGACCGCGCTCGTCGGCGACAACGGGGCCGGCAAGTCCACGCTGGTCAAGGTGATCGCGGGCATCTACGGCCGCGACAGCGGCGACTACCTCTTCGAGGGCCAGCCGGTCAACGTGCACGGACCGCGCGACGTGGCCGCGCTCGGCATCGAGGTCGTCTACCAGGACCTCGCCCTGTGCGACAACCTCGACATCGTCGACAACATGTTCCTCGGCCGTGAGCTCCGCGGCCGGGTCACCCTCGACGACCTGACCATGGAGACCCAGGCGCGCGAGACCCTCGCGTCGCTCTCCGTGCGCACGGTGAAGTCGGTGCGCCAGAGCGTGGCCAGCCTGTCGGGTGGCCAGCGCCAGACGGTGGCGATCGCGAAGGCGGTGCTCTGGAACTCCAAGATCGTGCTCCTTGACGAGCCGACCGCGGCGCTGGGTGTGGCCCAGACCCGCCAGGTGCTCGACCTGGTCCGGCGGCTTGCGGACCGCGGCCTGGGCGTGGTGCTGATCTCGCACAACATGAACGACGTGCTCGAGGTGGCCGACCGGATCACGGCGCTCTACCTCGGCCGGGTCGCTGCCGACGTAGCGGCGGAGGACGTCAGCCACAAGCAGATCGTCGAGCTGATCACCGCAGGGCGCTCCGGCGACCTCGGCATCAGGGACGCCGCGGCAGCGGCGATCTGAGGGGAGCGAGAGCAATGAGCGTCACGTCCGAGAACTCCTCCACCGAAGACACCGGCAAGGTGACCGCCACCGACTTCGACGTCGACACGTACCAGGCAACGACGCTGGCCGATGTCGGCCGCGACTACCTCAACCGCCTGCGCGGCGGCGACATGGGCTCGCTGCCCGCCCTGCTGGGCCTGGTGGTGCTCTTCATCGTCTTCAGCAGCGCCCACGACCGGTTCCTCACGACGTACAACATGGCGAACCTGGTCGTCCAGGCCGCCTCCATCTGCGTGCTCGCCATGGGTCTGGTCTTCGTGCTGCTGCTCGGAGAGATCGACCTGTCCGCCGGCGTGGCCGGCGGCGCCTCGGCGACCATCACCGCACTCTCGATCGTCGACAACGGCTGGTCGTGGTGGATCGCGGCGCTCGCCGGCATCGGGGTGGGTGTCGTCATCGGCCTGGCCATCGGGCTGCTGGTCGCGTTGCTCGGCATCCCGTCGTTCGTGGTCACGCTGGCGTTCTTCCTGGCGCTGCAGGCGGTTCCGCTGAAGCTGATCGGCTCAGGCGGCTCGATCCGCTTCAACGACGAGGTGCTGCGCGGCCTGTCGATCAAGAACGTGCCGGTCACGGCCGGGTGGATAGCAGCCGGGGTGATCGTGGTCGGCTATGCCGCCCTGTCGCTCTGGCGCTTCCGCTCGCGCTCCGCCAAGGGGCTGGTGCACAAGCCGTTCGCGCTCGTGCTGCTCCAGATCGTCGTGCTCGCGGGCATCGTGCTCGGCATCACCTACCTGCTCAGCCAGAACCGCGCGCCCAACCCGTTGATCTTCGACATCAGCGGCATCCCCTGGGTGGCGCCGGTCGTGGTCGTGCTGCTGCTCTTCTGGACGTTCATGCTCAACCGCACCCGCTTCGGACGCCACCTGTACGCCGTCGGCGGCAACGCCGAAGCCGCTCGCCGAGCCGGCATCAACGTGACCCGGATCAAGGTCGCTGCGTTCATGATCTGCTCCGGCATGGCGGCGATCGCCGGCATCCTGAGCGCGTCGTACTCCGGCAAGGTCTCCCCCGGCTCCGGCGGCGGCAACGAGCTGCTGTACGCCGTCGGCGCGGCCGTCATCGGGGGCACCAGCCTCTTCGGTGGCCGTGGCCGGGCGATCGACGCCGTGATCGGCGGACTCGTCATCGCGACCATCCCCAACGGGCTGGGCCTGCTCAACCAGGCGAGCTACATCAACTTCCTGGTGACCGGCGGCGTGCTGCTGCTGGCCGCGAGCGTGGACGCGATCTCCCGACGGCGCCGCTCCGCAGCAGGCGTCTAATGGCCACCGCGGGACGCGGCGGGACTGGGACCAACCAGGAGGCCGTCAGACGCCACAACCTCGGGACCCTGCTGCGCCACGTGCACCACACCGGCGAGCTGTCCCGGGCCGAGCTGACCAGCCTGATGCGGCTCAACCGCAGCACGATCGCGGGGCTGGTCACCGAGCTCGAGACGCTGGGACTCACCGAGCAGGCGCGGCCCGCGGCCGGACGACGGAGCGCGGGACGACCGTCCGCCGGCGTCCGGATGACCGAGGAGGGGCCCTACGTCGTCGCCGTGGACCTCGGGGTCGACCGCGCGGTGGTCGCGCGGGTCGGACTGGGCGGCCGGGTGTGGGAACGCGCCCAGGCCGCGATCCCCCATGACACCGAGGCCTGGCAGGTCGGGGCGTCGGTGGCCACGCTGATCCGCCATGTCGTGTCGTGGGCGCCGCCCATCGCGCCGCTGCTCGGCATCGGCATCGGTGTCCCCGGTCTGGTGCGCCGCAACGACGGCCTGGTCCGGCAGGCGCCCAACCTGGGCTGGCTGGACGTGTCGTTCGGCTCGATCGTGCTGGCCGCGCTCTCGCTGGACGTGCCGGTGAGCCTCGGCAACGACGCCGACCTCGGTGCGCTCGCCGAGCACAGCCGCGGGGCCGCGGTCGGCGTCGACGACCTGGTCTACCTCTCCGGCAACGTCGGTGTCGGTGCCGGCGTGATCACCGGCGGGGTGCGGCTCGAGGGAGCCGGCGGCTACGCCGGCGAAGTCGGTCACCTCAACTTCGACCCGGCCGGCCTCGACTGCCACTGCGGCAGCCGCGGCTGCTGGGAGACCGTGGTCGGCGCCCACGCCATCGCGGCGAGCATCTCCTACCCGGCCGACGACGTGGTGCGGCTCGACCAGGCCCTCGAGGAGCTCAACACCGCCCCGCGCGAGCTCCGCCCCGTCGCCGGCAACATCGGGCGCGGGATCGGCGCGGTCGTCAACGCGTTCAACCCCAGCATGGTGATCCTGGGCGGCTACTTCCGCCCGCTGTTCCGGATGCTGCGCTCCGAAGTGCAGGCGGGCCTCGCCGAGCGGGCACTCGCACCGACCCTCGAGTCGGTGCGCCTCGCGCTGCCCGGCCTCGGCACCGACTCGGTGCTGCTCGGAGCCGCCGAGATGGCGCTCGAGCCGGTCTTCGAGGACCCGGTGGCCAGCCTCGCCACGGCGGTCACCGACGCGCACGCCCGGCTCGCCGGCTGACGCTCGTCAGCCGACCTCGACGCTGCCGTCGTACACCTCTGCCAGCGCGCGCTCGGCCGCGCCGAGAGCGGCGGACTCGGTGCCGAGCTCGCCCGGCCTGAGGTCGGGTCGCTGCTGCACCGGGGCCGCCAGCGTCAACGCGAGCGCACTCCTGGCCGGCGCCAGCATCACGTCCACGAGCGGCCCGAAGTAGCCCCCGAGCACGATCACCGCGGGGTCGAGGACGCCGGTGAGGATGGCCAGTCCGCGGCCGAGCTCGACGCCGACGTCCTCCAGCGCCGCTCGTACGGCGGGGTCACGCTCCGCCACGTCGGCGACCGCGCGCGCGGTCGCCTCGGGCGTGTCCAGCTCGGCGAGGCCGACCTTCGCCAGCACCGCGTGCAGGCCGATGGTCGCCTCCCAGCAGCCCAGCCGGCCGCACCCGCAGCGGGCGCCCGGCTCCCCGATCGGCAGGTGCCCGACCTCGCCGGCGAAACCTCTGGCACCCCGCACCAGACGCCCGCCATCGACCAGGCCGGCGCCGATGCCGACGGTGCCGGTCAGGTAGAGCAGATGGTCGGTGCCTCGGCCCGCGCCGTGGTGCAGCTCGGCGAGCGCCGCGCAGTCGGCGTCGTTGCTCACCCGGGCGCGGTCCTGCCACCCGAACGCCTCGTCGACCGCGCCCGCGAGGGAGGTGCCAATGACGCCCAGGTTGGGCGTCCACGCGATGGTGCGGTCGTCCTCCGCGATCAGCCCGGGTACGGCGACGGTGGCGCCGACGGGGTGCTGCCCGTCCTCGCGCAGCAGCGCGGCGATCTCCTCGGCGAGCGCGGCGAGCGCCCGCTCGACCCAGTGCACGTCGGCGACGGGCCGGGTGACCCGGTGCCGCACGGCGCCGGACAGGTCGACGACCACCGCGGCGACGTACTCCACGTTGGCCTCGAAGCCGATGCCGACCGGGCGGCCCCCGGCGAGGGTGAGCCGGAGGCCGGGGCGGCCGCGGTCCCCGCTGCGCACCTGCTCGTGCGCCCGGACCGCGCCGGCCTGCTCGAGGTCGCCGACGATCGCGCCGACCGTGGCCTTGGCGAGGCCGGTGCGGCCGGCCAGCTCGGCGCGGGTGGCCGGGCCGTCGGCGCGCAACGACCGCAGCAGCGCCGCGGCGTTGCGCTGCCGGACGTCGGACTCAGCCACGGACCCCGTAGAGGTGCTCGAGCGCCAGCTGGTCCAGGTGCTCGAACGCCGCCCCCCGCGCGGCGATCGCCTCGACGTCGGGCAGCGGCCACGCGAGCAGCTGCTCCCAGGTCTCCCCCTCACCGAGGGTCGGCACGGCGAGCTCCGGGAGCCGCGCCGCCTCCAGCGCGAGCACGACATCGGGGTCGGCGCGGAACGCCCGCACCTTCTCCCGCAGGATCAGGTAGTTGTCGATGCAGGCCTTCGCCGACACCCACACGCCCTCGTCGTCCTCGGTGCGCGCCGGCTTGTAGTCGAAGTGGACCGGGCCGTCGTAGCCGCCGGCGAGCAGGGTGTCGACCACCCAGAACGCGCCGCGCGCGTTGCCGGCACCGAAGCGCAGGTCCTGGTCGTACTTCGGCCCGTTCTGCCCGTTCAGGTCGATGTGGAAGAGCTTGCCCTGCCACAGCGCCTGCGCGTAGCCGGCGGCGGCGCTCAGGCCGGCCATCTCCTCGTGCCCGATCTCCGGGTTGACGCCCACCAGCTCCGGGCGGTCGAGGGTGTCGATGAAGGCGAGCGCGTGGCCCACGGTCGGCAGCAGGATGTCGCCGCGCGGCTCGTTGGGCTTGGGCTCGATCGCGAACCGGAGGTCGTAGCCGCGGTCGACGACGTACTCGCCGAGGAGGTTGAACGCCTCCTGGTAGCGGTCGAGCGCGGTCGCGACGTCCTTGGACGCGCCGTACTCCGCACCCTCGCGGCCGCCCCAGCAGACGTAGATCTTCGCGCCGAGCTCGGCGGCGAGGTCGAGGTTGCGCATCACCTTGCGGATCGCGAACCGGCGGACGTCGCGGTCGTTGCTGGTGAATCCGCCGTCCCTGAAGACCGGGTGGGTGAACAGGTTGGTGGTCGCGGTGGTGACCGTCAGTCCGGTCTCCGCGAGCCCCTTCTTGAAGCGCTCGATGATGCCGGAGCGGGTGTCCTCGTCGCTGCCGAACGGGATCAGGTCATCGTCGTGGAAGTTCACGCCGTAGGCGCCGATCGCGGCCAGCCGCTCCAGGGCGTAGACCGGGTCCATGGGCGGCCGGGTCGCGTCGCCGAACGGGTCGCGGGCCTGCCAGCCGACGGTCCACAGTCCGAAGGAGAACTTGTCCTCGGGGGTGGGCGCCGGGATGTCGATGGTCATTGCTGCCTCTCTGTCGGTGGGGCGGGGTGGTCGCGGAGCGCGGCGTAGCGCTCTCGTACGGCGGGGGTCGGGTCGGCCTCGAGCGTCTCGGTGTCCGGCAACGGCCAGGCCGGCGGCTCGGCGGCACCGGAGCGCGCCCAGGCCGCCTGCCGGGCGGCGCCCCGGGCGACGTACTCGCCGGGCGGCGGGAGCAGGACCGGGTGGCCGAGGATCGGCGGGGCGAGCGCCCGGACGGCGGCGCTCCGGGCCGCGCCGCCGACGAGCAGCACCCGGCGAGGCCGGTCACGCGCGGCGGCGAGCAGGGCGTCCACGGCATCGGCGAGCGAGCACAGCAGCGCCTCGAACGCCGCGCGCGCCAGGTCGGCGCGGGTGGTGCGCGGGGTGAGGCCGGTCCAGGTGCCGACCGCGGACGGTCGGTTCGGGGTGCGCTCGCCGCCGTAGTAGGGCAGCAGCGTGACGCCGTTGGAGCCCGGCGGCGCCGTGAGCGCGAGCGCGGCCAGCTCGTCGTGGTCCACGCCGAGCCAGCGGGCCTGGAGGTCGAGGATCCCGGCGGCGTTCATCGTCGTGACCATCGGCAGGAACCCGCCGGTGGCGTCGGCGAAGCCGGTCACCACCCCGGTGCCGTCGGCGACCGGCTGGCGGCTGACGCTCGAGGCGACCCCGGACGTGCCGATCGAGACCAGCACGTCGCCGGGGCGGAGGTCCAGCCCGAGCGCGGCCGCCATGTTGTCGCCGGTGCCGGCGCCCATCGGCTGACCCGCGGCGGTGTGGGCGGCGACGTCGCCAGGAGGTACGACGCGCGGCAGGCGCGGTTCGTGGCCGAGGGCCGCCTTGACCAGGTCGGGACGCCACTCGCCCTCGCGGGTCGCGAAATAGCCGGTGCCCGAGGCGTCGCCGCGGTCGGTGAACGCGGCAGTGCCCGGCGCGGACAGGTGGCGGCCGACGTAGTCGTGCGGGAGCAGCACCTCGGCGACCCGCTCGGCTCGCTCCGGCTCGTGGTCGCGCAGCCAGCGCAGCTTGGTGACGGTGAACGACGCGACCAGGACGCTGCCGATCGCCTCGGCGCACGCCTGCGGACCGCCGAGCTCCTCGATCAGCGCGGCCGCCTGCGGGGCGGACCGGGTGTCGTTCCAGAGCAGCGCGTCACGCACCGGCTCGCCGTCATCGCCGAGCGCCACCATCCCGTGCTGCTGGCCGCCGACCGCGACGGCCTCGGCACGCTCGAGCAGGCCGGCGGTCGCGTCGTCGACGGCGCCCAGCCATGCCCGGGGGTCGACCTCGGTGCCGGGCGGGTGGGGTGCGGTCCGCTCGGCCACCACGGAGCCGTCGTCGGCATCGACGAGCAGCGCCTTGGTGGACTGCGTCGAGGAGTCGACGCCCAGGACCAGCGGCATGCCCCTATTTAGTACGAGTCCCGAACTAAAGTCAATGGCACCCGCTCACGCGGGCCGGGTCAGGACAGGTTGACCGCCCGTGCCGAGACCGCGTCGATGGCCTGCTCGATCTCGGCGAGCGAGTCCGGCGGGATGGCCGAGTCGACCGAGAGCGCGACCAGGGCGTGGCCGCCCTTGGCGTCGCGGGACACCTGCATGCCGGCGATGTTGACCCCGGCGTCGCCGAGGATCTGGCCCACCGTGCCGACCATGCCCGGCCGGTCGCTGTAGTTGAAGAACGCCAGGTGGTCGGTGGGCTCGATGTCGACGTCGAAGCCGTTGACCTCGACGATCCGCTCCCGCTGATGGATGCCGACCAGGGTGCCGCTCACCGAGACCTGGGTGCCGTCGGCGAGGGTGCCGCGGATCGTGATCAGGTTGCGGTGGTCGGGGCTCTCCGGCTCGATGACCAGGCGTACGGCGGTGCCGCGCTCGGCCGCGAGCAGCGGGGCGTTCACGTAGGACACCTGCTCCTCGACGATGTCGCTGAACACGCCCTTGAGCGCGGCCAGCTCGAGCACCTTGACGTCGTACTCGGTGATCTCGCCGCGGACCTCGACGTCGAGCTGCTGGGCGACCTCGCCGGCGACGCCGGTGAAGATCCGGCCCAGCTTCTCGGTCAGCGGGATGCCTGGGCGCACGTCCTCGGCGATCACGCCGCCCTGGACGTTGACGGCGTCGGGGACCAGCTCGCCCGAGAGGGCGAGCCGCACCGACCGGGCCACCGCGATGCCGGCCTTCTCCTGGGCCTCGTCGGTGGACGCACCGAGGTGCGGGGTGGCGACGACGTTCTCGAGCTCGAACAGCGGGCTGTCGGTGCACGGCTCCTTGGCGAAGACGTCGAGGCCGGCCGCCGCGATCGCGCCGGTCTTGAGCGCGTCGTGGAGCGCGGTCTCGTCGACGATGCCGCCGCGGGCGGCGTTGACGAGCACTAGCGACTGCTTGGCCTTGGCCAGCTCGTCGGCGCCGATCAGGCCGAGCGTCTCGGGGGTCTTCGGCAGGTGCACCGACATGAAGTCGGCCTCGGCGAGCAGCGTGTCCAGGTCGACCAGGCGGACGCCCATCTGCGCGGCCCGGCCGGCCTGCACGTAGGGGTCGTAGGCGATCACGTTCATGCCGAACGCGCTCAGCCGCTGCGCGACCAGCACACCGATCCGGCCCAGGCCGACGATCCCGACGGTCTTCTCGTACAGCTCGATGCCGGTGTACTTCGACCGCTTCCACTCGCCGTGCTTCAGCGCGGCGTGCGCCGGCGAGAGGTGGCGGGCGGCGGCCAGCATCAGGGCGACCGCCAGCTCCGCGGCCGAGACGATGTTGGAGGTCGGCGCGTTGACGACCATGACGCCGGCCTGGGTCGCGGCCTTCACGTCGACGTTGTCGAGGCCGACGCCGGCCCGGGCGACGACCTTGAGCCGCCGGGCGGCGGCGAGCGCCTCCTCGTCGACCTTGGTCGCGGAGCGGACCAGGATGGCGTCGACGTCGGCGATGGCGGGGAGCAGCTCGGCGCGGTCGGCGCCGTTGCAGTGGCGGATCTCGAAGTCCGGGCCGAGCGCCTCGACGGTGGCGGGGCTCAGCTCTTCGGCGATGAGTACGACAGGACGGTCGGGTGCGTCAGTCACAGCGCTTCCTCGGTGGAGGTGTGGGTGGTGGGTCGCACGACGCTGTGCCGGCGGCCAACCCTACCGGACCGTCATGGGGCGCCGGGCCACCCGTCCAGCTCTTCCGGTGCCCGTCGCGGCGAAATTCGAGTCGCGCGACCGTCGACGGGAACCTACGCTGGAGGACGTCGCACTCCCGATCCGCAGGTAGGTCACGTTGAAGCTCTGAGGTTGCCCTCACCGCCACCTCTTCTCTTGGAGCTTCCATGTCCGCTGTCATCACCTGCGCGTCGCTCGGCTTCGTCTGGCCCGACGGCACCACCGTCCTCACCGACCTCGACCTCCTCGTCGGGCCGGGTCGCTCCGGCCTGGTCGGCACCAACGGATCCGGCAAGTCGACCCTGCTGCGCCTGATCGCGGGCGAGCTGACGCCCACCGCGGGCCACGTCAGGGTCGCCGGCCGGGTCGGCTACCTGCCCCAGGACCTCACGCTCACCACCACACAACCGGTTCCGGAGTTCCTCGGGATCGACCGCACGATCCGTGCCATCCGCGCCGTCGAGGCCGGGTCGACCGACCAGGCTGATTTCGACGTGATCGGCGACGACTGGGACATCGAGGATCGTGCCACCGCGGAGCTCTCTCGGATCGGCCTCCCCGAGGACACGCTGTCCCGGCGGATGGGCGAGCTGTCCGGCGGCGAGGTCACCCAGCTCGCGCTCGCGCGGCTGCTGCTCGACCGCCCCGACGTGCTGTTGCTCGACGAACCCACCAACAACCTCGACGCCGCGGCCCGGGATCGCCTCTACACGGTCGTCGAGGCCTGGCGGGGCTCGCTGCTCGTGGTCAGCCACGACCGCGACCTGCTCGAGCTGATGGACCGGATCGGGGACCTCCGCGACGGCGCGGTGCGGTGGTACGGCGGCGGCTACACGGCGTACGCCGACCAGGTGGCCGCCGAACAGGCGGCGGCCGAGCAGGCGGTGACCACCGCGCGCTCGGACGTGCGCCGGCAGAAGGCGGACCGGGTCGAGGCGGAGCGCGTGGTCGCCCAGCGGAAACGGCAGGGTCGCGCAGCGCAGCTGGGGGGCGGGATCCCGAAGATCGTGTCCGGCGCCAAGAAGCGAGCAGCCGAGAACTCCGCAGCGGCCTACCGCAAGGTGCACGACGACCGGCTCGCCGGAGCCCGCGAGCGGCTCGAGGCGGCCGAGTCCCGCCTGCGGGAGGACCGGGAGATCCGGGTCGACCTGCCGGCGACCGAGGTGCACCGCGGCCAGCGGGTGCTGAGCACCCAGGACCTCGTGCTCCGCACCGGCACACCCGTCGACCTCGACCTGAACGGTCCGGAGCGGGTGGCGGTGACCGGCGCGAACGGGTCGGGCAAGACCACGGTGCTGCACACGATCGCCGGGCGGCTCGACCCGCAGGCCGGCGAGGTGGTCGCCCACGTGCCGGTCGCGCTGCTCCCCCAACGGCTGGACGTGCTCGACGACGACCTCTCGGTGTTCGAGAACGTCGCCCGCCGGGCACCCGGTGCCGACGTCAACGCGGTCCGCGCACGGCTGGCGCGGTTCCTGTTCCGGGGCGCGACGGCCGATCGCACGGCCGGCGTGCTCTCGGGCGGCGAACGGTTCCGGGCCACGCTCGCCGCACTGCTGCTCGCCGAACCCGCGCCCCGGCTCTTACTGCTCGACGAGCCCACCAACAACCTCGACTTCGCGTCGTACGACGCGCTGGTGTCGGCGTTGAGCGGCTACCGCGGCGCGCTGGTCGTGGCCAGCCACGACCAGGCGTTCCTCGACGAGATCGAGGTGGGTCGGATCATCCACCTCTGACCCGTTGCTGGCCTACGCTGCGCGCATGGCGATCGGGGACGTGCGACGTCTCCGGATCACGGCGCACGACGGCTCGGGCGGCGAGGTCGCGTTCCGCGTGCAGGTGGTGACGCTCCACGACGGCCGGCTGGGCTGTGCCGCGCCGCCCGACCTCGCCCGTCTCGCCGAGCTCGACCCGCGGGTGCGGCTCGAGGAGATCGGCGAGCTGACCGCCGACGTGCTGAGGTCCGGCCGCCTGTACGGCGAGGTGCACGGCCGGCTGCGGGCCCGGCAGCGCCTGCCCCGGCGCGCCCAGACCGGCCCCGTGCTGCTGATGCGCCCGGCGTGACCCCGGGGCGGCTGCGAGTGCGTCAGATCGCGCAGCCGTCGGGCCCGCACGAGTCCTCGCCACCGATGACCTCGATGGCGGGCTGGGCGTCGGCCCAGGCCCGGTCGAGCACCTGCCGGAACGTGTCGACCGGCTGGGCGCCGGAGATGCCGTACTTCTGGTCGATCACGAAGAAGGGGACGCCGGTCGCGCCGTACGCCGCGGCCTGGCGGATGTCGGCCTCGACCTCGTCGGCATACCGGTCGGTGGTGAGGACCTCCTTGACCGCGACCTCGTCGAGGCCGGTCTCGGTGGCGATGCGGGTGAGGGTCTCGTGGTCGGCGACGTTCTGCGCCTCGACGAAGTAGGCCCGCAGCAGCGCTTCCTTGAGCTCGCCGCGCAGGTGGCCGGCAGCGTGCAGCAACCGGTGCGCGTCGACGGTGCCGACCCGCAGCGACTCGTGGTGGCGCCAGATCATGCCCTCCTCGGCGGCCACGGCCTCGACCCGGTCGATCATCTGCCGGCCGCCGTCGGCCCCGCCGCCGTACTTGCGACCGAGGTGCTCGGCGACGGTCTCGACCGGCGTGTCCGGCGCGGACGGGTCGAGCTGGAAGGACCGCCACACGACCTCCACCTCGTCGGCGTGCGGGAACTCGGCCAGGGCCGCCTCCAGACGGCGCTTGCCGATGTAGCACCAGGGGCAGACGACGTCGGACCAGATCTCGATGCGCATGCCTGGACAACGCCCCGGAGCGGGGCCGCCATTCCTCGGCTCAGGGTGACCCTGAGAACACTCAGGGGTGGGTTTCAGGGGCGAGTCAGGCCTCGTCCCCGATCCGCCGGACCCCGGTCAGCGGCGAACGTTGACCCCATGATCACGATCGACTCACTCACCAGGAAGTACGGCGCCTTCACCGCCGTCGACGACGTCACGTTCACCGCCGAGCCGGGGCGCGTGACCGGCTTCCTCGGCCCGAACGGCGCCGGCAAGTCCACCACCATGCGGGTGCTCGTGGGTCTGACCGACCCGACGGCCGGCCGGGCGACGATCCTCGACCGCAGGTTCGCCGATCTGCCCAACCCCGGGCGCGAGGTCGGCGTCCTGCTCGACGCCTCCGCCCAGCACGCCGGACGCACCGGACGCGAGATCCTGGTCGTCGCCCAGCGCACCATGGGCCTCCCGGCCTCGACCGTCGACGCGATGCTCGAGCGGGTGAGCCTCACCCCCGAGGAGGCCGGCCGCCGGGTCCGCAACTACTCTCTCGGCATGCGCCAGCGGCTCGGCATCGCCACCGCGCTGATCGGTGACCCCGAGGTGCTGATCCTCGACGAGCCGGCCAACGGTCTGGACCCGGCCGGCATCCGCTGGATGCGCGACCTGCTCCGCGACTTCGCCGACCAGGGCGGCACCGTGCTGCTCTCGTCGCACCTGCTGCACGAGATCGAGGTGATCGCCGACGACATCGTCGTGATCGGCAACGGGCGGATCGTCGCCCAGGGCACCAAGCAGGAGCTCCTCGCCGCCGGTGGCACGCTGGTCCGCTCCGGCGACCCGGCCGCGCTGACCGGCGCGCTGACCGCCGCGGGGATCCAGGCCACCCAGGGCGCCGAGCGCGCCGTGCTGGCCGAGGCCGACCTCGCCACCGTGGGCCGGATCGCCTTCACGGCCGGCATCCCCCTGACCGAGCTCCGGGCGGCGGACGGCGCCGGCCTGGAGGAGATGTTCCTCGCGCTGACCACCGAGAGCCAGCGCGACCACCTCGACGGCACCGAAGGAGCCGCAGCATGAGCACCACCACCATCACCGCCCCGTCCGGCGCGGTCACCCGCACCCGGGAGCGCGCCGTACCCGAGCCGATCCCCACCCGACGGATCATCGGCGTGGAGCTGCGCAAGATGTTCGACACCCGGTCGGGGTTCTGGCTGATGATGAGCATCGGCATCCTCGCCGTGATCGCGACCGCCGCGACGATCATCTTCGCGCCCGAGGACGAGCTCACCTACGAGGCGTTCGCGGCGGCGATCGGCTTCCCCATGGCCGTCGTCCTGCCGATGATCGCGATCCTCTCGGTCACCAGCGAGTGGAGCCAGCGCAGCGCGCTGACGACGTTCACGCTGGTCCCGAGCCGCAGCCGGGTGATCGGGGTCAAGGCCTTCTGCTTCGTCGTGGTGGGTGTCGTCTCGATGCTCGTCGCCGCTGCGGTCGGCGCCCTGGGCAACGTGGTCGGCACCGCGATCGTCGGAGTGGACACCACCTGGAACATCCCGCTCGTCGACTTCGGCCTGATCGTCCTGGCGAACGTGCTGGGCATGCTGGCCGGGTTCATGCTCGGCGTGGTGTTCCGCAACTCCGCCGGCGCGATCGTGGGCTACTTCGTGATGACGCTGGTCCTGCCCGGCATCGGCGAGGCACTGCGCAACACGTCGGAGTGGTTCCGCGACAACCAGCCCTGGATCGACTTCAACATCGCGACCGGCCGGCTGTTCGAGGGGGCCGACGGGCTCACGGCCGAGGCCTGGGCCCAGGCCGGCTTCACCACGCTGGTCTGGGTGGTCATCCCGCTGACCATCGGGATGCGGTTCCTGCTCCGGTCCGAGATCAAGTAGGCAGTACCCCCTCCCCCATATGCCGTGCGGCTCGCGTCCGAGAGGGACGCGGGCCGCACGGCTTTTTGCCATTTCGTTCCCCCAGTTTTGGTGATCCGCCACCCCTGAGCCGCTGACACGCTGACCCGCATCCTTGACGGAGAGGGGCTCCCGGTGCCTGCTCGATTCCTCCGGCGGAGCTCGGTCGCCCTCCTTGCTTCCATCGCCTGCCTGAGCGCTGCACTGGTGGCCGTGCCCACGGACGCCCAGCCGGGTCACCACCGGCTGCACCCGTCCGCCGTACCGGCGATCACGCCGAACATCCTCGACGGCCGGACCTATGCGATCGCAGAGGTGGGCACCAAGGTCTTCGTCGGCGGGACGTTCACCACCACCCAGAACCCCGGCACGAGCGCGCCCATCTCCACGCCCTTCCTGTTCAAGTACGACCGGCTCACCGGCGTCGTCGACACCACGTTCGCACCCCAGCTCGACGCCCAGGTCAACGCCATCGTGCCCAGCCCCGACGGCTCGGCCCTCTACGTCGGTGGGGCGTTCAAGAAGGCGCGCACCACCAACGTGCGCAACGTGGTCAAGATCGACACCACCACCGGTGCGCTGATCACCGCGTTCAAGAATCCGAGCCCGAACGGGACCGTCCTCGACCTGGCGCTGGTCGGCGACCGTCTCTTCGTCGCCGGCTCGTTCACCACCATGGCCACGGTCCCGCACGGCGGCCTGGCGGCACTCAACGCCACCACCGGCGCCGTCGACGAGTACATGGGCATCGACGTCGCGACCAACCACAACTGGCCGTCCGGGGCGGCCAAGGCACCGGTCGGCGTCGCGAAGCTGGCGGCGTCCCCCGACGGGTCCAAGCTGGTCGCGATCGGCAACTTCAAGACCGCTGACGGGCTCGATCGCGACCAGGTGATGATGATCCAGCTCGGCGAGACCGCGGCCACCGTCCATCCCGACTGGAAGACGCTCCGCTACACGCCCGCGTGCGCGAACGCCTCCTACGACTACTACGTGCGCGACGTGGACTTCTCACCCGACGGGTCCTACTTCGTGGTCGCCGCGACCGGGGCCGGGTTCCAGGGCACGCTGTGCGACTCCGCGGCGCGCTTCGACACCGCGGTGCTCGGCCAGGCCGTCGAACCGGTGTGGGTCGCGTACACCGGCCAGGACACGCTTCTCTCGGTGGCGGTGACCGACACCGCGGTCTACGTCGGTGGGCACCAGAAGTGGCTCAACGCCGTGGAGAGCGGGGCGGACCAGCAGGCCGGCCAGGTCCCGCGTCCGGGGCTCGCGGCGCTCGACCCGATCAACGGCGTGCCACTGTCGTGGAACCCGGGTCGCCACCCACGCGGCGTGGGAGCCGAGGAGCTGCTCGCGACCGACGAAGGCCTGTACGTCGGCAGCGACACGCAGTACATCGGCAACCAGCTCTACCGCAGGGAACGGCTCGCCTTCTTCCCCATCGACGGCGGCACCGCCCCGGTCAGCCAGCCGGACCCGGTGCTCCCGCGGACCGTCTACCGGTTCAACGGCACCGCGATGACCGCGTTCTCGTTCACCGGGAGCTCGGCCACGACCCCGGTCACGATCCCCAACTCGGGTGGTCAGAACTGGAGCAGCATGCGGGGCGCGTTCATGATCGGCAACAAGCTGGTCTACGGGTGGAACGACGGCAAGATGTACTACCGCACGTTCGACGGCTCGGCGTACGGCCCCGCCGTACTGATCGACCCGTACAACGACCCGACGTGGAGCAACGTCACCATCGGCGCGAGCACGACGACGTACCGGGGCCGGGTCCCCACGCTCTACACCCAGATGAACAACGTCGTGGGCATGGCCTACTCCGACGGGCGGATCTACTACTGGCGCAGCGGCGCGCTGTACTGGCGGTGGTTCTCCCCCGAGAGCATGATCGTGGGGGCCAAGGAGAACGCGATCTCCGGCGCCGGACTTCCGTCGCTGCGCACCCTGCGCAACCTCTTCTTCGCCAACGGCAACCTGTACGCCGGCGCGACCGTCCCGCTACTGGGCAACGAGCTGTACCGGCTGTCCGTCAACGACGGCGTCGCGTCCGGCGGGTGGGTGAAGATGTCCGGCTCCGGCATCGACGGCAGCTCGAACTGGAGCGGCGGCACGCTCTTCATCGGTCCGCTCGCGAACCTGGCCCCGGTGCCGTCGATCTCGGCGAGCTGCTCTGGCCAGGTGTGCACGTTCGACGGCGCGGCCTCCTCCGACGCCGACGGCACCGTGCTCGACTACCAGTGGGACTTCGGCGACGGTGGCGCCGCGAGCGGCGCGCAGGCGGAGCACGGCTACGCCACACCCGGCACCTACACGGTGAGCCTGACGGTCACCGACGACGACGGCGCACCCGCCTCGACCACGACCGACGTCGTGATCGAGGGCGCCAGCAGCGACATCGGGTTCCGGGACTCGACCGGGAAGGTCACGAATGCGACCAGCATCGTGAGTCCCATCCCTGCCTCCGCACAGGAGGGCGACGGCTTGGTGGCGGTCGCATCGGTGGCAAGCACCACCGTGCCCGCGGCGCCCGCCGGATGGACCCAGGTCGGCAGCCCGGTAGTGGCGGGCAGCCTGACCACGGTCGTCTGGCAGCGGGTCGCGACCGCCACCGACCCCGGCAAGAACGTCAACGTCGCGCTGGGCGCGGCGGCAGTGAAGGCGACGCTCACCGTCCTCGCCTACTCGGGCACCGATCCAGGTGGACCGGTGGCGGCGATCGCCGGCGAAGCGGAGACGACCACGTTGACCACGCACCAGAGCCCGTTCGTGACGACGCCGGGCGACTGGGTGGTCACCGTGTGGGCCGACCGGTCGTCGACCACCACGACGTTCACCGAGCCTGCCGGTACGACGCTGCGTCAGCGGCTGATCGGCACGGGAGGGGGCCACGTGGACAGCCTGGTGGTCGACACCGGCGGCCCGGTCGCCGCCGGCAGCTACGGCGGGCAGGTGGCCGTGACCGACACCCCGAGCCGAGGGACGAACCTCTCGATCGCCCTGAAGTGATCCGGCCCGACCCGGGGATTCAGTGCTGGAGGCTCGGGTCCCAGCGGTTGGCGATCAGCTTGAAGCTGGGGGTGTCGTCGAGCGACGTCATCGCCTCGTAGATCCGGTCGTACTTCGTCGACGCGATCCGCCAGGCGCCGTCGGGGTCCTTCCGGTAGGTGTCGAGGTAGTAGCCACCGCCCCGGATCTGGACTTTGAAGTCGGGCACGATCACGGTGTCCTCGAACGCCCAGGAGCCGGACGCGGTGTCGCCGTCGACCTCGATCTCGGGGTGGTTGGCGACGTGGATCGTGATGATGCCCGGCCCGAGGTTCTCCGACATGAACGCCACCACGTCGGCCCGGTTGTCGTAGTGCAGCGGCTTGTCCATCGCCTGCGTGCCGTAGCGCGCGACGACGTCCTCGGCCAGGCAGTCCCCGAACTCGTCCCACTCCTTGAGGTCCAGGGTCCGGAAGTAGCGGTACTTGAGGCGCTTGATCTCCTCGATCGCGGCAAGGTCCATGCCCCGCAGCCTAGAACTTGTTCTAGTTCTCGGGAAGGGTCGGTGTGGTCAGCGAGCGCTGGTGCCCTCGACGTAGTCGGAGTCGTGGGACTTGACCCAGGCCATCAGCTTGCGGAGCTCGCGGCCGGTCTTCTCGATCGGGTGCGACTCGGCCTGCTCGCGGAACTTCTTGAACTCCGGCGCTCCGGCGTCCTGGTCGTCGATGAACCGCTGGGCGAACGAGCCGTTCTTGATGTCCTCGAGGACGCTCTGCATGTTCTGCTTCACGCGCTCGTCGATGACCTTCGGGCCGGACGTGTAGTCGCCGTACTCGGCGGTGTCGGACACCGACCAGCGCTGCTTGGCGATGCCACCCTCGTACATGAGGTCGACGATCAGCTTCAGCTCGTGCAGGCACTCGAAGTAGGCCACCTCGGGCTGGTAGCCGGCCTCGGTGAGCACCTCGAAGCCGTACTGGACCAGCTGCGACGCGCCGCCGCAGAGCACCGCCTGCTCACCGAACAGGTCGGTCTCGGTCTCCTCGGTGAACGTCGTCTTGATACCGCCGGCCCGGAGACCGCCGATGCCCTTCGCGTAGGACAGCGCGAGCGGCCAGGCGTTGCCGGACTCGTCCTTCTCCACCGCGACCAGGACCGGGACGCCGCGACCGTCGACGTACTCGCGACGCACGAGGTGGCCGGGGCCCTTCGGCGCCACCATGAACACGTCCACGCCGGCAGGCGGGGTGATGTAGCCGAAGCGGATGTTGAACCCGTGGCCGAAGACCAGGGTGTCGCCCTCGGCGAGGTTGGGCTCGACCGACTCGGAGTAGAGCTTCCGCTGCACGTGGTCGGGGGCGAGGATGACGATGACGTCGGCCTCCTCGACCGCCTCCGCCGGCGTGAGGACCCGCAGGCCCTCGGCCTCGGCCTTGGCGCGGCTCTTCGACCCCTCGGGAAGGCCGACGCGGACGTCGACGCCCGAGTCGCGCAGGGACAGCGAGTGTGCGTGACCCTGGCTGCCGTAGCCGAGCACGGCCACGTGCTTGCCCTGGATGAGGGACAGGTCGGCGTCGTCGTCGTAGAACATCTCAGCCACGGGTGGCTTCTCCTTCGGGTAGGTGGGTTCAGCCCGCTGCCGGCGGGGTGGGTACGGCGACCGGGCGCAGCGTGCGCTCGGAGATGGAACGCGAGCCGCGGCCGATGGCGACCTGGCCCGACTGCACGAGCTCACGCACGCCGAAGGGCTCGATGACCCGCATGAAGTCGGCGATCTTCCCGGCGTTGCCGATCATCTGGACGGTCACGGCGTCGGGCGCCACGTCGATCACGGTGGCCCGGAAGATCTGGGCGGTGTCGAGCACCTGGCCGCGGGTCTCCGCGGTGGCCGAGACCTTGACCATCACCAGCTCGCGGTTGACCGACGCCTCGGGGTCGAGCTCGACGATCTTGATCACCTCGACCAGCTTGTTGAGCTGCTTGGTCACCTGCTCCAGCGGCGAGGACTCCACGTTGACCACGATCGTCATCCGCGAGATCTCGGAGTGCTCGGTGGGACCGACGGCCAGCGAGTCGATGTTGAACCCACGCCGACTGAACAGGCCGGCGATCCGGGCCAGCACGCCGGGCTTGTTCTCGACCAGGACGGAAAGGGTGTGGGTGCTCACAGCTCGTCCTCGTCGAAGTCGGGCGCCAGGTCTCGCGCGTACTTGATGTCGTCGTTGCTGGTGCCGGCGGCGACCATCGGCCACACCATGGCGTCGCGGTGCACCCGGAAGTCGACGACGACCGGCACGTCGTTGATCTCCATCGCCTTCTCGATGGTGGAGTCCACCTCGTCGGGCGAGTCGCAGGCCAGGCCCACGCAGCCGTAGGCGTCGGCGAGCTTGACGAAGTCGGGGATCCGCTTGGAGTGCAGGTCGGTGTTGGAGTAGCGCTCGTTGTAGAAGAGCGTCTGCCACTGGCGCACCATGCCGAGCGACTCGTTGTTGATCACCGCGACCTTGATCGGGATGTCGTTGATCGCGCAGGTGGCCAGCTCCTGGTTGGTCATCTGGAAGCAGCCGTCGCCGTCGATCGCCCACACTGTCTGGTCGGGGACGCCGACCTTGGCGCCCATCGCGGCAGGAACGGCGAAGCCCATGGTGCCGAGGCCGCCGGAGTTCAGCCAGGTGCGCGGGTTCTCGTAGCCGACGAAGTGGCTGGCCCACATCTGGTGCTGGCCGACGCCGGCGCAGTAGACCGCCTCGGGTCCGGCGATCGCGCCGAGCCGCTCGAGGACGTACTGCGGGGCCAGCGAGCCGTCGGCCGGGGTGTCGTAGCCGAGGGGGTACTTCTGCTTGACCCCCGCCAGGAACGCCACCCACGCCTCGTAGTCACCGTCGGCGCCCTCGGCCTGCAGCAGCGCGAGCAGCTGGGAGATGACCTCCTTGCAGTCACCGACGATGGGCACGTCGGCGTGCCGGTTCTTGCCGATCTCCGCCGGGTCGATGTCGGCGTGGACCACGAGCGCGCCGGGCGCGAAGGAGTCGAGGTTGCCCGTCACGCGGTCGTCGAAACGCGCGCCGAGGCTGATGATGAGGTCGCTCTTCTGCAGGCCGGCGACCGCGGCCACGGTGCCGTGCATGCCGGGCATGCCGAGGTGCTGCGGGTGGCTGTCGGGGAACGCCCCGCGCGCCATCAGGGTCGTGACGACCGGGATGCCCGTCAGCGCGGCGAGCTGCGCCAGCTCGCGCGACGCGCGAGCCCGGATCACACCTCCGCCGACGTAGAGCACGGGGCGCCGGGCCTCGCGGATCAGCCGCACGGCCTCC
>DASTDJ010000244.1:0-5743 GCA_035710425.1 Nocardioides sp.
CTCGTCGCTGGCGCTCCTCGCACCTCAACCACCGTTGACGCTAGGGGGCGACGAGGAGGATGCGGTCGTCGTCCTTGATCGGCTCGCCGCGGCCGTCGCGGTTGCTGGTCATCACCCATAGCCGGCCGTCGGGGGCGACGCCGATGGTGCGCATCCGGCCGTAGTCGCCGACGAAGAAGCCCTTGGGGTTGCGCGCCCGGTTGCCGTCGACGTCCACCCGCCACAGTCGCTCGCCGTTCAGCGCCGCCATCCAGAGGTGGCCGTCGGCGTAGGCCAGGCCGGACGGTGAGGCCTCCTCGGTCGACCAGGTGAGCTGCGGGTCGACGTACTGGGGTGCGCCGCCGGTGCCCTCGACCTCTGGCCAGCCGTAGTTGTCGCCGCGCTTGATCAGGTTGAGCTCGTCGAAGCGGTCCTGCCCGAACTCCGAGGCCCAGAGCCGGTCGCCGTCGAAGGCCAGGCCCTGGACGTTGCGGTGGCCCCAGCTCCACACCCTGGAGTCGAACGGGTTGCCAGGCGCGGGTTCGCCGTCGGTGGTGATCCGCAGGATCTTGCCGGCGCTCGAGTTGCGGTCCTGCGCGAGCGACGGGACGCCGGTCTCGCCGGTGGACACGTAGAGATGGCCGTCGGGCCCGAACTCCAGGCGGCCGCCGTCGTGGATGAAGCCGTTGGGGATGCCGCTCAGGATCGGCTCGGGCTCGCCGAGCCGGTCGCCGTCGAGCTCGGCCCGCACCACCCGGTTGTCGCTGGTAGTGCTGACGTAGAAGTACGCCGTCCGGTCGTTGTCGAAGTCGGGGGACAGAGCCACGCCGAGCAGGCCTGCCTCGCCCTGCGGCGAGGCCGACTCGATGATGCCGAGCTCGGTCACGTCGCCGCCGGGCGTGACCCGCAGCACCCTGCGGGAGTCGCGCTCGGTGACGATCGCGTCGCCGTTCGTGAAGAAGTCGAGGCCCCAGGGCGCCTCGAGCCCGGTGGCGATCGTCCCGACCACCTCGGGTGGGCCGCCCTGGTCGGTGGGCGAGGACGGCGGTTCGGTGGGTGTGGTCGGCTCGGTGGTGGTGCCGCTGGACGCCGGTGGGGTGGTGCCGGTGATCTCGATGGTGCTCTCGTTGCCGCCCTGGTCGCAGGCTGTCAGCAGCGCCACGCTGGCCAGGACCGCGAGAGCCCTGCGCATCAGTCGACGGTCTCGAGGAACTCGAGCAGCAGCTGGTGCACCTGCTCGGGCTGCTCCATGGCGATGAAGTGGGTGCCGCGCAGCTCGACGTACTCACCCTGCTCGAGGCGCTTGGCCGCCGAGGCCATGTCGCGGGTGCCGGCGAGCACGTCGTAGGAGCCGGCGACGAACAGGGCGGGTACGTGCACCTTGCTCAGCGAGACCCGGGCGTGCTTCGAGGTGTTCAGGGCGAGGTGGAAGTACCAGTCGACCGGTGTGCTCAGGAACTCCTTGACCGCCCGCACGGCCAGCTCGCGGTCGGCCACCGGGAACATGAGGCCGGAGTGGGAGATCACCGCCATCGCGCGCGGCCCGACCGGCAGCCGGGTACTGACCGGGGTGATCGCCTTGCCGGCGTACTTCAGGACGGTCGAGAGCCCGACGGTCAGGGTGCGGGCCACGAACCGGGGCACGAACATCGGCCCGAGCATGGTCGCGAACGTGTCGCCGGGCACGCCCGCCACCGCGAAGAGGCCCTTCACCCGCTCGGGGTGGTGGACGGCGAGCTCGAACATCGTGTTGACACCCATCGACCAGCCCATCAGCACCGCCTCGTCGATGCCGAAGTGGTCCATCACCGAGAGCGCGTCCTGCACGAAGTGCTGGATCTCGACGTGCGAGGGGTCGGCCGGCCGGTCGGAGCCGCCGGTGCCCCGGTGGTTCCAGGACACGACGCGTACGCCGCACTCGGGGTCGAGCAGCGCCGGCCACGCGTAGGGGTTGGTGCCGAGGCCGTTGCAGAGCACCACCGTCGGCCCGTCGATCACGCCCTCGGGGTCGTTGGTCCAGGCCCGCAGGTGGGTCCCGTCGTCGGAGAGCAGGTCGCTGAATCCGAGCGAGGCCGCGGTGTCAGCGGCGCGAGCCGCAGAGGTCGACATGCCTCGATTCTGCCCGAGCGGCCCCGCGGGACCGCGCACCGACCGTGGCTAGTCGGCGCGCGCGTGCTGCGGAAGGGGCTCGGGAGGGGCGGTGAGTGAGGCGAAGTAGTCGTCGACCTCCTGGCGTTCGACGCGGCGCTGGGCGCAGGCCGTGGCGGCGAGCATGGCGTTGCGGCGGGCCTGTTCCTGTGAGGTCTGGGGCCAGGAGCGGAGGTTGTGGATGAGTGAGGCGATGGGGGCGGCGGGCGTGTGCATCGGCGGCTCCGAATGGGGGAATGCCCAGCAACGTAGTCCCGTCGACGCCTCACCGCATCACCAGCGCGTGACTTTTACGTGAACTAGTCAGGCACCGGCTCGCCGATCATCGGCCGGCTCCGGGTCGCGCCGATGCTGGCGACCACGACGCAAACGACTGCAAGCCACTGGACGCCGGTGAGGAACTCTCCGACCACCAACATGCCGGCCAGTGCTGCCGCCGCCGGCTCGAGGCTCATCAGGATGCTGAACACCGACGGAGGCAGGGTCCGGAGCGCGGCCATCTCGCAGCTGTAGGGGACCACCGAGCTGAGCAGCCCGACCAGCGCACCCAGCAGCAGGATCCGTCCGTCGTCGAGTCCGCCACCACCGGTGCCGGCCACCACGGGCGTCAGCAGGAGGGTCGCCACCACGCTGGCCATCGCCAGCCCGTCGAGACCCTGCCAGCGCCGGCCGGTCTGCGCGCTGAGCAGGATGTACGCCGCCCAGGCCGCGCCGGCCAGCAGCGCGAACAGGACGCCGGCGACGTTCAGGTCGGTGCGCTCCAGGCCGAGCAGCGCGACCCCGATCGCGGCGAGCGCCACCCAGGCCAGGTCGCGCGCCCGCCGGGACCCGATGACGGCCAGCGCCAGCGGTCCGATGAACTCGATGGTGACCGCGATCCCGAGGGGGATCCGCGCGAAGGACTGGTAGATCGCCCAGTTCATCAGGCCGAGGGTCGCGCCGAAGCCGAGCACCACGACCCAGTCGCTGCCGGACCGGCCGCGGGACGCCGGGCGGACGATGAGCGTGAGCACAACCGCGCTGGTGACCAGGCGCAGCCACACGATCGTCTCGGGGTCGACCTCGTCGAACAGGGTCTTGGCGATCCCGGCCCCGAGCTGGACGGACGCGATCCCTACCAGCACCAGCCAGATCGGTGAGATCCTGACCGATGGATTGCGGGTCGCCACCGGGTCAATGTAGGTGGACAGTCAGGTCGACCTAGCGAGAGGGAGTGCGATGGGCACGGTGTTGATGGTCGGGACGCGCAAGGGGCTGTGGATCGGCACGTCGGACGACGAGCGCCAGGAGTGGGAGTTCACCGGCCCCCACCACGACATGGAGGAGGTCTTCTCCTGCCTGATCGACACCCGCGGTGACCGGCCCCGGCTGCTCTCCGGTGCGTCGTCCAGCTGGCTCGGGCCGCAGGTCCGTCGTACCGATGACCTGGGCGCGAGCTGGCAGGAGTCGCCCGACGGTGCCATCCGCTTCCCCGAGGACGTCAGCGCGTCGGTCGAGCGGGTCTGGCAGCTGGTCGCGGGCGCCGAGTCCGGGGTCGTCTACGCCGGCACCGAGCCCGGCGCGGTCTGGCGCTCCGACGACGGTGGCGAGTCCTTCGCGCTCGAGCGGGCGCTCTGGGACCACCCGCACCGCACCGAGTGGGACGCCGGCTTCGGCGGCCAGGCCTTCCACACGATCCTCCCGCACCCGACCGACCCGAGGTCCGTGACCGTCGCGATCTCGACCGGCGGTGTCTACCAGACCAACGACGGCGGCGCCTCGTGGGAGCCGCGCAACCAGGGCATCCGGGCCGAGTTCCTGCCCGAGGGCCAGCAGTACCCCGAGTTCGGCCAGTGCGTCCACAAGGTGACCCGCCACCCCAGTCACCCCGAGCGGCTCTACCTGCAGAACCACGGCGGCGTCTACCGATCCGACGACCACGGCGCGAAGTGGGAGTACATCGGTGACGGGCTCCCCGCCGACTTCGGCTTCCCGGTGGTCGTGCACCCGCACGAGCCCGACACCCTCTTCGTGTTCCCTCTGAACGGCGGCGCCCGCCGCTACCCGCCGGACGCCAAGGCCCGGGTCTGGCGCTCGCGCGACGCCGGCGGCTCCTGGGAGGAGCTGGGCAAGGGGCTGCCCGACGACTTCTACGTCGGGGTGATGCGCGACGCGATGTGCGCCGACACCCACGACCCCGCCGGCCTCTACGTCGGCACCCGCAACGGTGCGGTGTGGGGCTCCGCCGACGCGGGAGAGAGCTGGCGGCAGGTGGTCGCCGACCTCCCCGACGTGATGGTCGTCCGGGCCGCCGCGGTGGGGGGCGGGTCATGAGCGGCTTCGAGTTCAGCCGCTCGACGAAGGTCGCCGCCGACCCGACCAGGGTGCACGCCCTGATCGACGACTTCCACGAGTGGCGGAAGTGGTCGCCGTGGGAGGACGTCGACCCGGACCTGCAGCGCACCTACAGCGTGGCCGACAAGGGCGTCGGAGCGCACTACGCCTGGAAGGGCAACCGCAAGGCCGGCGAGGGCTCGATGGAGATCACCGGATCCACCTCGGACCGGGTCGACATCAAGCTGGTCTTCATGAAGCCCTGGTCGGCCACCAACGACGTGTGGTTCACCCTGACGCCGGCCGGCGAGGGCACCGAGGTGACCTGGACGATGGCCGGCGAGCACAGGGGCGTGGCCGGGCTCTTCACCAGGGTGATGGGCATGGACCGGCTGGTCGGCAAGGACTTCGACAAGGGGCTCGCGCGGCTCAAGGCGGCTGCCGAGGCCTGAAACCGGGGCGAGGCCGGTGGGTCCCGCCCCTTACGCTTCTCGCATGGATCAGCCGGACATCAAGCCTCGCTCGCGCGACGTCACCGACGGGCTGGAGAAGGCCGCCGCCCGCGGGATGCTGCGCGCGGTGGGCATGCAGGACGAGGACTTCGCCAAGCCCCAGATCGGCGTCGCCTCGAGCTGGAACGAGATCACCCCCTGCAACCTCTCCCTCGACCGGCTCGCGAAGGCCGTGAAGAACGGCGTGCACGCGGCGGGGGGCTATCCCCTCGAGTTCGGCACCATCTCCGTCTCCGACGGCATCTCGATGGGCCACGAGGGCATGCACTTCTCGCTGGTCTCCCGCGAGGTGATCGCCGACTCGGTCGAGACGGTGATGATGGCCGAGCGCCTCGACGGCTCCGTGCTGCTGGCCGGCTGCGACAAGTCCCTCCCCGGCATGATGATGGCCGCGGCCCGCCTCGACCTCGCGTCGGTGTTCCTCTACGCCGGCTCGATCATGCCCGGCCAGGTCGACGGCCACGACGTCACGATCATCGACGCCTTCGAGGCCGTCGGTGCCTGCCTCGCCGGCAAGATCACCCGCGAGAAGGTCGACGAGATCGAGCGGGCGATCTGTCCGGGTGAGGGCGCCTGCGGCGGCATGTACACCGCCAACACGATGGCCGCCGTCGGCGAGGCGATCGGCATGTCCCTGCCGGGCAGCTCCGCGCCGCCGGCCGTGGACCGACGCCGCGACGGCTTCGCCCACAAGTCCGGCGAGGCCGTCGTCAACATGCTCCGCCAGGGCATCACGGCCCGCCAGATCATGACGCGGCCGGCCTTCGAGAACGCGATGGTCATCGTCATGG
>DASTDJ010000245.1:0-15306 GCA_035710425.1 Nocardioides sp.
CCCCGGTCCCCACCCGGCCCCCGCCGGCCGGTCCGCCGCCGCCGGCGTACACACCTCCCCCTGCACCTCGCTACCCGCTCTTCTACGACGAGCTGTTCGCCGACCAGGCGTCCACAGCCCGGGCCGCCCAGCCGCCGGCGCCGCCGACCCAGCGGCCGGCACCCGGCTCGTCTCCGGCGTCGCCCCCCGGCCGCCGGCCGGGCGTCTCCTGGCTGGCGGTGGCGCTCACCGTGGTGATCCTGGTCCTGGTGGGGGTGATCGGCGGGCTGCTGATGTTCGCCGGCGGTGACGACGAGCAGGCCGGCGACACGGCGACCGGCGACGACACCGCGCAGAGCGAGTCGTCGCCACCCCCGTCCGAACGGGAGCCTTCCGCCCCGTCCGAATCGGCATCGCCGTCCAGTGACGAGCCGCAGGACGTGGCCAGGTTCGCCACGCCCAGCGCACCGAAGACCGCGAAGCCCAACCTCGACACCCAGGGCAACCTGGTCCGCTACTCCGCTACCAACATGGTCGACGGCGTCGCCGAGACCTGCTGGCGGATGGCAGGAGACGGCACCGGCACCGAGCTCACGTTCGGCCTCTCGGGACCCACCGAGCTGACCGAGGTGGGCCTGATCAACGGCTACGCGAAGCGCTCCGGCAAGCTCGACTGGTACGCCGGCAACCGCCGGGTCCTCGCCGTCGAGTGGGTCTTCGACGACGGGACCGTGGTGCCACAGTCGCTCTCGCAGAGCCGCAAGCTGCAGACGCTGCAGATCGACCCGGTCACCACGTCGAGCGTGAAGCTGCGCCTGGTGTCGGTGAGCGAGCCGGGCCGCGGCCCCTCGGCCCGCAACTACACCCCGATCAGCGACGTCATGCTGTACGGCACCCCCGGCTGAGCGCCGCCCTCGTCCTAGAGCCGCGAGAGCGCGGCGGCGGCGGTCTCGGCGGCCGCCCGGTCGATCCCGAGGTGGGTGACCATCCGTACGGCGGTGGGGCCGACAGTCGCGAGGGCCACGCCCGCCTCTCGGGCCCGGGTGACGAACTCGGTCGCGTCCGGACGCTCCACAACCACGATGTTCGTGTCGACCGACTCCGGGTCGACGTCGCAGGCGTCGGCGAGCAGTCGGGCGTGGGCATGGTCGTCGGCCAGGCGCTCGACGTGGTGGTCGAGAGCGTGCAAGCCGGCTGCGGCGAGGATGCCCACCTGGCGCATGCCACCACCCATCCGCTTGCGCCAGACCCGCGCCTCGGCGACCGCGTCGCGGTCCCCCACCATCAGCGAGCCGACCGGTGCGCCCAGGCCCTTGGACAGGCACACGCAGAGAACGTCGGCGATCGCGCCGTACTCCCGCAGCGGCGTGCCGGTGGCGACGTGCGCGTTCCAGATCCGGGCGCCGTCCAGATGGACGCGGGTCCCCGCCGCCGTGGCGAACTCGCGCAGGTCGCGAAGGTCGGCGAGCGGCAGCACCGCTCCCCCCGCGAAGTTGTGCGTGTTCTCCACCGAGATGGCGGCGGTGGGCACGAAGAACGGACCCATGTCGGGCGCGAACAGGGAACGGATCGAGTCGAGATCGACCTGGCCGCGCGGGTGGATCCAGTTCCGCATGGTGATGCCCGAGAACGCGCCGTGGGCGCCCAGCTCGGCCCGGGCGATGTGCGCCAGCGACTCGCAGAGGACCTCCTGACCGGGAGCCACCAAGGACCGCACAGCGAGCACGTTGGCCATCGACCCGGTGGGCGTGAAGATCGCCGCCTCGTGACCGAAGGTCTCGGCGATGCGCTCCTCGAGCGCCTTGACCGTCGGGTCCTCCGCGTAGACGTCGTCGCCGACCTCGGCACGGGCCATGGCGGCGCGCATCTCGTCGGTCGGTTGGGTGAGGGTGTCGCTGCGCAGGTCGATCACGGTGCTCATCCTGTCCCCCTCCCGTTCGACAGGCGCAGGAAGGGCGGTCAGGACACCCGGAGCCGTCGTACCGGCGACCAGCCGGAGTGGGCGCCGTTCCTCGCAGTGCGGGCGCGCACGGAGTACTTGCCGGACTTCGCGGGGTTGAACCGGCCCGTCGCCGCGGTCGTGTCGGTCCGGAACGCCCGCCACTTCCTCGACCCGGGGCGCCGCACCTGTACGTCGTAGTCGTAGGTGTCGTCGCCGGCCACCATTGCCCAGCGCAGCCGCCAGCCGGCCCTGGGTGAGCCCGTTGCTTGCAGGGGAACCTTCACCAAGCCACGCATCGAGGGGTGGAGGGTGCAGAGGTACGCGAACGCGCCGGAGAAGGTGAACTCCTGGGCGAAGGTGCCGCTGTTGCGACTGCCGCTGCTCCAGAAGCCCTGGACGGACGTCGTGTTGTGCGACATCGAGTCGAGGAACTCCCACGTCACCAGGTCGTCGAGGCCCACCGTCACCGTGCTCGGCTGGAAGGCCATGTTGTCGACCTGCACGATGGCGTTCGCCCGGGCGACGGGGTCGCCCGAGGGGGCAGAACCCTGGCCGGCGGACTGCGCAGGGACCGTCCCGGAGGACAGCAGCGCCAGCAGCCCCACTCCCGCACCGATCACCCGCAGGTCCACCCGCTCAGGGTAGACCCGGACCAGTCGGTCAGGCCCTCCGCAGCATGGCGGCCACGAGGAACGCCAGCTCCAGCGACTGCACCCGGTTGAGGCGAGGGTCGCAGACGGACTCGTAGCGGTGCGCGAGGTCGATCTCGGCCAGCTCCTGACCTCCGCCGACGCACTCGGTGACGTCGTCGCCGGTGAGCTCGACGTGGATGCCGCCGGGCCAGGTGCCGAGGGCGTGGTGGACGTCGAAGAACCCCTGCACCTCCTCGATCACGTCGTCGAAGCGTCGGGTCTTGTAGCCCGAGCTGGCCTCGAACGTGTTGCCGTGCATGGGGTCGCACACCCAGGCGACCTCGATACCGGATGCGGTCACCTTCTCGACCAGGTCGGGCAGCCCGTCGCGGATCTTCTGGGCGCCGAAGCGGGTGATGAAGGTCAGCCGACCGGGCTCGTTGGCGGGGTTGAGCTTGGCGGCCAGGGCCAGCGCGTCGTCGGCCGAGGTGGTCGGCCCGAGCTTCACGCCGATCGGGTTGCGGATCCGGCTGAGCAGCTCGACGTGCGCGTTGTCGAGCTGGCGGGTCCGCTCCCCGATCCACACGAAGTGGCCGGAGACGTCGTAGGGCTGCTCGGTGCGGGAGTCGATGCGGGTCATCGCGTGCTCGTACTCCAGCACCAGCGCCTCGTGGCTGGAGTGGAAGTCGACGCGGTGGAACTCGTCGGGGTCGGCCCCGATCGCCTCCATGAAGGCCATCGCGCGGTCGATCTCGTTGGCGACCTTCTCGTAGCGCTGGCCCACCACGGAGTCACGGACGAAGTCGGTGTTCCAGGTGTGCACCTGGCGAAGGTCGGCGTAGCCACCGGTCGTGAACGCACGGACCAGGTTGAGCGTGGCAGCGGAGGCGTTGTAGACGTCGACGAGCCTCTGCGGGTCGGGGACCCGTGCGGACTCGGTGAAGTCGAAGCCGTTGACCGCGTCGCCGCGGTAGGCCGGGAGGGTGACTCCCTCGCGGGTCTCGAGGTCCGAGCTGCGCGGTTTGGCGTACTGCCCCGCCAGCCGGCCGAGCTTCACGACCGGCACCGACGCGGCGTAGGTGAGCACCACGGCCATCTGCAGCAGGACCCGCAGCTTGTTGCGCACGTTGTCGGCGGTCACGCCGGCGAACGTCTCGGCGCAGTCCCCGCCCTGGAGCAGGAACGCCTCGCCACGGGCGACCGCGGCGAGCTTGTCCTTCAGCTCGTCGCACTCACCGGCGAAGACCAGGGGCGGCATCGTGCGCAGCCGGGCCACGGCGGCGTCGACGGCCACCGGGTCCGGGTAGGCCGGCTGCTGGGCGGGCCTCAGGGCGTGCAGGCTCGCGAGGTCGGGAATCTGTGTCACCGGACAAGGGTACGCGGCCCGCCTGGTCACTCCTCCATGTGCTCGATGTCGCGG
This sequence comes from Nocardioides sp., assembly GCA_035710425.1. Classification (GTDB taxonomy): domain Bacteria; phylum Actinomycetota; class Actinomycetes; order Propionibacteriales; family Nocardioidaceae; genus Nocardioides. The sequence goes on from DASTDJ010000245.1 coordinate 3,974, forward strand.
AATCCGGTGCTCTTCGAGCGGATCCCGCGGTTGGTCATCCAGGTGATGGCCCACAGGACGACGCCGATCACCAGCAGCCCGCCCGCGATCTGGTAGATGATCGCGTCGCGGTCGACCCACGGTCCGATGAGGAACAGGCAGGCGGCGGCAGCGACCGCGGGCGTGGCACCCGGCGAACGGAACATGCTCTCGCGACCGTCACGACGCAGCACCAGGCACGCCACGTTGACCACGGTGAACACGCCGAGAAGAAGCAACGACGTGACGCTCGCCAGGTTGACCACGACGTCGTCCTCGGCGCGGCTGGTGACGTAGATGATCAGGCCCAGCGCGAGCACGGTCGAGAAGGCGATGCCCATGTACGGCGCTCGGGACTTGGGCGAGACCTTGCCGAGCGAGCGCGGCAGCACGTCCTGGTTGGCCAGCCCGTAGAGCAGGCGGCTGGCCATCAGCATGTTGATGAGCGCGGTGTTGGCCACGGCGAAGACCGCCAGGAACGGGAAGATCTTGTCGATCGGGAAGTCCGGTGAGCCGACCCTGACGACCTCCAGCAGTGCCCGGCCGTCGGGCGCATTCGCGATCTGCTCGGAGGTCAGCACCGACACGACCGACACCGCGACGAGCATGTAGATGATCACGGCGATGCCGAGCCCGGTGAGCATGGTGCGTGGGAAGATCCGCTCCGGCTCCTTGGTCTCCTCGACCATGTTGACCGAGTCCTCGAACCCGACCATGGCGAAGAAGGCGATCGACGTCGCCGCGGTCACGGCCAGGAACAGACCCTTGTCGTCGGGTGACTCGAAGGTCGTGATGCGACCGACGTCGCCGTCGCCCCGGAGGATGACCCAGAGGCCGACGCCGATCACGATGGTGAGAGCGGTCACCTCGACCAGGGTCAGGATGACGTTGAACTTCACCGACTCCCCGACGCCGCGCAGGTTGATCAGCGCCAGCAGCACCATGAAGGAGAGCGCGATGATCGTGATCGCGGTGGTGCCCGGCTCGGAGTCGAGCCAGCCGTTGGCGACCAGTCCCCCGGTGAGGTTCTGAGCCAGCACGTTGGACGAGGTCGACGCGCTCGTGATGCCCGAGCAGATCACCGCGAAGGCCACGATGAACGTCACGAAGTGAACGCCGAACGCCTTGTGCGTGTAGAGCGCCGCCCCCGCCGCCTGCGGGTACTTCGTCACCAGCTCCAGGTAGGACAGCGCCGTCAGGGTGGCGACGGCGAAGGCGACCAGGAAGGGCAGCCAGACGATGCCGCCGACCTTCCCGGCCATCTCGCCGGTCACGGCGTAGACGCCGGCCCCGAGGACGTCGCCGACGATGAACAGCAACAGCAGCTTCGGTCCCATCACCCGCTTGAGGTCGGGCTGCGGCCCGTTCACGTCGACTTCGTCAGCCTGCCTTGCACTCATGGGCACGTCCTCCCGAAAACGGCTACCGCCCCACCTTCGACCAGGTGGGGCGGTTTGGCCAGTACCCGCGTCGGGGTGTCAGCGCACCTCGCACTCCACGGGGGTGTCGCACGGAGCGAGGGGATGGTCCTCGATCACCGCGCCGGACGCGTCGTACGCGACCACCTTCGCCAGCCTGCCCGGCACCCGTGCGGCCATCATCGAGGCGCCCTCGACAAGACTGGTGGTCACCTGGCCCTGCACGACCTCGCCGGTGGTCGTCACGAACTCGGCGCGGGCCACGTCGGTGCCCGGGAGCCCGGCGATGGCGAGCTCACCCGGGGACCCGGTGCTGTAGTCGTCGGAGAGGAAGATCTCCATGTCGGACCCGGGGGTCAGGAAGTCGTCGGTGCCCATCCCCCAGTCGAAGTGCAGCTGGCCGTCGGCGGTGCGCGTCACCTTCGCCGGGCCACACGAGTCGCCCCCCCGAGACAAGCACGCCAGCTCGGCGTCGCCGACCTCCACGAGAATCCCGTTGTCCGTGGAGCCGACCGGGTAGCCGTCTTCTTCACTGCCCTGGGTCTGTTCGTAGTCGAGCGTGCCCTGGTAGAGCCACTCCGGCCAGGCCCGCTCCGGAAACATCGTGACTCCTTGGTAGGACTTGGCGTCCAACGAAAGGGTGTCGCCCACGACCTGCCTGTCGGCGTCATTCTCCCCGTGCCAGTACCCGCTCTTGGCATCGGGCGCGGGCAGCACCACCTGCCACACCGAGACCTGCACGGCGCCGGGGATCTCCCGCAACGCTCGCTTCGCAAGCGGGCTGAGCTCCTTGGGGGTCTCCTGCTCGCGCGGGTCGTCGGCGACCGACGTGTTGTCGTTGGTCCGCTCATCGCCGGTCGAGGTGATCGCGAGCGTCAGCCCGACGACCGCCACCACGCCGGCGGTGCCGACCGTCGTCAGCGCCCGCTGCGCCTTGCGCCGCCGGCCGCCCTGGCGCCGGATCATGGCCAGGGTGTCGGGGTCGAGCACCTCGCGCTCCCCCGTGTGCAGCTCGCGCTCGAGCTCCGTGATCGAGATGTCGTTCATCCGCCCACCGCCTCCTCGAGGCTGTCGTCGGACACCCGGAGCTTGGCGAGCGCGCGGGCCAGCGTGCTCTTCACCGTGCCGGGCGCGATGCCGAGCTCGGCGGCCACGTCGGCCTCGGAGAGGTCGAAGTAGTGCCGCAGCACCACCACGCGCCGCTCCTTGTCGGTGAGACCCGCGAGCAGGCGTACGACGTGGTCGCGGTCGGAGGTCGCCTGGTGCTCGTCCGCGCGGTCGGCCACCCGGTCCATCGCGTGCTCGACGGAGTCACCGCCCACCTCGACCATCCGGCGCCGCCGGAGCCGGTCGATGTTGAGGTTGACCAGCACCTTCCGGGTGTAGGCCATCGCGTCGGTGCGCCGAACCCGTCGCCAGTGCGCGAACGTCCGCGCCAGCGCCGTCTGGGTCAGGTCCTCGGCGAGGTGGTGGTCACCGGTGAGCAGGTACGCCGACCGGCGCAGCCGCGGCCAGGCAGCCGCCGCGAACTCGTCGAACCCGTCGTCCCCGCCCGCCATCGCATCTCCTGGGTGTCACTGGTTGCAGTGTCACCCATCCCTACGCACGGCGCGGCGGAAGGGTTCTGTCAGCCGCCGAAGAACACCATCGCCTCGTCGTACTCCCTCTCCGAGACGAGCTTCAGCTCGCCGGTGCCCTCGATGAGCGGGACCCGGATGATGTCGGTGCCGCGCAGCGCCATCATCGTGCCGAAGTCCTTCTCGGCGACGGCGTCGATGGCCTGCAGCCCGAACCGCGTGGCCAGCCAGCGGTCGAACGCCGTCGGCGTGCCGCCGCGCTGGATGTGACCGAGCACCACCGCGCGGGCCTCCTTGCCGGTGCGCGCCTCGATCTCTCCGGCCAGCCGGTCACCGATGCCACCGAGCCGGACGTGGCCGAACGCGTCCTTCTCGCCGGACATCAGGGTCATCTCGCCGCCCTCGACCGGGACAGCGCCCTCGGAGACGACGATGATCGGGGAGTACTGGGTGCGGAACCTGGCCTCGACGTGGGCGCAGACCGCCTCGATGTCGAACGGCTGTTCCGGGATGAGCACGGCACTGGCGCCGCCGGCGATCCCGGCGTGCAGGGCGATCCAGCCGGCGTGCCGCCCCATCACCTCGACCACGAGCACCCGGTGGTGGGACTCCGCGGTGGTGTGCAGACGGTCGATGGCCTCGGTCGCGACGTTGACGGCGGTGTCGAACCCGAACGTGAAGTCGGTGCCGGACAGGTCGTTGTCGATGGTCTTCGGCACCCCCACGACGTTGACCCCGAGGTCAGCCAGCTTGGTCGCGACGCCGAGTGTGTCCTCGCCCCCGATCGCCACCAGGGCGTCGACGCCGGCGGCGGCGAGGTTCTCCTGGATCCGCTCCACTCCGCCGTCGATCTTGAACGGGTTGGTGCGCGAGGAGCCGAGGATGGTGCCGCCGCGGGGGAGGATGCCGCGGCACTCGGCAATGCCGAGCGGCATGGTCACGCCCTCGAGCGGGCCGCGCCAACCGTCGCGGTAGCCGACGAACTCGAAGCCGTGCCGGGTGACGCCCTTGCGGACCACCGCCCTGATCACGGCGTTCAGCCCGGGGCAGTCGCCGCCTCCGGTGAGCACTCCGACGCGCATGGCACCTCCACGAAGAAATGGTGTTGAGCTCGCAAGCCCGCTCATTGGATCGTTCACATTGAGCGGCACCAGCCTAGCCAGGGTCGCCCCGCGGTGGCGACCCTCAGGCGGGCGGAGCGGCCTCGGCGGGCTCCTCGGCCGACGCCTCGACCGCGTTGGTGACCCGCTCCCGGGCCCGTGGCAGCACCGCGGCCATCCGCATCGACACCGCGGCCCACAGGCCGCAGAGCACGACCGCGCCACCCCAGATCGCCAGCGGCCCGCTGTCGAGCAGCGCCGCGTAGAGGAGGGGGGCCACCGCACCGGAGATGTTCCAGGCGAGCTGCACCACGGACATGTAACGGCCGCGGTGCTCGTCCGGCGCCGCCTCGGCCGACAGCGCCCCCAGCACCGGCCCGGCCATCAGCTCGCCGATCGTGTAGATCACCGCGGCGACGAGCACCACGGCGGTACCGAGGCCGATCGAGACCGCGTCGGCGGCGTACATCAGCACGAACGACGACGCTGTGAAGGAGATCGCGAGCAGCACCACGCGCACCCGGATCGCGCCGGTCATCGACCGGACCACGAGGCCCTGGCCCAGACCGATCATCACCGTGTTGATCACGAAGACCGCACCCGGAACCCAGGCCGGGAGGCCGAGCAGGTCGGCGAAGTAGACCGGCATCGCGACGTTGAGGGTCATCTCGGTCAGGGCGTAGCCGAAGACCGCCAGCACCAGCCATCGGTAGCCGCGATCGCGCAGCACCAGGGCCCGGCCACCGGTCGGCCCCGGCTTGACCTCCGGCCGGCCACCGGCGGTGACCCCGGTCATCAGCAGGAAGGCCACGCCGAACGACGCCGCGTTCGCGATGACGACGGCCTCGTACGCCGCGTCGGTGCCGATCGACAGGGCGAGGCCCGCGAGCAGGCCACCGACGCCCATCCCGGCGTTGCGCATCGCCTGGACGAAGCCGAACCACTGCTCGCGTTCGCCCGGCTGGGTGATCTGGGTGATCAGTGGCCCGTTGGAGCCCCAGAACATGGTCCGCCCCACGGTCGAGACGCCCAGCGCGATACCGACCGTGAGCATCGAGTCGACGAAGGGGTAGGCCGCGAACGACGCCCCCTGGATCACGTTGCCGCTCTGCATCACGCTCTTCGGGCCGACCCGGTCGACGAGCCGGCCGACGTACGGCACCAGCGGGGTGACCGCGAGGTTGGCGATCGTCATCACCAGGCCCAGCTCGACCAGCGTCAGGTCGGTCTGGCGCAGGAAGTAGAGCATCGACAGCGGCATCCAGATGCCGCCACCGAGTGCGTCGATCCCCAGCGCCGAGACGAACCGCCGATGTCGCCCGACATCGGGGAATCCGAGACGTTGAAGCACCCGGACATCCTCCAACTTGAAGTCCACTCCAAGGCAAGCGGATATCGGCCACGGCCGGGGTTCGAGGCTCGACCACCGACGGCGGTGGTTGAGGTGCGAAGGTCGCCAAGGCCTGAGTCTCGAAACCACCCACACCCGGCCCGCTAGTCTCCGGAGCCATGACCTTCTCGATCGTGGCCCGGTCCGCCGACGGCGAGTCGTGGGGGGTGGCCGTGGCATCGAAGTTCCTGGCCGTGGGGGCGGTGGTCCCTGCGGCGGTCGCCCAGGTCGGCGCGATCGCGACCCAGGCCAACGCCAACGTCGCCTACAAGGGCCTGACCCTGGCCCACCTCGACGACGGCGCCACGGCGCCGGTCGCCCTGCAGCGTCTGCTGGAGGAGGACGAGGGGCGCGACGAGCGCCAGGTGGGCATCGTCGACATGGACGGCGGGTCGGCGTCGCACACGGGCCAGGCCTGCATCGAATGGGCCGGCAGCCTGACCGGCGACGGCTACGCGATTCAGGGCAACTGCCTGACCGGCTCGGAGGTGGTCGAGGCGATGGAGGCCATCTGGCTCGCCGGCGAGGACCTGCCGTTCGAGCGTCGGCTCCTCGACACCCTGGCGGCCGGCGACGAGGCCGGGGGCGACAAGCGCGGCCGGCAGTCGGCGGCGCTGCTCGTCGTACGCGAGGAGGCGGGGTACGCCGGCGGCGACGACATCGCTGTCGACCTGCGCGTCGACGACCACGCTGCGCCGGTCACGGAGCTGGGGCGGCTGCTCGACCTCAACGACCTCTACCTGACCGCCTCGACCGAGGACGAGAAGGTGGAGGTGTCCGACGAGCTGCGGGCCGAGCTCGAGGAGTTCGCGCACACCGAGGGACACCCCGACTTCGCCACCTGGGTGGGCAGCGAGAACTACGAGATGCGGGTCGCCGACGACCTCTCCTGGATCGACCAACGCATCCTCGACATCGTCCAGCGGGGCGGAGGCTGACGGGGTGAGCGTCCTCGCGATCGACGCGGGCACCACGGGTGTCACTGCGGTGGTGGTGTCCGCCGAGGGCCGGATCGCGGCCAAGGGCTACCAGGAGTTCGCCCAGCACTTCCCGCAGCCGGGCTGGGTGGAGCACGCCCCCGAGGAGATCTGGCAGGCGACGCTGGAGGCCACCCGCGGTGCGCTCCGCCAGGTCGACGCCGACGAGGTCGAGGCGATCGGCATCACCAACCAGCGCGAGACGATCCTGCTCTGGGACCGCGAGACCCTGGGCTCGCCGCGCCGGGCGATCGTGTGGCAGGACCGGCGGACCGCCGACATCTGCACCCGCCTCCGCGACGAGGGCCACGAGGAGCGCGTGACCGAGCTGACCGGTCTCCGGCTCGACCCCTACTTCTCCGGCACGAAGCTGATGTGGCTGCGCGAGAACGAGCCGCACACCTGGGCGCTGGTCGAGTCCGGCCGCTACGCGATCGGCACCGTCGACTCATACCTGATCGCCAGAATGACCCGCGGGGTCCACCACGCGACCGACGTCTCCAACGCCTGCCGGACCCTGCTCCTCGACCTGGCCGCGGGCGACTGGTCCGACGAGCTGTGCGAGCTGTTCGGCGTGCCGCGCGACGCGCTCCCCGAGCTGGTGCCCAACTGGGGTGAGGTGGCCACGACCGACCCCAAGTCGTTCCTCGACCTGTCGCTGCCGATCGCCGGGATCGCCGGCGACCAGCAGTCCGCGTTGTTCGGACCGACGTGCTACGACGAGGGCGACTCGAAGTGCACCTACGGCACCGGGTCGTTCATCCTCACCAACACCGGGTCGTCCCTGCAGCGCTCGGACGCCGGGCTGCTCTCGACCGCGGCCTGGCGCTCCCCCGACGGCACGCTCACCTACGCGCTCGAGGGGGCCATCTTCGTCACCGGCGCGGCCGTTCAGTGGCTCCGCGACGGACTTCAGATCGTCGGATCGGCCGCGGAGACCGAGGCGATCGCGGCCACCGCGTCGTCGTCGGAGGGCGTGGTCTTCGTGCCCGCGCTCACCGGCCTCGGCGCTCCGCACTGGGACCCGCACGCCCGCGGCCTGATCATCGGCCTGACCCGCGGCACCACCCGAGCCCACATCGTGCGCGCGACGCTCGAGGCCATCGCCTTCGAGGTGCGCGACGTCCTGGAGACGATGCCCGCGAAGCTGTCCTCGCTGCGGGTCGACGGTGGCGCCTCCGCCAACGACCTGCTCTGCCAGATCCAGGCCGACCAGATCGGCGTCCCCGTCGAGCGGCCGCGGCTCGTGGAGACCACTGCGCTGGGCGCGGCGTTCCTGGCCGGCCTCGGCACCGGGGTGTGGGACTCCACGGACCAGCTCCGCGAGACCTGGCAGCTGGACCGCGCCTTCACCCCTGCCGGCGACCGCAAGGCGGCCGACGCTGCCCACGGCCGCTGGATCGACGCCGTACAGCGCTCGAAGGGCTGGGCCGACATTGGTTGACGTGCGAGGACCCCGGTGACCAGCCTCGGGATCCCGTCGAACTAGCTCAGCCGCTCCACGGCCTTGGCGGCGGCGTCGCGTTCCTTGGTCGCCGCTCGTACGGCGTCCTGGGCCTCGGCCTTCGTATCCTCGGCGTCGCCGAGCTCGTCGTCGATGCCCTCGTAGCTCTCCTCGAGGTCCGACAGCTTGCGCTTGAGCTCGTCGATCTCCGCCTGCACCTGCATCGACCGCGCCTCGAGCTTCTCGACGTCGGCGACCGCCCCGTCGAAGGTCTCCTGCACCTCCGCGAGCGTCTCCTCCGCGGCGTCGAGCCGCTCCTGGGCCGCGGTCAGCGCCTTCGCGTCGGCATCCGGGTCGGGGACGACGTGCAGGTCGGGCGGTGACGCCGGCTCGGCTCCACGCGCCTTCGCCTGGAAGCCCAGGGCCTCCGGGACCGCCACGGACCTGACCAGCTCGACCTCGTCGACACCGGTGGTCGCGAGCGCGGCGACCAGCAGCCCGCTCCGGACGGCCTTGCCGCACTCCTCGTCGACCATCGCCGCCGTCAGCGTGGCCTCGACCTGGTCGGCGACCGCCTGGGTCACCTTGAGGCCCTCGTCGGCCGCCAGTCGCCGAGCCTGGTGAGTGACCGCCGCCGTCAGCTGACGGCGCTGCTTGGTCAGCGTCCGCAGGTCGTCGCCGGACATCGACGCCTGCGCCTCGCGGAGCGCCTCGCCGACGGTCAGCACCTGGTCGACCTGCTCCTGCTCGCGGCGGACCAGCAGGTTCAGCACCCAGGCGGCGGTGGACGGCTTCTTGAGGGCCTTCACCTTCTTGCCGAGGTCGTCGCCCTTGAGCTCCTTGGCCTTCGCGTCTCTGGCGGGCGTGAACTCCGCCAGCGGGAGCCCGTAGAGCTCGTCGGCGATCTCGAGCAGGTCGTCACTCACGGTTCGATCCTCGCAGCACCATCTCGATCTCGGTCGGGTACGGCGGCCACTCGGCCCGCCGCTGGGCGCCGCTGACCTCCCACCCGAGCCGTCGGTAGAGCGCCATCGCCCGTTGGTTGGCGTCCAGGCACCACAGCCGGGGAGTCGCCCCACCGGCCCGGATCCGGGTCACCGCGCGGTCGATCGCGGCGCTCGCGACACCCCGCCCCCACCACTCCGGGTGGACCGCCAGGTGCCGCAGCGTGGTGCGGTCGTGGGCCGCGAAGACGACGAGGCCGGGTGGCCCCTCGGCCACGTCCACGGTGACGCCCTCCTCCTCGAGCACCGCCCGCCACCGGTCGAGCACCCCCGCGGCGGGGAAGGGGTACTCGCGTGGGTCGAAGACGTGCCCGAGGGCGGCGAGGTTCGCCGCCTGCTCCAGGTCGCGCAGCGCCTCCGCATCGGACGCCGTGGCGGCTCGGAACGGCCCGAGCCGGCTAGGCCTCGTCAAGGCCCTGCTCGATGGCGTAGCGGGTCAGCTCCACCCGGTTGTGCATGTGCAGCTTGCGCAGCGTGTTCTGCACGTGGTTCTGCACCGTGCGGTGGGACAGCACGAGCCGGTCTGCGATCTGCTTGTAGGAGAGTCCCTTGGCGACCATCTTCAGCACCTCGGTCTCGCGCTCGGTGAGCTGCGACTCCCCGGTCGAGGACGCAGGGTCGGCCATCCGGCGGAACTCCCCCAGCACCAGCCCGGCCAGCCCCGGCGTGAACACCGTGTCGCCGGCCGCCACCCTGCGGACCGCGTCGAGGAACTCCTCGCGCGAGGCCGACTTGACCAGGTAGCCGGTCGCGCCGGCCTTGACCGCCTCGAGGACGTCGGCCTGCTCGCCCGAGGCCGACAGGATCAGCACCCGCGCAGAGGAGTCGACCTCGACGACCCGGGAGGTCACCTCGACGCCGTTCGGGCCCGGGATCTGCAGGTCGAGGACCACGACCTGCGGCCGCGCGGCGGGGAACCGGGCCAGCGCCTCGTCGCCCGTGGCCGCCACCGCCACCACGTCGAACCCGGCCGCCTGCAGATCGCGCTCGACAGCGTCGCGCCACATCGGGTGGTCGTCGACCACCATCACCCTGGTCGGCTCCGTCACGCGTCAGACCCTAGAGGCATGTACCTGCCGCGCCGGTGACCGAGGGCGGGGCCCGCCTCGTCGAGCACGTGCGCCGACTCGAGCCGACAGGTGAGCAGCACCGACCACCCCACCTCGCGTTGCTCGACCGGTACGACGTCGGCCCAGCTGGTCGCACTGCTCAGCCGCGGGCCGTACGCCGTCTGCTCCCACTCGGCGTGGGCGAACGCGCCGCCGGGCGCGGGCGCGGTGCCGGCGAACATCTCGGCCAGGGCGCGGTCCTGCCAGGACAGCACCTGCACCACGCAGCCGTCCGTCTCCGCGAGCGCGTCGCGAAAGGCGGAGTCGGGGTCGACCAGTGCCAGGACCTGCGCGGTCTCGCCGTTGGCGACCATCAGCGAGCTGATCGTCAGCCCGGCGCGCGACCGGCCCTCCCCGGTGGTCCAGAGCGTGACCGCGCCGCCCAGGCGGCCCCGGAACCGGCGTACCTCGTCGGGCTCGGGGTCGGCGAACGGATGCCCGGAGTGGATCGTCATGTCGGCACCACGAACTCCCACTCGGTGCCGAACGAGCCGGTGGTGAGCTCGGCGGTGCCTCCGAGGTCGGCGATCCGGCCACGGATCGACTCCCGGACCCCGAGCCGCCCCTCCGCCGCCGCCTGCTCGAGCCGGCCGTCGGGGATGCCGGGCCCGTCGTCGCGCACCGAGACGACCACCCGGTCGTCGAGCGCCTCCAGCAGCACCCAGGCGGGCGCGCCGTCGCCGACGTGCACCGTCACGTTGTCGAGACAGGCCGAGACGACCGCCACGAGCTCCGTGACGGTGCCGGCCGGCAGGTCGACGGGCATGCCCGGGGTCGCCACCTGCACGCCGGGACGCCCGGCGAGCCGGCCGAGCCGGGAGGCCAGGTCGAGCGTGCCGGAGCCCTGGTCCGGCGCCAGAGAGTCCTGGGAGCGGATCAGGGTGCGGAGCGCGGCCTCCTGCTCCCCCGCCAGCCGCCCGAGCTCGGAGGCGTCTCCCCCGATCTCCGCCCCGCGTCGCTGCACGAGGGCCAGCACCTGCAGCACGCCGTCGTGGACGACCCGGGCCAGCCGGGCCCGCTCCGCCTCGGCCAGGGCCTCGCGCTGGGCGGCGTCGCGCTCCTTCGCCATCAGCTGCAGTGACTCGCTCATGAACCCGACCACCGGTCCGCCCACCAGCAGCAGGAAGACGTTGCCGTACGTCGACTGGGTGAGGTCATCGCGAACCGACAGGTCGGCGGCGACCAGCAACGCTCCCGCGAACAGCCCGCCGCGCCAGTGGTAGTGGATCGCCCAGGCCAGCAGCGCCGCCATCACCCAGAAGCCGGGGATCGTGGCCCGGAAGTCCTCGCCCTTCA
>DASTDJ010000246.1:0-2759 GCA_035710425.1 Nocardioides sp.
TCGGCGCGCCCGCACCAACGGCACTTCACCTCTTCGACCGACTCGTCGACCACCTCGGTGTCCTCGACCCGATGGCCGCCGGCCAGGTCGAAGTGCCAGTACTCCGTGGTGCGGCGGGTGCGGCGCACGTCGAAGCGGGTCACGTTGCCGCACCCGGCGCACCGCCAGCGCTGGGTCTCGTCGGGGAGGGAAGCACTCACGGGGCCCCACCCTAGGCGTGCCTCCACGGCCCTGTCGGCGCGGGCACCTACCGTGCGAGACATGAGCACGGCGGCCCGGGCTGCGTCGCGGTGGGAGTCCCAGCGCAGCTTCGACGAGATCGGCCGCCCGTTGCGTGACATCACGTTCTGCGTGGTCGACCTCGAGACCACGGGCGGCTCCCCCGAGCAGGGCTGCATGATCACCGAGATCGGCGCGGTCAAGGTCCGCGGCGGCGAGGTGCTCGGCGAGTTCCAGACGCTGGTCAACCCGCACACCGAGATCCCGGCGTTCATCGCCGTGCTCACCGGCATCAGCAACTCGATGGTCGCCGACGCGCCGACCATCGAGTCCGCACTACCGACGTTCCTCGAGTTCGCGGCGGGCTGTGTCCTGGTGGCCCACAACGCGCCGTTCGACGTCGGGTTCCTCAAGCACTTCGCGACGCTGCAGCAACGTCCGTGGCCGGCGTTCGAGGTGGTCGACACCGCCAAGGTGGCGCGCCGGGTGATCACCCGCGACGACGCACCCAACTGCAAGCTGTCGTCGTTGGCCCGGGTCTTCCGTTCGTCGACGACGCCCAACCACCGGGCGCTGTCCGACGCGCGGGCCACGGTCGACGTCCTCCACGGCCTGATGGAGCGGCTCGGTGGCCTCGGCGTGCACACGCTCGAGGAGCTGCAGACCTTCTCCTCGCGGGTCAGTGCCGCCCAGCGGCGCAAGCGTCACCTCGCCGACGGGCTGCCACACTCCCCCGGCGTCTACCTCTTCAAGGACGACCGGTCCCGGGTGCTCTACGTCGGCACCTCACGCGACCTGCGCAAGCGGGTGCGGTCCTACTTCACCGCCTCGGAGTCCCGGTCGCGGATCGGCGAGATGGTGCGGCTGGCCGCCACGGTGACCGGCATCGAGTGCGCGACGCCGTTGGAGGCCGAGGTGAGAGAGCTGCGGCTGATCGCGGAGCACAAGCCCAGCTACAACCGGCGCTCGCGGTTTCCGGAGAAGGTCACCTTCGTCAAGCTCACCCGGGAGCCCTGGCCGCGACTGTCGCTGGTCAAGCGGGTGCTCGATGACGACGCCGACTACCTCGGCCCGTTCGCCTCCCGCAAGATCGCCGAGAAGTGCCTGGCCGCGATCCACGACACGTTCCCCGTGCGGCAGTGCTCCGACCGTTTCGGCAAGCGACCGTCGCGGTCTCCCTGCGTGCTGGCCGAGATGGGCCGGTGCCTCTCGCCGTGTGACGGCAGCGTCGACGCCCACACCTACGCCGCCGTCGTACGACAGCTGCGCGAGACGCTGCTGCGCCGTCCCGACGAGGTGGTCGAGGCCATCAACGCGCGGATGGCGACGCTGGCCGACGACGAGCGCTTCGAGGAGGCCGGCGTCCACCGCGACCGGTTGGCGGCCTTCGTCCGGGCGGCGGCGCGCACCCAACGGCTGACTTCCCTGACCCGGTGTCCGGAGGTGGTGGCGGCCCGACGAGAGGACGATGGTCGATGGGCGGTCCACGTCGTCCGCTACGGCCGCCTCGCCGCCGCGGGCGTGATCCCGCCCGGAGCCGACGCCCACCTCTTCGTGGCCCAGCTCCGGGCCACGGCCGAGACGGTCGCGCCCCGTCCTGGGCCGCTGCCGGCCACCACTGCTGAGGAGAGCGAGCGCATCCTGCGCTGGCTCGAGTCGCCCTCGATCCGTCTGATCGAGATCGACGGCGAGTGGACCTGCCCGGTCAACGGCGCCACCCGCTACCTCGACACGCTTCCGACACCAACCGACCGCACACCCGGCGAGCGGGTCGAGGCGCCCCTGCCATCCCTACTACGCTCGGCGCCATGATCACCGCCATCGTCTTCGTGAACGCCGACGTCGCCCGGATCCCGGAGGTCGCCGAGGCGATCGCTGCCCTCGACGGTGTCAGTGAGGTCTACTCCGTCACCGGTCAGATCGACCTGATCGCGATGGTGCGCGTGCGCAATCACGACGACGTGGCCACGGTGGTCGCCGACAAGCTCAACAAGATCGACGGGGTCCTCGAGACCGAGACGCACATCGCGTTCCGCGCGTACTCGAAGCACGACCTCGAGTCGGCGTTCTCGCTCGGGCTCGACTAGGCGACAGACCGCTGCTTGGTGCGTCGATGCGGGCGGGATCGCGCGGCGACGGCCGCGCCCATCACCAGCAGCACGACCAGTTCTCCTAGAGCCACACCCGCGGCGGCACCGGCGACACCTCTGAGCTCCGCTCCCAGCAGGATTCCCAGGACACCGCATCCCGCGCCGGCCGCTGTGGCCGCGAGCAGCGCTGTGAACCTCCCCTGGGACGCCAGCGTGTGCCGGCCTAGCGAGGTGTTCAACGAAACGGCGAAGAAGGCCAATCCGAGGAAAGTGATCGCGTCTTGGGGGGCAGCCAGGTCAGACCCGAACAGCACGGACGTGACGTCGCGGCCAAATAGGACGACGGCGGCGCCTCCGACCACCCCCAGTGCTCCATGTGCGAGGAATGCGCGCCTCGCTTCGCGCCGGAAGTTCGCGTCATCAGCGGCAGACACACCGCGCTGAAGAGCG
>DASTDJ010000247.1:0-11401 GCA_035710425.1 Nocardioides sp.
TCGATGTCGTTCGCGCAGGTGCACCACCCGTTCGAGAACGCCGAGTGGTTCGAGCACCACTTCCCTGCCGACTTCATCGTGGAGTACATCGGCCAGACCCGCGGCTGGTTCTACACGCTGCACATCCTGGCCAGCGCGATCTTCGACCGGCCGGCGTTCTCGACCTGTGTCTCGCACGGGATCGTGCTCGGCTCCGACGGCAACAAGATGTCGAAGTCGCTGCGCAACTACCCCAACGTCTACGAGGTCTTCGACCGCGACGGCGCCGACGCGATGCGCTGGTTCCTGATGTCGTCGCCGATCCTGCGCGGCGGCAACCTGATCGTCACCGAGCAGGGCATCCGCGACTCGGTGCGCCAGGTGCTGATCCCGCTCTGGAACAGCTGGTACTTCTTCGCGCTCTACGCCAACGCAGCGGGCGTGACGGGCTCGCGGTCGACCGACTCCGACGACCCGCTCGACCGCTACCTGCTCGCCAAGTGCCGGCAGTACGTCGAGGCGATGACCGAGCAGCTCGACAACTACGAGGTGGCCAACGCCTGCGACTCCACGCGGGCGTTCCTCGACGTGCTCACCAACTGGTACATCCGCAGGTCGCGGGAGCGGTTCTGGGCGACCGGCGGGGAGGTCGACCAGGCGGCGTTCGACACCCTCTACACCGTGCTCGAGGAGGTCTGCCGGCTCACTGCGCCGCTGCTGCCGCTGACCACCGAGGAGGTCTGGCGCGGCCTGACCGGCGGCCGGTCGGTGCACCTCGAGGACTGGCCGGCGGCCGACTCGCTTCCCGCCGACGATGCGCTGGTGGGCGCGATGGACCAGGTGCGCGACATCTGCTCCGCGACCTCCGCGCTCCGGAAGGCGGGGTCGCTGCGCAACCGGCTGCCGCTCTCGACGCTCCACGTGGTGGTGTCGGAGCCCGAGCTGCTGAAGGGCTTCGAGGGGATCATCGCCGACGAGGTCAACGTCAAGGAGGTGCGCCTGCTGGCCGTCGACTCCGCCGAGGCCGCGTCCTACGGCGTCTCCCAGCGACTCACCGTCAACGCCCGCGCCGCCGGGCCGCGGCTCGGCAAGGACGTGCAGGCGGCGATCCGCGGGTCGAAGTCCGGCGACTGGTCGGTCGACCCCGAGGGCGCGGTCACGGCCGGAGGGCTGGTGCTCGAGGAAGGGGAGTACACCCTCGAGACTGTGGCCGGCTCCGAGGACGCCGACTCCGCCACCGGCATGCTGCCGGGCGGCGGGTTCGTCGTGCTCGACACGGCGGTGACGCCCGAGCTGGCCGCCGAGGGTCTTGCCCGCGACCTGGTCCGGGCGGTGCAGCAGGCCCGCCGCGCCGCTGACCTCGACGTCTCCGACCGGATCATGCTGACGATCTCCGGCTCGGCCGCCGTGCAGGACGCCGCCCGCGACCACGAGACGCTGATCGCGGGCGAGACGCTCGCGACGACGTTCAACGTGGTCGACCAGGCGGGCGGCGCCGACCGCGTCGAGACCGTCACCGTCGGTGAGGATCACGAGGCGGTCATCGCGGTGTCACGCGTCGTGACGTCGGGCGGTCACGACCCGAGGCGCCGGTAGGCCCGGGCCGCCAGCGGCACGAACACCAGCGTGAGCGCGGCCGGCCACGCGAACGCGAGCAGCACCGCGTGGTCGGCCAGCACGCCGTCGGTGATGCCCGTCGGGTTGCCGAAGAGGTCCCGGCAGGCAGCGGCGGTGGCCGAGACCGGGTTCCACTGCGCGAGTGACTCCAGCCAGGCGGGCATGGTCTCCGGGGCGACGAACAGGTTCGACGTGAACGCGACCGGCCACACCAGCACCTGCACCGCCATCAGGGAGCCCTCCCCGCGAAACGTCAGGCCGAGGTAGATCCCCAGCCACAGCACCGCGAACCGCAGCCACAGCAGCAGCGCAACGGCCACCAGCGCGGCGCCGGCCGAGCCGTCGATCCGCCAGCCGACGATCAGCCCGCCGACCATCAGCACGGCGAGCTGGAGCGCCGAGTTGGTGAGGTCGGCGGCGGCCCGGCCGAGGGGGACGGCGACGCTGCTCATCGGCAGCGACCGGAACCGGTCGGTGACGCCCTTCTTCGAGTCGGCGGTGACCGCGCTCATCGTGGTCTCGATCCCGAACATCATCGACAGCGCGAACATCCCGGGCAGCAGGTAGGGCAGGTAGTCGCCGCCGCCCGGCAGCTCGATGGCGCCCCCGAAGAGGTAGCCGAACACCAGCAGCAGCATGATCGAGAACGCGATCCCGAAGATCGGGGTCCACGGCTCGCGCTGCCAGTGCTTCAGGTCGCGCTGGGTGATCACCCAGCTGTGGCGCAGCATGGAAGCGGTCGTCATCGGGCGGCTCCTTCGTGGGCGGGCTGGTCGTCGGGCTGGTCCTCGGTGAGATGCAGGAAGACCTCGTCGAGGGTGGGTCGGCGCAGCAGCACGTCGTCGACGTCGAGACCTGCGGCGTCGAGCGACCGGACGGCGGCGATCAGCGCGGCCGACCCGCCGGTGGCACCGGCCTCGACGGTGACCTCGCGGCGCTCAGGATCGGCCACGCCGCCGAGGACCTCGCGCAGCCGTTCCAGGTCGGTGGCGGCCGACGCGGTCACGATCACCCGGTCGCCGCCGAGCAGGTCCTTGAGCCCGGTCGGGCTGTCCTCGGCGATCACCCGGCCGGCGCCCATCACCGTGACCCGGTCGGCGAGCTGGTCGGCCTCGTCGAGGTACTGCGTGGTCAGCAGGACCGTCGTACCGGCCGCCACCACGTCGCGCACCATCTGCCACACCTCGTTGCGGCCGCGCGGGTCGAGGCCGGTGGTGGGCTCGTCGAGGAACAGCAGCCGCGGCCGGGTCAGCATGCCGGCCGCGATGTCGAGCCGGCGGCGCATCCCGCCGGAGTACGTCGACACCTTGCGGTCGGCGGCGTCCGCGAGGCCGAACGCCGTCAGCAGCTCGTCGGCGCGCGCCCTGGCCGCGGCCTTCGAGAGGTCGTGCAGGCGGCCGAACATGACGAGGTTCTCGCGGCCGAAGAGCACCTCGTCGAGCGCGGAGGCCTGCCCGACCAACCCGATCGAGGCCCGCACCTGCCTGGGTGAGCGGCGGACGTCGTGACCGGCGACCAGTGCCTCGCCCTCGTCGCAGCGGGTGAGGGTGGCGAACGTGTTGACGGCGGTGCTCTTGCCGGCGCCGTTGGGTCCGAGCAGGGCGTGCACGGTGCCGGGCGCGACCTCGAGGTCGAACCCGTCGAGGGCGAGCGTGTCGCCGTACCTCTTGCGCAGCCCGTGGGCGATTAGCGGGGACAGAGGGGGTGGTGAGGTCATGCGACTCCTAACATCGTACGGCGTACGGGGATTGAACCGAGGCAGGATAGCATTTATTCCATACGGCGTACGAAGAAGTTAGGGTGGGCGCGTGCCAGCCGATCCGGACCCGTCCCTGCGACTGCTCTGGCGGCACGTCACCCCCGCGCCCGACGGGGTGCCGGCCCGGCGGGGGCCCAAGCAGAAGCTCACCGTCGACGAGGTCGTCGACGCCGCCATCGAGATCGCGGACCGTGAGGGGCTGGCCGCGGTGTCCATGCGGAGCCTGGCCAAGCAGCTCGGCCTGGGAGCCATGTCGGTCTACACCTACGTGCCGAGCCGCAACGACCTGATCGTGCTCATGGTCGACCAGGCGCTGGGCCGCACCGAGCTGCCGCCCCTCCCGGACGAGCTCGCCGCGCGGCTCGAGCTGATCGCGCGCACGCAGTACGCCGACGTGCGCGCCCACCCGTGGCTGCTCGAGGTGGCGGGCGTACGCCCCTGGCTCGGACCGCACAGCGCCGACCGCTACGAGTGGCAGCTGTCGGCGGTCGAGGGCGTCGGCCTCGACGACATCGAGATGGACCAGACGGTGTCGCTGCTCGTCGGGTTCGCCACGAGCATCGCCCGCGCCGAGCACCAGGTGCGGCTGGCCGAGCGCGAGTCGGGGACGTCCGAGCTCGAGTGGTGGGAGGCGAACTCCGAGACCCTGGGGGAGCTGATGGCGCACCGCGACTACCCCATCGCCGGTCGCGTGGGCAGCGCGGCCGGCGAGGCCTACCAGGCGGCCAGCGATCCCGCGCGCGAGCTGGAGTACGGCCTGGCCCGGATCATCGACGGCGTCCTCGCCCACCTGGGTCGTCGATGACCCTCACCCGGCTCGCGGGGCGGGTCTGGCTGTTCCCGCACGAACCCGACCCGAGTCTCGTCCAGCCGTGCTCGGGCGTGGTCGACCTGGGCGAACGCTGCGTACTGGTCGACGCCGGCAACGGGCCGCGGCGCGGGCGCGAGGTGCGGGCAGCCGTGGCCGAGGCCGGCCTGCCGGAGGTCGCCACGATCGTCTACACCCACCACCACTGGGACCACGTCTGGGGCGCCTGCGCGTGGGACACCGACGACATCGTCGGGCACGCGGCCGGCGCCCCGCTGGTGGCCGAGGACGCGGCGCGGCCGTGGTCGACGGCGTACGCCGAGCAGGCGGTGCGCGACAACCCGCGGTTGTCGGCAAGCTTCTCGGCCCGGGCGCTCGCCGTACCGGACTGGTCGGAGCTCGTCGTCCGACCGCCGACCAGAACGTTCGACGACGAGCTGCAGCTGGCCGACGGCCTGGTGGTGCGGCACGTCGGCGGCGGCCACGCGCCCGACTCGTCGATCGTCATCGACCTCGACTCCGGTGTCGCGCTGCTCGGCGACTGCTTCTACCCGCCGCCGCTGCACCTGCGCGAGCCCGACGACGGACCCGACGAGGCGATGATGGCGGGGCTGCAGCGGCTACCGGTGACCTGGCTGGTCGAGGCGCACGGGCCGCCGCACCAGCTGTAGCGCTCAGCCGGAGTGGGCCGCGCCGTAGTGCTCGCGCAGCAGGTCGCCGCCCCAGTCGTCGCGGAGATGGCGCCACACGGAGTGCGCGTGGTTGGCGTCGTCCTGGGTGTTGTCGAACTCGATCAGGAACTCCGGCGTGGTGATGCAGTAGTAGTGGCCGTTGCCGGGCGCTCGCTCGGTCGGCCCGGACCAGGAGAACCTGATCTGCTCGTCCCCGCCCGTCAGTGCCTCGGTCCAGCAGCGGTCGGCGTAGTCCTTGGGCGCGCGGTCGAGGTAGCGGCGGACGAGGCGGTCGAGCACGTCGCGCTGGTCGGGGCGCAGCTGGTCGCGACCGATCCCGCTCGGCAGGAGCGTGGGGTCGGCGACCGGGTCGTGGCGGGTGAGGATGTCGTCGGGCGCGGTGTCGGCTGCGATGCCGAGGGTGCGCTGGTCGGGGTCGAGGCCGGTCGCGAGCTCGCGCGCCAGGTCCTCCTCGAGCCCGAGCAGCCGGCCGCCGGACGGCACCTGTGCCGGCTCGGAGCCCAGGAAGTGCGGCGTCACGGTGAACCGGTCGCCCACCACGATCGCGTGGACGGCGAGGTGGTGGCCGTTGATCCGCCAGCCCCACGGTTGGTGGCCGCCGGGGTCGCCCAGCACCCGCACCCAGTAGCGGTCGTTGTCCGGCGGGGAGCCGGTGACGAGCTCACGGCGTACGCGCTCCACCGCGATCGCGCCCACGGCGAGGTCGGCCCCCTCGGGTGAGTGGGCGGAGCGGAGCAGCTCGACCACCAGGTCGTGCTGCTCCGCTCCGAGTCCCTCGACGGGCAGGCCCGGCCGCTCGCCGGGCAGGTAGGTCCACTCGGTGAGCCGGGGGTCGTCCAGAGACCCCCGGGTCAGCTCGAGCTCCGCGTCGGAGAGGCTGTCGAGCAGCGCACTCGCGCATCGGGCGGTGGACAGAGCCGAGTTCTCCACGCGGTCAGTGTGCCAGGCTCCCGCCGACCACCCGGCCGGCCCTGACGACCAGCTGGCGATCGGGCACGGTCACGACGGCCTCGGCCGCGGTCCGTACGTCGACGACGACCAGGTCGGCGGGCGACCCGACGTCGAGTGGATCGGCGGGGAGACCGAGCAGCGCCCGTCCGCCGTACGTCGCTGCGTGCAGCGCCAGCTCGATGTCGTCGTCGCGGCGGAAGGTGTTGCGGTAGGCCACCTGCCGGGCGCGCTCGAGCATGTCGCCGCTGCCGTAGGGGCCCCACAGGTCGCGGATGCCGTCGTGCCCGCAAGCGACGGTCACGCCCGCGGCGTGCAGCTTCTTCACCGGTGGCACCGGGAAGTCGTAGACAGCGCCGGTGACGATCGCGACGCCGGCGTCGGCCAGCGTCTCCGCCAGCGCGCTGCTGTCGCGGTCCGACATCCCCCCGAACGCGTAGGCGTGGCTCACCGCGACCCGGCCGCCGAGGCCGAGGCTCTTGGTGCGCTCGGCGATCAGGCCGAGCTCCCACGCGCCCAGGCTGCCGCCGTCGTGCAGGTGGATGTCGACGGCCGCGCCATGCCGTTCGGCCAGGCCGAAGACGACGTCGAGGTGGCGCACCGGGTCGCCGTCGCCACCGGCCGGGTCGATGCCGCCGATCACCTCGACCCCACCGGCGAGGGCCTGGTCGAGGAGCTGCTCGGTGCCGGGATTGGTGAGGATGCCGTGCTGGGGGAACGCGACCTGCTGGACGCTCACCCGGTCGGCGAGCCGCGCGGCCGCCTCGTTGACCGCCTCGACGCCGCGCAGACCCACGATCGGGTCGACGTCGGTGTGCGAGCGCACGATCGTGGTGCCGAAGTCGCACATCCGGCCGAGCAGGGCGGCGATCCGGTCGACGTCGGGCACCCCCAGCTCGGCTCGGCGGTCGAGGTCGTGCGCGATCCGGTCGGCGAGCGCGTCGCCGGCGGTGTGCGGGACCCACGGGCCGCCGTACAGCGTCTTGTCGAGGTGGCAGTGCGCCTCGACGAGTCCCGGGAGGAGCAGCATGCCGGTCACGTCGATGACGTCGACACTTTCGCGGGGCGGTCCGCCGATCGCCGCGATCCGGCCGTCTTCGAGAAGAAGGTCGGCGGGACCCTCTGTTCCCCAGAGGGTGCCGCCGACCAGTAGAACGCTCATCGCGCCAGGGTACGAGCGCTCAGCTGACCGAGGCGACCTTCAGCACCGAGATCGAAGGGCTGGTGACCACCAGGGCCTCGCCCGGCATCTCGGTGCAGCGCAGCGCGACCGCCTGGCTGCCGACGTTGGTCTTGACCACGGCCTGCAGGCTGAACGTGTGGGTCTCCCCGGGAGAGCCGTTGCCCGCCAGCGCGATCCGCGCCTCGGCGAGGGCCACGCCGTCCCGCCAGATGCCGCACCGGTTGATCGAGTCGGGCACCCCGGCGTTCACCGGGTTGGCATAGGTGCCGGTGGCGGTGATCAGGTGCGAGCCCGGCGAGACGCCGGCGACGACGATGTTGGGGCAGTCGTCGAGCGCGGTGTCACCGCAGGTGGCGACCTGGGTGTCGTTGCCGTCGGCGAAGGACAGGGTGGTCCGTGCCGAAGGGGCGAGGTCGCCGGTCTTGACGGTGCCGGTCCTGATGTCGGCGGCGGTCACGGTGTTGTCCTTGATGTTCTTGCCGGTGATCAGCTTGGCCGCGGTGGCGGTGCCGGCGAGTCCGACGAAGAGCACAGCGACGGCCAGGATCGCGACGGTCACGGTGCGGGAGTGGCGGAACATGTGGGTCTCCTCGTTAGGTGCGGCCGCGTCGTTGCGGCCCGACACCTCCAAGGTTCGCCGCGTGAGTACCCCGGGGGCATGAGGGACCGACCCCCAACCTGAGATCTGGGGGTGTCCGGCCCTCCCCCCTTTCAGCCGAGGCCGAGGCGGCCCGCGAGCCGGTCGAGGTAGCCGAGCACCTCGTCGGTGGTCTTGTCCGGGACGCCCCAGATCAGCTCGGTGGTGCCGGCCTCGGCCCAGCCGGCGAGATCCTCGGGGGAGGGCTTGGCGGCGATCAGCACGCGGATGTCGGGGGTGCCCTCGCGACCGGCGTCGGCCCAGGCCTTGCGCAGCGCGTCGGCCTTGCCGGAGATGTCCTGCTCGACCGGGGTCGTCATCCAGCCGTCGGCCGTGCGCGCGATCCACTCGAACGTCTTGGGCCCGCCGCCGGCCCCGATGATCAGCGGGATGTGCGGCTGCACCGGCTTGGGATAGGCCCAGGACGGCTTGAACGACACGAACTCCCCGTCGTACGACGCCTCCTCCTCGGTCCACAGCGCGCGCATCGCCTCGACGTACTCCCGGAGCACGGTGCGGCGCTTGCCCGCCGGGACGCGGTGGTCCTCGAGCTCGTCGGTGTTCCAGCCGAAGCCGGCGCCGATCGTGACCCGCCCGCCGGAGAGGTGGTCGAGGGTGGCGATGGTCTTGGCGAGCGTGATCGGGTCGGACTCCACCGGCAGCGCGACGGCGGTGGAGAGCCGGATCCTCGAGGTCACCGCCGCCGCGGTGGCGAGCGACACCCAGGGGTCGAGCGTGCGCAGGTAGCGGTCGTCCGGCAGGTCCTCCCCGCCGGTCGGGTGCGCGGCGTCGCGACGTACCGGGATGTGGGTGTGCTCGGGGACGTAGATGGTGTCGAACCCCCGGTCCTCGGCGGCCCGCGCCAGCTCGGCCGGCGTGATGCCGCGGTCGGACGAGAACAGGACGACTCCGTTGCGCATCCACCCAGACTAGAACGTGTTTCAGTTCTGGGGGAAGTCCGTGGCCGATGCTTGGATGGCGAGATGAGTACGACGTGGTACTGCCTCTGCCTCGATGTCAACGGCCCGGAGGTCGTCGAGTTCTGGGCGCACGCCCTGCGGCTCACGCACAAGCCCGGCGACGACCCGAGCGACCCCGGGGCGTTGTTCGGTCCCGACGGACTCGTCATCGAGCTCGAGCCCGTGCCCGAGCCCAAGCAGGCCAAGCACCGCGTGCACTTCGACCTCCACGTCGGCTCGGTCGACGAGCTCACCGGCCTCGGCGCCACAGCGGTCCTCCCCGCTGAGCAGTCCGGGTTCCACTGGACGGTGCTCGAGGACCCCGAGGGCGGAGAGCTCTGTGCGTTCGTCCGCGATCAGCCGCCGACCCATCGCCTCTACGACGTGATCGTCGACTCCGCCGACCCCGAGGCGATCGCCCGCTGGTGGGCCGAGGTGTTCGGGGTCGAGGCCGACAGCGACGGCAACGACTGGGGGGTCGACCAGGTCCCCGGCATGCCGTTCGAGAACCTCGTCTTCACCCCGGTGCCCGAGCCGAAGACGGTCAAGAACCGCATCCACTGGGACGTCAAGGGCGACGTCGCCGAGCTCGAGCGCGCCGGCGCGAAGGTCCTCGCGGAGAGGTCGCGCTGGGTGACCATGGCCGACCCCGAGGGCAACGAGTTCTGCGTCTTCCCGCCCGACTGATTGACTACGGGCATGGTGCTCGATCTGACCTCCGACGTCGTCACGCTGACCCGTCGGCTCGTCGACATCGAGTCCGTCAGCCTCGGCGAGCAGGCGATCGCCGACGAGATCGAGACGGCGTTGCGCGGGCTCGGCCACCTGGAGGTGAGCCGGCACGGCCACACGCTGGTGGCGCGCACCCGGCTGGGCCGCGGCGAGCGGGTCGTCATCGCCGGTCACATCGACACCGTGCCGGTCAACGACAACCTGCCCTCGCGGCTCGACGGGCCGCTCCTCCACGGTCTCGGCAGCTGCGACATGAAGGGCGGTGACGCCGTCATCCTGCGGCTCGCCGCGACGGTGCCCGAGCCCAACCGCGACCTCACCCTCATCCTCTACGAAGGCGAGGAGATCGAGTCGGAGCACAACGGCCTCTTCAAGCTGAGCCGGTCCGCGCCCGAGCTGATGACCGCCGACTTCGCGATCCTGATGGAGCCGTCCAACGCCGTGGTCGAGGCCGGCTGCCAGGGCACCCTGCGAGCGGAGGTGCGCACGTCGGGCGAGCGGGCCCACAGCGCCCGGTCCTGGAAGGGCGTCAACGCGATCCACAGGGCCGCCGAGATCCTCACCCGGCTGAACAGCTACGAGGCCCGCAAGCCGGTGATCGACGGGCTGGAGTACCACGAGGGGCTCAACGCGGTCTTTGTCCGCGGCGGTGTCGCCGGCAACGTGCTCCCCGACGAGTGCGTGGTCGAGGTCAACTACCGCTTCGCCCCCGACCGCTCGGAGGCCGAGGCCGAGGCGTTCGTGCGCGACTACTTCGACGGCTTCGACGTCACCCTCACCGACCTCGCACCCGGCGCGCTGCCGGGCCTGGACCGCCCGGCCGCGAAGGAGTTCGTCGCGGCAGTCGGTGGCGAGGTCAACCCGAAGTTCGGTTGGACCGACGTCTCGCGGTTCAGCGGGCTCGGCGTGCCCGCCGTCAACTTCGGTCCGGGCGATCCGATGCTCGCCCACAAGCAGGAGGAGCACGTGCCGATCGAGCAGATCACGAGCTGCGAGGCGCAGCTGCGGACGTGGCTGGGAGGCAGCGCATGAAGTCCAAGCGCAAGGGCCCGGTGCTGATGCGCCGCGACCAGGTCGACGGCTCCACCACCGACCAGCGGCTGCTCGACTCCCGTGGTCCGTCCGACTGGGTCCACACCGACCCATGGCGGGTGCTCAGGATCCAGGCCGAGTTCGTCGAGGGTTTCGGCGCTCTTGCCGAGCTGGGCCCGGCCATCGCGGTCTTCGGCTCCGCGCGCACGCCGGCCGACCACCCGTCGTACGCACAGGCCGAGGAGGCGGGCCGCAAGCTCGCCGAGGCCGGCTTCGCAGTGATCACCGGCGGCGGTCCCGGCGCCATGGAGGCCGCCAACATGGGTGCCAGCAAGGCTGGCGGCGTGAGCGTCGGGCTCGGCATCGAGCTGCCCTTCGAGCTCGGCCTCAACGAGTGGGTCGACGTCGGCATCAACTTCCGCTACTTCTTCGTGCGCAAGACGATGTTCGTGAAGTACTCGCAGGGCTTCATCGTGCTGCCCGGCGGGCTCGGCACCCTCGACGAGATGTTCGAGGCGCTGACCCTCGCGCAGACCCAGAAGATCACCACGTTCCCGGTGGTGCTGGTCGGCACGTCGTACTGGTCCGGGCTGATCGACTGGCTGCGCGGCACCGTGCTCGCCGACGGCAAGATCGCCGAGGCCGACCTCGGCCGGCTGACCCTCACCGACGACATCGACGAGGCGGTCGAGCTGATGGTGAAGGGGCGCGATCTCCGATGATGTGGGTCTTCGCCGTCCTGGTCGTCCTCGCGATGGGCGGGGTCGCACTCTTCGCGGCCGGCCGGGGCGGGCCGATGGTGCGCGTCTACGACGACCGGCCCGACGCGCTGGTTCCCTCGGACCGTCCGATCGGCGCCGACGACCTGCGCCGGGTGCGCTTCTCGATCGCCTTCCGGGGCTACCGGATGTCGGAGGTCGACGCCCTGCTCGACCGGCTCGCCGGCGAGCGTGAGCGCGACGACGACGCGCCGACGCCCCCGGAGCGTCGTGGCGACGACGCATCGCCTTAGGGCAGACTGCCGGGCGTGTCGACCGAGCTGATCGTCTACGTGC
>DASTDJ010000248.1:0-9525 GCA_035710425.1 Nocardioides sp.
CAGACGCCGACGCCATCCGCGGCCGGATCAACGGCTCCCTCGACTACGCCGACCTCGCCGACTCCGACCTCGTGATCGAGGCGATCACCGAGGACCTCGACCTCAAGCAGGAGATGTGGAGCGAGGTCGACAAGGTGGCCAAGGACGGCGCTCTGTTCGCCACCAACACCTCCTCGTTGCCCGTGATCGACCAGGCAGCGATCACCGGGCGCCCCGAGTCGTTCTTCGGGCTGCACTTCTTCAACCCGGCGCAGGTGATGAAGCTGGTCGAGGTGGTCTCCACCATCTCCACCGCGCCCGACGTCGCCGCCACGGCGCACGCGGTGTCCGCGCAGCTGGGCAAGCACGCCGTCTCGTGCACCGACCGGGCCGGGTTCATCGTCAACGCCCTGCTGTTCCCGTACCTCAACGACGCCGTGAAGATGCTCGAGGCCCACTATGCGACGGCCGACGACATCGACACCGCGATGAAGCAGGGCTGCTCGCTGCCGATGGGTCCCTTCGAGCTGCTCGACGTGGTCGGCAACGACGTCTCGCTTGCGATCCAGCGCGAGCTCTACCTCGAGTTCCGCGAGCCCGGGTTCGCGCCCGCGCCGCTGCTGGAGCACCTGGTCACCGCGGGCTACCTCGGCCGCAAGACCCAGCGCGGGTTCCGCGACTACAGCAAGAGCTGAACCTCAGCCGGCGGCGGGAAGAGCCTTCAGGGCGGGCGCCGGAGCCAGCGCCTGCTTGCGGGAGCTCAGCACCATCCGGCCCAGCCGCTTCAGCTGCTGAGGCGAGTTCTTCCAGGTGGTCTCGGCCAGCCAGCCGTTGGGCAGCGAGAGCCGGAAGACCTTGTGCCAGGCCGAGGCGACCTGCTTGACCATCGGCGCCGAGTGGTACCTCAGCCCGTAGCGCTTGAACAGGTCCTGGATCTCACGGGAGATCTCGGCGTAGCGGTTGCTGGGCAGGTCCGGGAAGATGTGGTGCTCGATCTGGTGGCTGAGGTTTCCGCTCATCAGGTGCATCAGCTTGCTGCCGCGGATGTTGGCCGAGCCCAGCATCTGCCGGAGGTACCACGCGCCGCGACTCTCGTCGGGATCGATCTTCTCGAGCTCGAACGTCTCGACACCCTCGGGGAAGTGCCCGCACATGATCACCGAGTGGCTCCACAGGTTGCGGACGACGTTGGCGATCGCGTTGGCCGCCAGGGTCCGGCGCCAGCCGTAGCCGGACAGCAGCGGATGGACGACGTAGTCCTTGGTGGCCTGCTTGCGGACCTTGTTCAGGGTGGCGTTCAGGTCGTCGCGCAGCGACGGGGTCAGGCCCTTGCCCTCGCGGAGGTGGTCGCCGAGGTCGAGGTCGAACATCGCGATGCCGTACTCGAAGATGCAGGCGGTCACGAAGTTCTGCACCGGCTGGAACAGGTGCCGCGGCTGCCACGGCTGGTCCTCGTCGACCCGCATGATGCCGTAGCCGAGGTCGTTGTCCTTGCCAAGGATGTTGGTGTACGTGTGATGCCGCTGGTTGTGGGCGCGCTGCCACAGCTCCGGGGGCGAGGCGTGGTCCCAGTCCCAGGTGGTGGAGTGGATCTTCGGGTCGCGCATCCAGTCCCACTGGCCGTGGAGCACGTTGTGCCCGATCTCCATGTTGTCCAGGATCTTGGCGACCGAGAGGCCGATGGTGCCGAGCAGCCATGCGCCCGGGAACCGGCCAGCGATGAGCAGGGCCCGACTGCCGAGCTCCAGCTTGCGGTGGACGTCGATGACCCGACGGATGTAGGCCGCGTCGCGCTCGCCGAGGCTGGTGAACACGCGCTCCCGGAGTGCGTCGAGCTCCCGTCCGATCTCGTCGATCTGGGCGGGGGTCAGGTGGGCAACCTGGCTGTCGGGGCGTTTCTGCAATGCGGTCATAGGGGCTCCATCGTACGGTTCCCCTGGGCGCTGTTATGCATGCGCGCGATCCGTAGACTCGTCCCCATGGGCCTGCTGATCCTCCTCCTTCTCGTGGCGGCCGTGGTCGGTGTGGTGGTCGTCACCAGCCGCCGGCGGAAGGAGCGCGAGCTCGAGCGGAAGCGCGAGGAGCTCGAGCCGGTCAAGCAGCTGGCCTTCGAGGACGTGACCGCCCTCGGCGTCGCGCTCCAGGACTTCGACGCCGAGCTCGCCGGAACCGAGCTCGACCCCGGCGCCCGCGCCGACTATCAACGGGCGCTCGACGCCTACGAGGCGGCGAAGACGGCGGGCGACCGCATCGAGGAGCCCGACGACGTCAAGAACATCACCACCATCCTCGAGGACGGCCACTACGCCATGGCCTGTGTCCGGGCCCGGGTGGCGGGGGAGCCGCTGCCAACTCGCCGGGCGCCGTGCTTCTTCGACCCGCGGCACGGACCGTCGGTCGCCGACGTGCCCTACACGCCGCCAGGCGGGATGCCTCGCGACGTGCCGGCCTGCGCGCTGGACGCCGAGCGCGTCGACGCCGGCGCCGACCCCGACACCCGGATGGTGATGGTGGGCTCGCGCCGGGTGCCCTACTACCAGGGCGGTCGCGCCTACGCGCCGTACGCTGCCGGCTACTTCGGCGCTTTCGGCCCGATGGACGTGATGTTCATGGGCCTGATGTTCGGTGCGTTCGGTGGCTTCGAGGGTCTGGGCGACGGGCTCGGCGCGATGGGTGAGGGAGTGGGCGACATGTTCGGCGGCATCGGCGACGGCGTCGGCGACATGTTCGACGGCGGCTTCGACTTCTGATGCTGCGCTCTCGCGTCATGGTGGCGCTGATTGCTGCCGTGGTGCTGAGCCTCGCGGCGCCGGCGACCGCCGACGTGCGACTCCCTCCCGTCGACACCGACGTCGACTACCAGCTGGGCGGGGCGAAGGCGATGCCGCCGCACGTCGGCATCCTGGTGCGCGACCGCCAGGCCGACCCTGCCGCGGGTCGCTACAACGTCTGTTACCTCAACGGCTTCCAGACCCAGCCGCACGAGAAGCGGTTCTGGAAGAAGCGGATGTGGCTGGTTCTCAAACGTGACGGCAGGCCGGTCGTCGACGAGGCCTGGGGCGAGTGGCTGCTCGACCTCCGCACGCCTGCCAAGCGGCGCGCACTGGCCCGGATCATCGGTCGCTGGACCGAGGGTTGCGCCACCGACGGCTTCGACGCCGTCGAGTACGACAACCTCGACTCGTTCGGCCGCAGCCACGGGCTGCTGAAGCGCCGGCACGCCATCGCGTTCGCCCGGCTGCTCGTCCGACGCGCGCACGCCGCCGACCTGGCGGTGGGCCAGAAGAACCTTGCCGGCTTCGACGGTTCCAGGATCGGCTTCGACTTCGCGGTGGCCGAGGAGTGCGCGCGCTACCGCGAGTGCCACCGCTACGTCGCGTCGTACGGCCACCGGGTGCTGGTGATCGAGTATCGCAAGCGCGACTTCCGCAGGGCGTGCCGCAAGCACGCCGACGAGCTGGCGATCGTGCTGCGCGACCGCAACCTCACGCCAGGCGGGGTGCATCGCTGGTGCTGAACGGCGAGCTGCACTCCACCACGCTGGGCGATCACGGGTCGCGCGTCGTCTTCTGCCACGGGCTCTTCGGCCAGGGGCGCAACTGGACCCAGATCGGCAAGGCGCTGGCCGGCGAGCACCGGATCCTGCTGGTCGACCTGCCGCACCACGGGCGTTCCTCGTGGTCCGATCGCTTCGACTACCTCGACATCGCCGACCAGGTGGCCGGGCTGTTCTCCGCGGACGACCCGGTGACGCTGGTCGGGCACTCGATGGGCGGCAAGGCCGCGATGGTGCTGGCGCTGCGCCACCCCGAGCTGGTCGAGCGCCTCTGCGTCGTCGACGTCGCGCCGGTGGCCTACGACCGGGTGGGGGAGTTCGCCGGCTACATCGAGGCGATGCAGGGACTGGACCTCGACAGCCTGGCGCAGCGCGGCGACGCCGACTCTGCGCTGGCGGCGGCCGTGCCGAACCCGACGGTGCGGAGCTTCCTGCTGCAGAACCTCCGGCGCGACGGCGACGGCTGGCGCTGGCAGGCCAACCTCGACGTGCTGGAGGAGGACCTGCGGGTCATCGGCGGCTGGCCCGGCGACCTGCTCGCCGGACTGCCGCCGTACGACGGTCCGGTGGCGTGGGTCGCCGGCCAGAACTCCGACTACGTGCGCCCCGAGCACTACCCGGCGATGGACCGGCTGTTCCCGCGCAACCGGCGCGTCACGGTGAAGGGCGCCGGGCACTGGGTGCACTCGGAGCGCCCCGAGGTGCTCCTCGAGGTGCTCCGGCAGTTCATCGGCTGAGCGAGGCGATCAGCTCGCCGACTGGCGGGCCCGGTAGGCCGCGACCGCGTTGCGGTTGCCGCAGGTGGTGGAGCAGAAGCGGCGGGACCGGTTGCGTGAGAGATCGAGGACCACGCCCTCGCAGTCGTCGTCGGCACAGACGCCCAGCCGCGACATCTCGTCGGCACGGATCACGTCGATCATCGCCATCGCCGTCTCGACGCACAACCGTGTCGGCAATGGGGAGGTGGGGTCGACGGCGTGGACGTGCCAGTCCCACTGACCGTGTCGCACCAGCTGGGGCACCGCGCGGGCGTCGGCGAGCATCTCGTTGACCATCGTGACCGCGCGGTCCCGGTCGGCGGTGAGCAGCTCGCGCAGGCGGGGCCGCATCTCGCGGACGGCCTCGAGCTCGGCCTGCGTGTGGTCGCGACGGCCGGTGTACTCGTACCCTGAGTAGAACGCGTCGAGGTCCTCGATCGTTTCCAGCGTGTCCGGCGGCAGGGCGGAGTTGGCCAGGGTGACCGCCGCCTGGAGCGAGACCTCTGTGTCATGAGCGAAAACCATTTTGACATATTACACCCTCTGGCGTAGCGTCATTGGCTATGGCGACGTTGACGCATGACACCTCAGGGACGGAGCGCAGCTTCGCCCCGTCCGGACTGGGTTTTGCGCTGCTGTCCGCCGTCTCCTTCGGCCTCTCCGGCGCGCTCGCCCGGCCGCTGCTCGAGTCGGGCTGGAGCCCCGGGGCCACCGTGCTGCTCCGGATCGGGCTCGGCGCGCTGATCGTGGTGCCGTTCGGCGTCCACGCGCTGCGCGGCCGCTGGCACCTGGTCCGCCGCAACGCCGGGCTGATCGCCCTCTACGGCGCGCTCGCCGTGGCCGGCGCCCAGTTCTGCTACTTCTCCGCGGTCCAGTACATGCAGGTCGGGCCGGCCATCCTGATCGAGTTCACCGCGCCCGCTGCGGTCGTCGTCTGGCTGTGGCTGGTGCACGGCCAGCGGCCCGGCGCGATCACCCTCGCCGGCGCGGGCTTGGCCGCGCTGGGGCTGGTGCTGGTGCTCGATCTCGTGTCCGGTGCCGACCTCAGCGTCCCCGGCGTCCTGTGGGCGCTCGGCGCGATGATCGGCGCGTCGACGTACTTCATCATCTCGGGCGACCACGGCAACGGCCTCCCGCCGATGTCGCTGGCCGCCGGCGGTCTGGTCGTCGGTGCCGCGGTGCTGGGTGGCCTGGGCCTGGTCGGCCTGATGCCGATGCGCGCCGAGACCGAGTCGGTCACCTACGCCGGCACCACCGTCTCCTGGTGGGTCCCGCTGCTGCTGCTCGGCGTGGTGACGGCGGCGCTCGCCTACGCCGCCGGCATCGCGGCGATCCGCCGGCTCGGCTCGCGCCTGGCCTCGTTCGTCGCCCTCACCGAGGTGCTCGCGAGCGTGATCTGGGCCTGGCTGCTGCTCGACGAGCTGCCGCGGCCGGTCCAGCTTCTCGGCGGCCTGCTGATCGTGCTCGGCGTCGTCGGTGTGAAGCTCGGCGAACGCACCACGGTGCGCGAGGAGCCGACACCCGTCTGAGTTTTCTCGGGGGTGGATGCAACATCTGCCTGCCCCCACACGTCTGTCGTGCATGGATGTGGGGGTGACCGAGCCGCGGTCCACGACCTCGAACCCGTCGTTCGACGACTGGGTGGGGGCGCGCGCGGCCGGGCTGCTGCGGTTCGCCTACCTGGTGACCGGCTCCCAGCACGCCGCCGAGGACGCGGTGCAGTCGGCGCTCGAGCGGGCCTGCCGGAAGTGGGCGCGGATCTCCCGCGTCGAGGACCCCGACGCCTACGTGCGCCGGATGATCGTCAACGAGCACGTCTCCGGCTGGCGGCGGGCCGGCCGGAAGGAGTCCCCGGTCGCCGAGGTGCGGGTGACCGACCCGGCCGATCCCGCTGACGAGGTGTCGCGGGCCGATGCCGTCTGGCGGGTCTGTGAGGGACTGCCTCCGCAGCAGCGGGCAGCCGTGGTGCTGCGCTACTACGAGGACCTGGAGTACGCCGAGATCGCGGCCGTCCTCGGCGTCGCCGAGCCGACCGCTCGGTCCCACGTCCACCGGGCGCTCACCGCGTTGCGCGGCGAGCTCGAGAGGCAGGAGCACTCCGATGGCTGACGACACCGAGCTCGACCGGTTGATGCGCGAGGGGCTGGAGGCCCGCGCGGGGGAGGTCGACGTGAGGGTGCCGGTGGCGCAGCGGGCGACCGCCGCCGTACGCCGGCGGCACCGTCGCGGGATGGTCGTCGGGTTCGCTGCCGCGTCGGTGGCCGCGGTCGTGGTGGTCGCTGCGCTCGGCAGCACGCCGCCGGCACCGGAGGACTCGGACGACGTGCCCGCGATCGACACGCGCGAGTGGCGCACCGAGTACTGGGCGGACATCCAGGTCGACGTACCCGCGAGCTGGGAGTGGGGTGGAGCGCCGGTCGGCAGCGGTGCGAGGCGATCGGTCTGCAGCGAGGTCACCGACGCGCCCTACGTCGGACGTCCGGTGGCTCAGACCGACGTGTGCGGCGTCTACCAGGTGGATGCGCCGACGGTGCCTCCGGCTCCGTACGTCTGGCTGGGGGTGCCGCTCGAGCCGGGCACGGTGGACCTCGGCGACGGATGGACCCAGGAGACCGTGCGGGTGGGGGAGTCCGCCGTCACCGTCGCGACCGACGATGCCGACCTGCGGAACCGGATCCTCGGCTCGGCGCGCGAGGCGTCCCTCTGCCCGGCTCGGATGTCGGAGCCGCCGGAGCCTCGCTCCGAGACCACCGAGGAAGGCGGCGGCGACCTGATCTCTGCGACGGTGTGCGCGTACCAGGCAGAAGGAGACGGGTTCCGGCTCGTCTACGGGTCCGACCTCGACACTGAGCGCGCCCAGGGCGCGATCGCGGCCGCCGACGCGGCCGCCCGCAACGACACCCGGTGCAAGGCGACCAGCGAGTTCGCGGTGCTCTCGGTGGCCTTCTCGGACGACTCCGCCGGATCCACCGAGCCGCGCCGGCTCTATCAGGACCTCGTCTACGACCTCACGTGCCAGCACGTGCGCACAGGTGCGGCGCCGCTGGGCGCGGTCCGGCAGGTCGATCTGACCGCCGACACCGTCGCTCCTTGGGCGGTCGGAGGGGTCCCGGGCACGCTCTACGGCCCGTCCACGCAGTGGTCCTACTACTTCTTCATCGGTGCCCAGGGATGACGGCTGATTCTCAGGATCGCTTAGGGGTCGCTCGGTAGATTGGCATGGATGTCCATCCGGCCCCGCACCCTCGTCCCCCTGGTGGTCGTGGCGTTTCTCCTCATCGGTGCGGCCGGCTGTTCCAACGGGCAGGCGTCGGTCACCGACGTGGGCGACTCGCCGAGCACCGACGGCAGCGACCCGACGTCGGACGAGGGCACGTGCGACGCCACCGCCACCGTCCACGGGGTGACCTACCACGTGGTCAGGGCGGTCAGTCAGGACTACCGCGTCATGCCCACCGTCCAGCTCGACGGCTCGGCCACCGACTGCGACGGCAGCGGCGAGCACCCGATGACGTTCCACCCGATCCCGCACGTCGACGAGACGTGGGCCGTGTGCGGTCTGGTCGAAGGTCAGTGGCGAGTCTTCGTCAACGACGAGCTCGGCCCGGTGCCCCAGGACAGCCACCTCGCCCGGATCGTCGTCGGCGAGTGACGGCTACCTCGTGTCTTGTCGTTTGACCACGACCTCGCGCATCACCAGTAGCAGCGCGGCGGCGGTCGGGATGGCGAGCAGTGCGCCCACGACGCCCAGCAGGGCGGCGCCCACGAGCGCGGCGATCACCGTGACCGCACCCGGCACGTCGACCGACCGGCGCATCACCCTCGGGTAGATCACGTAGTTCTCGACCTGCTGGTAGATCACGTAGAAGATCGCGCAGAGGATGCCGGTCTTCACGTCGGTCGCGAACGCGATCGCGGTGACGATCACGGCGCCGATCGTTGCCCCGATCATCGGGATCACGTCGAGGACGGTGACCACGAACGCCAGCGCCACGGCGTACTCGCCGAGCCCGACCGCGAACAGGAAGACCAGGGACGAGATGCCGGCGCACATCGCCACGATGAACGCGCCGGAGACATAGCCGCCGATGTTGTGGATGACCCGGTCGCCGAGCTTGGTCACCCGGTCGCGCCGCGACGCCGGGGCCAGGCGGTAGATCGCCTTCTTGGTGGTGTCGAGGGAGGCCAGGAAGTACAGCGTCAGAACCACGATGATGAAGCCGTTGAACAGCGCCGAGACGATCTTCAGGCCGAAGCCGAGCGCGCCACCGAAAAGGGTGCCCACGAAGTCACCGTCGGTGACGTAGGCCTGGACCTTGTCGATGACGTCGTACTCCTCATCGAGCTGCTGGACCCGCCGGTTGCCGCGGAGGTCTTCTAACCAGCCCGGCACGCTCTCGCTGAGGGCGCGCACCTGGTCGGTGATGACCGGGACGATCGCCAGCAGGAACAGCGCGAGTCCCATCAGGGCACCGATGATCACGCACGTGACAGCCCAGGACCGGCTGAGTCCGCGGCGCTCCAGGAACTCCACGGCGGGGTTGAGCCCGGCCGCGAGGAAGAGCGCGACCACGATCAGCAGCAGGACCGAGCTGATGCCCATCAGCGCGTTGAACAGGAAGTACGCCGTCAGGAGGCCCAGGCCGCCGATGAACCCGATGAAGTACGGCGACCGACGCTCGAACGGCTCGCCCGGATCTCCCAGGTCGTCCAGCGCGGCAGCGGCTGCCGCCGCCTCCGCCCTGCGCACGGCGCGCTCGGCCCGCAACGAGGCTCGGGAGGCCGGTCGACCCTCGTCCTCCGAGGCGTCGGCACCCCCGCCAGGGGGCGCGGGGTTGCTCAACTGTCGTCCTTGGCGAAGCCGGCGACCACGTCACGGAGCGAGGCGAGCTGGGCGGTGATCGCGTCGCGGCGCTTGGTCAGGCGCTCGAGCTCGGCCTTGGCCGCCGCGACCTCGCGGTGCGCCTCGGAGTCGGCGGCGCTGGCGATCGACTCCGCCTGGGTCTGCGCCGAGTGGACGATGTGCTCGGCCTCTCGACGGGCCCGGGTGAGCAGCGCCTCGGCCTCCGACTGTGCGGCGGCGCGGTGCTCGGTGGCCTGCTTGGTGGCCTCGCGGGCCCGCTCCTCGGCCGCGGTGGCCCGCTGCTCGGCCTCCTCGACCAGCCGCTGGGTCTCGGTCATCGCGCTGGTGTGGTGGTCGGTGGCCTCACGGGCCAGCCGCTCCTTCTCCAC
>DASTDJ010000249.1:0-7946 GCA_035710425.1 Nocardioides sp.
GATGACCCACTGGAGGGAGATCTGTACGCCGGCCGGGGTCTCCTGGGCGCCGGCGATGGACGCGCCGGCGCGGATCCGGGAGCCGACCGGGACCGGGGTCGGGAAGCGGACCTTGTTGACGCCGTAGTTGAGCTTCGCCGAGACGCCGTCGACGTCGAAGAGCTCCGCGCCGAAGCGGGCGATCAGGCTGAGCGTCAGGTAGCCGTGGGCGATCGTGCCGCCGTACGGGCCGGAGGCCGCCCGCTCGACGTCGACGTGGATCCACTGGTGGTCACCGGTCGCCTCGGCGAACTGGTCGACCCGCTCCTGGGTGATCTCCACCCACTCGCTGCTGCCGAGCTCCTCACCCGCGGCCTCGGCCAGCTCGTCGAACGTGGTGAACACGCGCATCAAGGTCTCCCGTCTGTCCGCTGTTTGGTTGGATGGCCCGATGAGCGCCACCGCGACGGAACCTACCGCCCCCAGCCGAGAGACGATCCGGCAGGCACCCAAGGTGCTGCTGCACGACCACCTCGACGGCGGGCTCCGTCCGGCGACCGTGCTCGAGCTCGCGGGACAGGTCGGCCACCCGCTGCCGGCGACCGACGAGGAGTCCCTGGCGCGGTGGTTCGCCGAGGCGGCCGACTCGGGCTCGCTCGAGCGCTACCTGGAGACGTTCGACCACACCGTCGGCGTGATGCAGACGGCGACGGCGCTGACCCGGGTGGCGCGCGAGTGCGTCGAGGACCTGGCCGCCGACGGTGTGGTCTACGCCGAGATCCGCTACGCCCCCGAGCAGCACGTGAGCACCGGCCTCAGCCTCGACGAGGTCGTCGCGGCCGTGCAGCAGGGCTTCGACGAGGGCGCGGCCGCTGCGGGCGGACGGATCGTGGTCCGCCAGCTGCTCACCGCGATGCGGCACCGCGCGCGTTCGATGGAGATCGCCGAGCTCTCGGTCGCGTGGCGCGACCGGGGGGTCGCGGGGTTCGACATCGCCGGCGCCGAGGCGGGCTACCCGCCCACCCGGCACCTGGACGCCTTCGAGTACCTCCAGCGCGAGAACTCCCACTTCACGATCCACGCGGGGGAGGGGTTCGGGCTGCCGTCCATCTGGCAGGCCATCCAGTGGTGCGGCGCCGACCGGCTCGGGCACGGCGTACGGATTGCCGACGACATCACGGTGGCCGACGGCGGCAAGGTCGAGCTCGGCCTCCTCGCCTCCTACGTCCGCGACAAGCGCATCCCGCTCGAGATGTGCCCGACGTCCAACCTCCAGACCGGCGCGGCGGCCTCCATCGCCGAGCACCCGATCGGGCTGCTGACCCAGCTGCGCTTCCGGGTCACCGTCAACACCGACAACCGGCTGATGAGCCAGACGTCGATGACCCACGAGATGCACCAGCTCGTCGAGGCATTCGGCTACGGCCTCGCCGACCTGCGGTGGTTCACGATCAACGCGATGAAGTCGGCGTTCCTGCCGTTCGACGAGCGACTCGCGATCATCGACGGCGTCGTGAAGCCGGGCTACGCCGAACTCATGGGCGCGGCGTCACGGTGAACCACGGGACGTCCCAGCTGCCGAGCTCGAGTGCACCGGTGGTGATCGCCTCCCGAGACACGGTCGTGAGGCGTCCGTTCGCCGGGTTGTAGAAGACGACCGCGCCCGCCTCCTCCGCGTCGGTGGCCAGCACCACGTGGCGCGGCAGCCGGCGGTTGCCCACGAACACCGGCACCGGGAGGTCCGCCTCCAGCCCGGCGAGGATCCGCCGGTGCGCCCGCTTCCGTCCCCATCGGGCCAGCCGCCAGGAGTACTTGGTCCCCGTGATCCGGCCCATCTCGTGGGCAACGGCCCACGGGGGCGTGCCGAGCGCGCGTGGCCACGGCAGCTGGAGGGCGCCGACCGCCGGACGGAACCTCACGACCCTCCGGTGGGTGTCGAGCACCTCCGTGCCGAACCGGGGCAGGGTCTCGGCGGCGTACGTCGACTCCAGCCGCATCCGCGCCACGACCAGGCACGAGGGGCCGCAGGAACGCTGGTCGGGCTGGCGCAGCTGCGGCCCGTAGCTGAGCGGGTTGAGGCTCATCGCCGACTTCCCGACCTCAGGTGTCGAACCGCCGCGAGCGCCTCGTCGGGCGTCACCGGCTCACAACCCAGCTCGACCGCGTGGTCGACGACGCGGCGCTGGTCGCGCAGCAGCGCGACTCCGCGTCGGACCAGCACGAGGGGTGGCTTGCGGTGCTCACGCAGGTCGCGGGTCAGCCGCCGCCAGAACGTCACCATCGGGTGCTGTCGCACGCAGTACGCCGCGGCGACCAGGCCGGCCTCGCGACAGGCGGGCACGATCTCCTGGGCGAAGATGCCCTCGGCGACGAACAGGTCCTGGCCGCCGAGGTCGAGGGTCTGCGACCCGCAGCGGCCGTCCTGGGCGATGTCGTAGATCGGGACCGTCGCGGTGCCGGCGCGGCACAGCTCCGCCACCGCCGCCCGGGCCTCGTCGCCGAGCCAGGAGGCCGGGTCGTCCCAGTCGACCAGACCCGCGTTCGCCCCGGACGTCAGCAGGGGGAGCGCTGGGTCGCCCGCGGAGCGGTAGAAGTCGTCGAGCCGCAGGACCGGGAGGCCGATGCGTTCCGCGAGGCGTGACTTGCCGGCACCGGACGGGCCGGCGAGGACGATCACGCGTGCGGGCACCGCGTCATTGTGCCCGACCGGCCCCGCGGCCGGTCAGGCGACGTTCCAGTTGCCGGGGTCGTTGATGGTGTCGCTCGCGGTCTCGGAGATCGGCGGCCACTGGTTGCTCGGCAGCCCGGTGGCACCCTCGGCCAGCGCGATCCAGTTGATCGTGTCGGTGGTGCCCTGCGAGATCATGAACTCCATCAGCAGGTCGACGATGTTGACGACCTTCTGCCAGACCTTTGCGCAGGCCTCCAGGATCGTCGGGACCTCGAAGGAGAGGATCTTCGAGGCGTCGGTGGCGCTGGCCAGGATGCTGAGGATGTCGGACCCGAACGACGCGAACTCGTAGATCAGCTTGCGCCACAGGGTGAGGATCTTGTTGGCCGCTGCACTGGTCAGCTTGCCGCCGTCGGTGAGGGCGTTGGCGAGGGCCACGAAGGCGAGGTTCTGCTCGTCGGCGACCACCTTGTACTTGTCGAACGCCGGCCCCGACCAGGCGCCCTGCACCGCGGCCGCGGTCTCGCCGAAGCCTCGCTGCTTGTAGATGTCGGACTTCGCCCCGGCGTACGCCTCGGCCCAGCGCTGGAGGTCGAGCGGGCTGCCCACGAGGTCGTTGACCGCTTCGTTGACGTTGGTCTGGATCTCCGTGAAGGCCTCGCCGAGCGAGGGGTTGATCTCGTTGTTCCACTTGTCGATGGCCTGATCGACCGCGCCGCCGCCCGGGAGGATGTCGTCGATGAACTCGCCGAACGAGCCGGCGGCGTCGTTCAGCATGTCGACGATGTCCTCGCAGGCGTCGATGAAGTCGTTCTGGAACTTGAGGTACTTCTTGTTGAACTCGTCGAGGAAGTCGGCGAAGGTCATCGGGTCGCTCATGGCTCGATCATCCTGTCCAGGGTGTTCATGTCGGTGGCCACGGTGCTGTCGACACCGTCGTAGTCGTTGGCGGCGGAGTTGAGCGCGGCGTCGAGGTACTCGAAGTTCTTCTTCGCCGTCTGTACGGCGGTGAGCATCGCCTGGCTCCACTTGTCGTAGTTGGCGGAGACACCGGACGACCCGGCCAGCACGCCGAACGAGTCGCCACCTCCCACGCCTGGGCTGATGTCGTCGTTGACGGTGCCCATGTCGGTGGCGCAGCCGGACCACAGGGTCGCGGCGTTGCGAAGGGCCTGGCTCTGCACGGCGAACGAACCACGGTCGGTCATGATCTGTCCTGCTTCCGGTAGGCGTTCCGATAGGCCTGGGTGATGGCGGCACCCAGGGGCTTGGACGGGGCGTTCGCGAGCCACCCGCTGTCGACGTGCAGGCGGCCGTGGGAGCTCGCGAGGTCGAGGACGACGGTCACGCATCCGTTGTCGGACTGGCCGACGGCGCCGCCGTCGAGGTCGCGGTAGAGGTACTGGCCGCTGGTCCCGCGGAGCCGGCCGCTGGGGGTGGTGCCGGTCTCCTGGAAGTTCTCCACCGCCTGCACGCCGATGCCGAGCGGACGAGCGACCGCGCGTCGGTCACGGGTGGTGGACTCGTCGACGTCGGAGCCGGCCCTGCCGGCTCGCAGTCGAGCGGCGCGGGCAGCTCCGGCTGCCTCGTCCACGGCGGCGGCGAGCAGCTCGGGGGTGCGGAGGTGGTCTGCCCGGCCCCGGACCGCGACCTCCGTGATGCGGTTGGTCGGGTCGACGGTCACCGTCACGGCGCCCGAGCCGTCCTGTCCGCTGGCGGGGTCGTCGCCGGCCCAGAAGCCGGTCCGGTCGGTGCGCCGGAGCGCGGCGAGCCGAGTGGTGGTCGCGTCGAGTGGCATGGGCCACGGTTGCCCGCGCCGGTACCGCGTCAAACCCCAACGAGGGTAAGGGTTTTTGCCGTGGTTGAGCGGGTTTGGAGCCCGGCCGGCGCGGGTATCAGACCCCGATCGGGTGCCAGACGGTCTTGATCTCCAGGAAGTCCGTCATCGTCACGAGGTCCGGTGCGACGCTCCAGTCCGGCTCCTCGGCCGGCGCACGGCGTACCCGCTTGAGGTTGTCGGCCGCTGCGACCTCGAGGTCTCGGGCGAGGGCTTTCTCACCCGCGATGCCCACCAGGTCGATCGCGTTGACGTCCATGTGGGCCGCCAGCCATGGAGCGATGGTGGTGGCCGATCCGGTGAGGATGTTGACCACGCCGCCGGGCACGTCGGAGGTGGCGAGCACCTCGGAGAACGTCACGGCCGGCAGCGGTCGGTCGTAGGAGGACACCACGATCGCGGTGTTGCCGGTCACGACCACCGGGGCGACGGCGCTGACCAGGCCGAGCAGGGAGGACTCCTGAGGAGCCAGCACCGCGACCACACCGGTCGGCTCGGGCGTGGAGAGGTTGAAGAACGGGCCGGCGACCGGGTTGGCGTTGCCGACGACCTGGGTGAGCTTGTCGGCCCACCCGGCGTACCAGACCAGCCGGTCGATGGCCTCGTCGACGACCTTGTCGGCGCGCGAGGGGGTCAACCCCTCGGACTGGCGCACCGCGGCGACGAACTGGGGCCGGCGGTCCTCCATGATCTCGGCGACGCGGTAGAGGATCTGGGCGCGGTTGTACGCAGTCCGCGAGGACCAGCCCGGGAACGCCTTGCGGGCCGCGACGACCGCGTCGCGGGCGTCCTTGCGGGAGGCGAGTGCGGCGTTGGCCACGAACCGTCCCTTGCTGTCGTTGACGACGTAGGAGTGCCCGGACTCCGAGCGCGGGAAGTCGCCGCCGATGAACAGCTTGTAGGTCTTCCTGACATCCACTCGAGCCATCACTCGCCGCCCTTCAGGTAGGCGCCGAGGCCCTGCCGGCCGCCCTCGCGGCCGTAGCCGGACTCCTGGTAGCCGCCGAACGGGCTGGTGGGGTCGAACTTGTTGAACGTGTTGGCCCACACCACGCCGGCCTTGAGCGCGTTGGCCATCTTGAGGATCCGCGAGCCCTTGTCGGTCCACACCCCGGCGGAGAGGCCGTACGGCGTGTTGTTGGCCTTCTCGACCGCCTCGCTGGGCGTGCGGAAGGTCAACACCGAGAGGACCGGCCCGAAGATCTCCTCGCGCGCGATCCGGTGCGCCTGGGAGACGCCGGTGAACACCGTGGGCGGGAACCAGAACCCGTGGGTCGGCAGCTCGCAGGGCGGCGACCAGCGGCCCGCTCCCTCGGCCTCGCCGACCTCGGACAGCTCCTTGATCTTGGCGAGCTGCTCGGCGGAGTTGATGGCGCCGATGTCGGTGTTCTTGTCCAGCGGGTCACCCACCCGCAGAGTGGCCATCCGGCGCTTGAGCCGGCCGAGGAGCTCGTCGGCGATCGACTCCTGGACGAGCAGCCGCGAGCCCGCGCAGCAGACGTGGCCCTGGTTGAAGAAGATGCCGTTGACGATGCCCTCGACCGCCTGGTCGAGCGGGGCGTCGTCGAACACGACGTTGGCGGCCTTGCCGCCGAGCTCGAGGGTGACCTTCTTGTCGGAGCCCGCGACGCTCCGCGCGATCGCCTTGCCGACGTCGGTGGAGCCGGTGAAGGCGACCTTGTCGACGTCCGGGTGGCCGACCAGCGCCTGCCCGGTGCCTCCGGCGCCGGTGATGATGTTGACGACCCCCGGCGGAAGGTCGGCCTGCTGGCAGATCTCGGCGAACAGCAGCGCCGTCAAGGGCGTGGTCTCCGCCGGCTTCAGGACGACGGTGTTGCCGCAGGCCAGGGCTGGGGCGATCTTCCAGGCCAGCATCAGCAGCGGGAAGTTCCACGGGATGACCTGCCCGGCGACGCCGAGCGGGGTGGAGCCGTAGCCGGAGTACTCCAGCTTGTCGGCCCACCCGGCGTAGTAGAAGAAGTGCGCCGCGGCGATCGGGACGTCGACGTCGCGTGACTCCTTGATCGGCTTGCCGTTGTCGATCGACTCCAGGACGGCGATCTCGCGGCCGCGCTCCTGGATGATCCGCGCGATCCGGTAGAGGTACTTGGCTCGCTCGCGGCCCGGCATGGTCGACCACACCTTGGTGTAGGCCTTGCGGGCGGCCCTGACCGCCGCGTCGACGTCGGACTCGTCGGCCTCGGCGACCTCCGCGAGGACCTCCTCGGTGGCAGGGCTGATCGTCTTGAACGACTTGCCGTGCCCGTCGACGAACTCCCCTCCGATGAACAGCCCGTACGACGGCTTGATGTCGACGATGCTGCGGGACTCCGGTGCGGGTGCGTACTCGAATGTGCTCATGATCAGTCCAGCGTGAAGTAGTCGGGACCGGAGTAACGCCCGGTCTTCATCTTGGTGCGCTGCATCAACAGCTCGTTGAGCAGCGTGGAGGCGCCGAACCGGAACCAGTCGGGGTCGAGCCAGTCGGGCCCGGTGATCTCGTTGACCACCACGAGGTACTTGATGGCGTCCTTGCTGGTGCGGATGCCGCCGGCCGGCTTCACGCCGACCATCTGGCCGGTCGCCTCGCGGAAGTCGCGGACCGCCTCCAGCATGACCAGGGTGACCGGGAGCGTGGCCGCGGGCTGCACCTTACCGGTCGAGGTCTTGATGAAGTGGGCACCGGCCATCATCGCCAGCCAGCTGGCCCGGCGGACGTTGTCGTAGGTCTGCAGCTCACCGGTCTCGAAGATCACCTTCAGGTGCGCGTCTCCGCAGGCCTCCCGCACGGCCACGATCTCGTCGAAGACCTGCTGGTAGTGACCGGCCAGGAACGCGCCCCGGTCGATCACCATGTCGATCTCGTCGGCGCCGGCCTCGACGGCGTCGCGGGTGTCGGCGAGCTTGATGTCGAGCGCCGCCCGGCCGCTCGGGAACGCCGTCGCCACCGCCGCGACGTTGACGCCGCTGTCGCCGAGGACCTGTTTGGCGGTCGCCACCATGTCGGGGTAGACGCACACCGCCGCCGTCGAGGGGCAGGTCGGATCGGCGGGGTCGGGCCGGATCGCCTTCGCGGCGAGCGCCCGCACCTTGCCCGGCGTGTCCTGACCCTCGAGCGTCGTCAGGTCGACCATCCGGATGGCCAGGTCGAGGGCGTACTCCTTGGCCGTGGTCTTGATCGAGCGGGTGCCGAGCGAGGCCGCGCGGGCCTCGGCGCCCACCTGGTCGACCCCGGGGAGCCCGTGGAGGAACCGTCGCAGGGAGGACTCGGAGCGGGTGACGTCCGTGAAGTCCGACCCGACGCCACCGCCGTGCGGAGTGTCTGTGGTGGCCGTGGATGACATGGTCCTCAGCATAGGGTCGTGACGTCGAGAACCGGCAACGCCGAGGAGGTCCGTTTGGCCGGGGGTAAGCAGACGTTCCGGTCGCCAGGTGCGGTCATCACCGGAAGCATCACCA
>DASTDJ010000250.1:0-6953 GCA_035710425.1 Nocardioides sp.
GCGAGGATGCCGTACTCGTCGTTGCCGCGGGTGGTCAGGCGGTCCAGCACGAAGCCGTCGGTCTCCAGGACGTAGACCGAGTTGAACTCGGCCTGCTGGAACGTCATGTTCGTGAGGTAGGAGCCGCCGGCCCGGTCCAGGCGGATCGCGTTCAGCTTCTTGAACCGGTTGTTGACCAGTACGTCGGTCATCCGGCGGCCGGTGCCCACGATCTGGGTCCCGCAGAACCGGCTGTCGCAGCGGATCGACTTGTTGCCGGGGGTGCGGTCGCCGAACAGCGCGATCAGGTTGAGGTTGTGAGGGCACTTGCGCTGGTCGGCGTACGACAGCCCGATCGGGTTGGTGGTGTCGTCGGCCTGGGCGGCCAGCCCGTCGGGCGCGGGCGGTGACTCGGGGGAGGTGACGCTGCCGATGTACTGGGAGCTCTGCAGCGGCGCGGCCGAGGCGGAGCCGAGGTGGGAGCAGTAGTAGGTGCGCTTGTTGCCGGCGTACTTGCGCTCCTCGTAGACACCGGGGAGCACGTAGATCGACGTCTTGCGCTTCTGGATGCTGTTGATCGCGTCCTGGATCGAGCCGAAGCGACAGCGGCGCAGCAGCTGCTCGTTGAGCCGCTTGAGCCTGCCGTCGGGCAGCTTGGCGATCCGGGCCCGTGACTCCGGCCGGCAGACCACCCGGTTGTTGGGGTTGTCGTAGCCGAGGAACGTCGGCCTCTTGCCGGTGCCGTCGGGGAACTCCGCTGGTCGTTCCTCGTGCGCGCGAGCCGACGTGGCGGTGGCGGCGAGGAGCCCGGCGACGAGCAGGGCGGGGACACACAGGACCAGGACGAGACGGAGCAGACGCGGCATCGAGACCCCTTTCGCATGTTTCCAACGCCGTGGTGTGACGCGGGTTACGTGCGAGTAGC
This sequence comes from Nocardioides sp., assembly GCA_035710425.1. Taxonomy (GTDB): domain Bacteria; phylum Actinomycetota; class Actinomycetes; order Propionibacteriales; family Nocardioidaceae; genus Nocardioides. The sequence continues at coordinate 905 of DASTDJ010000250.1, forward strand.
AGACTCAGGGCTGTGCAACGGGTGATCGTGGTGGGAGCGGGGGTCGTCGGGCTCAGCTGCGCCGTACGCCTGCTCGAGGCGGGGCACCGCGTGGACGTGGTCGCCCGCGACCTGCCGCTGGAGACGACGTCGGCGGTCGCCGCCGCGATCTGGTACCCCTACCACGCGTTCCCGCACGACCTGGTCACCGCGTGGTCCAGCCGCTCCTACCGGGTCTTCGAGTCGCTGGCCGGTCGGCCGGACAGCGGGGTGCGGATGGTGGCCGGCACCGAGGTGTTCGGCGCCCCGCAGCCCGATCCGTGGTGGGCCTCGGCCGTGCCGTCGCTCGACCACGAGACGGTGCTCCCGCAAGGGTTCGCCGCCGGCTGGACCTTCGTCACGCCGCTGATCGAGATGCCGGTCTACCTCGCCTGGCTGGCCGGGCAGGTCGAGGAGCTCGGCGGCACGATCACCCGGCTGAACCTCCCGGCGCTGCCCGACGGCGCCGACGTCGTTGTCAACTGCTCCGGGCTGGGCGGCCGCCTGCTCGGTGCCGATCCGTCGGTGACGCCTGCCAGCGGTCAGGTCGTGTACGTCGAACAGTTCGGCCTGGACCGGTGGTGGCTCGACGGCGCCTCGCCGGACGGGCCGACGTACGTCATCCCGCGCTCGAACGATGTCGTGATCGGTGGCACCGACGTCGAGGGCGACTGGAGCCGGACGCCCTCGCCTGAGGTCGCCGAGGCGATCCTCCAGCGAGCGGCGCGGCTGGTGCCCGAGGTCGCCACGGCAACCGTGATCCGGCACAAGGCCGGACTCCGTCCGGTGCGCCCCTCCGTGCGGCTCGAGCGCGACGGTCGGGTGGTGCACTGCTACGGCCACGGCGGCGCCGGGGTGACGCTCAGCTGGGGCTGCGCCGACGAGGTCGTCGGGCTAGTCGCGGCGCCGGTGCAGGCTCACAGCGGCCGCCACGCCGCCGACTAGGCCCGCGATCGCGCCGATCAGCGCGCCCCAGTCGCCGTCGATCGCCCGCCCGACCAGCGAGCCGCCCACGACGCCGGCCAGGACGATGCAGGCCAGCAGCACGTTGTGGAACATCTCCTGGAAGAAGATCCGGCTGAACGACTCGCCCGACCCCACCGGCTCGCCTCTCTCGTCGAGCGGGATCGCCCGGACGACAGCGTCGGTGTTGAGCGCGCCGTAGATGTGCGGGAACGCGCGGTCGGCGCCCTCCGGCACCTCCTCGACGACTGGTGCCGTCAGCATGTCCGGGTCGATGGCGAGCAGCACGAGGGGCTCGGTCACCCCGGCGTAGAACATCGTCCGCACGCCCTGCCACTGGTCGGCATGGCTGGCGTGGATGAAGCCCTCCTCGGCGAGGGTGCGGCCCAGCGTCGACATCGTGTAGCTCCCGGACCGCTGCGCGGCCGCCCAGTCGGCGGCGGTGGCGATGTGGAAGATCCGGGACACCCGGTCAGCCTAGGTGCCCCTAGCCCCTCGACCGCCCGGGTCAGGGCCGGTTGCGCCCGAGGTCGTCGTGCGCCTGCACCCACTCCTCGGCCACGACCGCCGATCCGAGGGACAGCTCGCCGGCGAGCACGGTCGCGGCGACGATCTCGGCGAGCTTGTGCACCTTGCCGGCGCCGTAGCAGTCCAGGATCTCCAGGCACTCACGCTGGGTGGCCAGCCCGGTGCCGCCGCCGTACGTCGCCACGATCAGCGAGGGCAGGGTCACCGAGGCGTAGAAGTCACCGTTGGGCAGCAGCTCGGAGAATCCGTACAGCGCGGACGACTCAGCGACGTTGGCGACGTCCTGGCCGCACGCGATGAACATCGCGGTGATGCCGTTGGCGGAGTGGTTCCCGTTGTTGTTGGTCACCGACATGATCGAGCCGAGCTGGCCGCGCATCCGGGCGGCGTAGAGCTTGTCGGTGCTGACGTGCATCTGCTCCTCGACCAGCGCGGCCGGCAGCGTGATCTCGGCGACCACCCGCTTGCCGCGGGTGTGCAGCATGTTGACGATCGAGGTCTTCTTGTCGGTGGCGAACTGGCCCTCGAGCAGGAAGTGCAGCCGGTGCGGGTAGTTCTGCTTGATCCACGCGCAGGCCGCGAACGTCGCCTTGCCGGTCAGGTTCTGCCCGGCAGCGTCGCCGGTGGAGTAGTTGAACCGGGTGTAGAGCAGCCTGGAGACCGGGAACTGCTGGATGTCGAGCAGCTTCCCCGAGCTCGTGGTCTCCTCCGCCGCGGCTGCGACCTGGTCGAAGTGTTCGTCGAGCCACACCGCGAACGCCTTCGCCTCCCGGGCGTTGTCGAAGCTGAACACCGGCGCCCGCTGCATCCGGTCATCCAGCACCGTGGTGGTGATCCCGCCTGCCTCCCGGCACAGCTTCATGCCCCGGCTGTACGACGCCACCAGCGTGCCCTCGGTGGTCGCCAGTGGCACGAAGAACTCGCCGTGGGCGTGCTCGCCGTTGACCAGCACCGGCCCGGCCAGCCCGATCGGCACCTGCGCGACCCCGAAGAAGTTCTCGACGTTGCCGGGCAGCGTGCCCGGGTCCAGCGAGTACGTCGCGACGTGCTCCACCGCGCTACCGGTGTGCTCGCGCACGAACTCCTGCCGCGCCTTGATCGGCGCCGGCGCGTAGTCGTTGTCGCGATCGCGCGGGATCTTCCGGTCGGTCATGGGCAGGAGGATGACAGCCTGTCGGCCTCCTGCGCCGGTCAACTCAGCTGTTGAGCACCGCTGTCGCCGGAGGTCGGCCGTCGGCCGCTCAGAACAGTCGGTGGCTGGGGTCGTCGAGGCCGCGGAGAGCGTCGTAGTCGACGACGGCGCAGGCGATGCCGCGGTCGGTAGCGAGCACGCGAGCCTGGGGCTTGATCTCCTGGGCCGCGAAGATGCCGCGGACGGGGGCGAGGAGCGGGTCGCGGTTGAGCAGGTCGAGGTAGCGGGTGAGCTGCTCGACGCCGTCGATCTCGCCGCGGCGCTTGATCTCGACGGCCACCGAGGCGCCGTCGGCGTCGCGGCACATCAGGTCGACCGGGCCGATCGCGGTGGGGTACTCGCGGCGGACCAGGGTCAGGCCGTCGCCCAGGGTCGTCGGGTGCTCGGCGAGCAGCTCCTGGAGGTGCTTCTCGACGCCGTCCTTCTGCAGGCCCGGGTCGACGCCGAGCTCATGGCTCGAGTCGTGGTGGATCTCCTCGATCAGGATCCGGAGCGTGTCGTCGGTCTTCGACGTCACCGTCCACTCGACCGCGCCGTCGTCGGTGGTGCCCTCGCGCAGGGTGCACGGGGGAGACATCCAGTTCAGCGGCTTGTAGGAGCCACCGTCGGAGTGGACCAGGACGGAGCCGTCGGCCTTGATCATCAGCACCCGGGTGGCCATCGGGAGGTGGGCGGTCAGCCGACCGGCGTAGTCGACCTGGCAGCGGGCCACGACGAGTCTCACGAGGCGTGAATCTACCCGCGGATCACGGACGCCCCGCATGCGGTACGTCGACCCGCTGCGTCAGCACTGCGCCGTCCGAGGCTCCCTCTGCGCCGTACCGGTTGGCCACGATGTAGAGCGTCCGGCCGTCGTCGCCGCCGAGCGTGCACGAGAAGCAGCCGCGGTCGGCGGCCACCGTCTCGAGCACCTCGCCCCCTTCGGCGACCCGCACGCAGCGCTCACCGGGCACGGTCGCGTACCAGATCGCGCCGCTCGCATCCGCGCAGATGCCGTCGGGTGCCTCTCCGACCTCGGCCCAGAGCCGGCGGTCGACCAGCTCGCCGGACGGTGTGATCGTCCATGCGGTCAGCCGGTCGGCGTGTGACTCCGCGACGACCAGGGTGTCGTCGCCGAGCACGACCATCCCGTTGGGGAACCACACGTCGTCCTGGACCTGTCGGTAGGTGCCGTCCGGCAGCACCACCCCGACGGTGCCGGGTCGGGGCTCCTCCCAGGGCATCGCCCCGGGCATGTCGACCCAGACCCGGCCGGCGCCGTCGACCACGATCTCGTTGAACGGCTGACCGGCCGCGCCGTACGGTTCCAGCTCGGTGCCCACCACGACGCCTTTCCGGCTGGTGGTCACCATGCGGCCGTCGGGCAGCCAGTCGATCGAGAACGGCAGACCGTCGATCCGGGCCACCACCTCGCGCCCGCCGTCGGAGTCGAACGCCAACACCTCGCCGGCCAGCCAGTCGCACATCCAGAAGCGACCGTCGTGCCACCTCGCCGACTCGCCCATCTGCAGTCCCGACGCGAAGAGTTCCATGACACGCAGACCGGGACCATCGGTACTTCTCATCGGTCCGTGCGGACGGCCCGGACGGGTCCGTAGATCGGACACTCGTTACTCGCCGGTAGGAAACTGCCATCCTTCCGGGCATGACCGAGAGCCTCCCTCCTGCTCAGATCAGCGAGATCCTGCTGCTGCCCTACCTCAACCACGCGATCCGGATGTACGAGTCCGGCTACGCCTCCCGCGAGGACATCGACGCGGGGATGCGGTTCGGCTGCGGCTACCCGGTCGGCCCGCTCGCGGCCGTCGACGAGCGGGGCGTCGCCGTCGTACGCGACGGGCTCGCTGCCCGCTACGCCGAGACCGGTGACCGCCTGCACCAGCCGGCCGACCTGCTGGAGCGGCTCGCCGCCGAGGACCGGATCCTGGCCGAGGACGGCGGCGACGGCGAGCCGGAGGCACCGCAGCTGCGGCACGACATCGCCACCGTCGGCGTGGTCGGCACCGGCACGATGGCCGCCGGCATCGCCCAGGTCTTCGCGCAGAGCGGGTACGACGTGGTCTTCGTCGGCCGGAGCGACGAGAAGGTGGCCGGGGTACGCACCGGCATCGAGAAGGCGCTCGACAAGGCGGTGGCCAAGGGCAGGCTCGACGAGGCCGGAAGGGCCGAGGTGCTCGGCCGGCTCAGCGGTTCCGTCTCCCGCGAGGACCTCGCTGCCGTCGACCTCGTGGTCGAGGCGATCGCCGAGGACCTCGCGGTCAAGACCGAGCTCTTCCGCGAGCTGGACCGGATCTGCAAGCCGGGCGCGATCCTGGCGACCACCACGTCCTCCCTGCCGATCACCGAGTGTGCGAGCGCGACCGAGCGCCCCGAGGCGGTGATCGGCATGCACTTCTTCAACCCGGCGCCGGTCATGAAGCTGGTCGAGGTCGTCACCACCGAGCTGACCGCTCCGGAGATCGACGAGACCACCCGCGCCCTCTGCGCGAAGGTCGGCAAGGTCGCGGTCTCCTGCGGCGACCGCGCCGGATTCATCGTCAACGCGCTGTTGTTCCCCTACCTCAACGACGCCGTCAAGCTGCACGAGTCAGGGGTGCCGATCGAGGCCATCGACGAGGCGATCAAGGAGCAGGCCGGCTTCCCGATGGGTCCGTTCGCACTCCTCGACGTGGTCGGCAACGACGTCTCGCTGGCGATCCAGAGTGAGCTCTACAACGAGTTCAAGGAGCCCGGCTTCCAGCCCGCGGCGCTCCTCGAGCAGGTCGTCGCCGAGGGCCGTCTCGGTCGCAAGACCGGTCGGGGCTTCCACAGCTACGCCTAGGCGTCAGCGCCGATGGGCGTCGTGCCATCATGCGGGGCATGACGTCTGCTGCCCCTGAAGCGAGCCCCCGCACCTTCACGACCATCGGCGTCGTCGGTCTCGGCACCATGGGCGCCGGCATCGGCGAGGTGTTCGCCCGCAACGGCTACCGGGTGATCGGGGTCGAGCTGAACGACGAGAGTGTGGAGCGCGGTCGACAGCACTTCGAGAACTCCACCGGTCGGGCGGTCAAGCGCGGCAAGCTCACCGAGGCGGAGCAGGCCGACCTGCTGGGCCGGATCACCTACACCACGTCGCTGAAGGACCTCACCGACGCCGACTTCGTGGTCGAGGCCGTCGTGGAGTCGCTGGAGACGAAGAAGAAGATCTTCGCCGAGCTGGAGTCGATCGTCTCCCCGGATGCGATCCTGGCCACCAACACCTCGTCCCTGTCGGTCACGGAGATCTCCACGGCCAACGCCCACCCGGGCCGGGTCATCGGCGTGCACTTCTTCAACCCAGCGCCGGTCCAGAACCTCGTCGAGATC
>DASTDJ010000251.1:0-8366 GCA_035710425.1 Nocardioides sp.
ACATCTCCGCCGGAGCGTCGATCGCCTGCTGCATCACCTCGAGGATGGTCGCGCGGGCGTCGTGCGCCTGCTGCAACGCGGACGCCAGCACGTCCGACGGGATGCCGTCGAGCTTGGTGTCCAGCTGCAGGGCGGTGACGAACTCGCTGGTGCCGGCGACCTTGAAGTCCATGTCGCCGAACGCGTCCTCGGCACCGAGGATGTCGGTCAGAGCGATGTACGACGTCTTCCCGTCGACCTCTCCGGAGATCAGGCCCATCGCGATGCCGGCGACCGGCGCGCGCAGCGGCACACCGGCGTGGAGCAGCGACATGGTGGAGGCGCAGACCGAGCCCATCGAGGTGGAGCCGTTGGACCCCATCGCCTCGGAGAGCTGGCGGATCGCGTAGGGGAACTCCTCGCGGTCGGGCAGCACCGGAAGCAGCGCCCGGCGGGCCAGCGCGCCGTGGCCGATCTCGCGGCGCTTCGGCGAACCGACGCGACCGGTCTCGCCGGTGGAGAACGGCGGGAAGACGTACTTGTGCATGTAGCGGCGCGACTTCTCCGGGGAGAGCGTGTCGAGCTTCTGCTCCATGGTCAGCATGTTGAGCGTGCTGACACCCAGGATCTGGGTCTCGCCGCGCTCGAACAGCGCCGAGCCGTGCACCCGCGGGATCACGCCGACCTCGGCGTGCAGCGGCCGGATGTCGGCCAGCCCGCGGCCGTCGATGCGGACCTTGTCGCGCAGCACCCGCTCGCGGACCAGGGACTTGTTCAGCGCGCGGTACGCGGCGCCGATCTCCTTCTCGCGGTCCTCGAAGTCGGCACCGATCTTGTCGAGCAGCGACGCCTTGATCTCGTCGAGCCGGTCCTCGCGCTCGTGCTTGGCCGCGATGGTCAGCGCCTCGGCGGTCTCGGTCTTCACGGCACCCTCGACGGCGGCGTAGACGTCGTCCTCGAAGTCCAGGAAGATCGGGAACTCGGCGACCGGCTTCGCGGCCTCCTTGGCGAGCTCGGCCTGGGCCTCGCACAGCTGCTTGATGAACGGCTTCGCGGCGTCGAGACCGCTGGCCACGACCTCCTCGGTCGGGGCCTGGGCGCCCGACTCGACGAGCTGCCAGGTCTGCTCGGTGCCCTCCGCCTCGACCATCATGATCGCGACGTCGCCGGTCTCGGTGACCCGGCCCGCGACGACCATGTCGAACACGGCGTTCTCGAGCTGGCTGTGGTTGGGGAACGCGACCCACTGGCCCTCGATCAGGGCGACCCGGACGCCACCGACCGGACCGGAGAACGGCAGGCCTGAGAGCTGGGTGGACAGCGAGGCGGCGTTGATCGCCAGCACGTCGTAGGGGTGGTCGGGGTCGAGCGCCATCACGGTGATGACGACCTGGACCTCGTTGCGCAGCCCCTTCTTGAAGGTCGGGCGCAGCGGGCGGTCGATCAGGCGGCAGGTGAGGATCGCGTCCTCGCCGGGGCGACCCTCGCTCCGGAAGAACGAGCCGGGGATCTGGCCCGCGGCGTACATCCGCTCCTCGACGTCGATCGTGAGCGGGAAGAAGTCGAAGTGGTCCTTGGGCTGCTTGCCGGCGGTGGTCGCCGAGAGCAGCATCGTTTCGTCGTCGAGGTAGGCGGTCACCGAACCGGCGGCCTGACGGGCGAGCAGCCCGGTCTCGAACTTGACGGTGCGGGTGCCGAACGAGCCGTTGTCGATCTTGGTCTCGACGGCGGAGATGACGGGTTCTGTCACGGTGTGCTTTCTTCTCGTGAGACAACCCGCGAGGCCGCGTGTGCCCCTGATGACTCAGTGGGCGTGGCCGGTCTTCGATCGAGATCCGCAGCGTTCGGTTCCGAACCCTGAAGATCACTACCGAGGACCGTGCCGACGGTCGCGGATCGCTCCTGTAGTGGTCTGTTCAGTTGTGACTAGCGCTGAATATACGTACAAACGCGTCGGGACCCGCCCGCAGGCGAGTCCCGGCACGTTCAGCGGCGCAGCTTGAGGCGCTCGACGATCGAGCGGTAGCGCTCGATGTCCGTCTTGCGGAGGTAGTTGAGCAGTCGGCGGCGCTGACCGACGAGCAGCAGCAGACCACGACGGCTGTGGTGGTCGTGCTTGTGCTCCTTCAGGTGCTCGGTCAGGTGGCTGATGCGGTGGCTGAGCAGCGCGATCTGCACCTCGGGCGAACCGGTGTCGCCCTCGGTCGTGGCGTACTCGGCGATGATCTTCTTCTTGGTCGCAGCGTCAGTTCCGATCGACACGCGGGCTCCTTCTGGTTGTCCGTTGCGCGGCGCGCCGGGGCCTGTCCACCCGGGCACTCTGGTTCCGCGGCCGTTACACGGCGGTGAGATAACCGCAAAAGGCTAACAGCGCGCCTCAGCAGCCCCAAAACCACGAGGCACTGGTCCGGCTCAGCGGGAGTAGTCGGGTGGCGGCTTCGGGGCGATGACGGTCTCCGGCGGGGTCCCGGACGCCGGGTCGGTCCCGGCCGCCGGCGGCGGGTACGTCGAGGTGTCCGCCCGGTCCCGGTCCTGCGCCCCGTGGTCAGGTGCCCTGTGGTCAGGTGCCCCGTGGTCCGGAGCCCCGTGGTCCGGCGGCGAGTAGAAGTCGGGCGTCTCGGTGGTGCGCCGACGGCTCGCCGCGAACGCCAGCATGCCGACGAGGCCGACCAGCAGCCCGGCGAGGGCTCCCCAGTAGAGGCCGTTCTGGACGCTGTCGAGCCGGATCTGCTGCAGACCGGGCGAGTTGGACGGGAAGTCGCTCTGCCACACGAAGACCTGGAACGCGGCCGCGCCGCCCAGACCGGTGCCGAGGATGGTGCCCAACCAGGCGCCGAGGAGGACGGTGAACGAGGACCCCGCCCGCGCGGCCCGTCCGGCCAGCCAGGTGAACAGGAACACGAGGACCACGACGGGGACCAGACCGCCGCCCATCTGCGTGATCGAGTCGCTGAAGTCCGCGTCGCCCACGATCCCGGGCACGCCCACGGGCGCCATCGGGTTGTAGAAGTAGGTGGCGACCACGCTGTCGGGGCGCTGCAAGGACGTGATGTCCTGGTCCTCCAGCACCTCGCGCAGCAGCCCGCAGGCGGCGAGGAGGAGCACCACGAACACGGTCGTCACGATCGCGGCGACCCACGCGCGGCCTGTCTTCTCCGAGGTTGACATCGCGGCCAGGCTAGCCCAGGGCGACGGCGGGGAGGCGCAGGCTCGCGGTCACCTGCGGCGCTCCCGCAGCTCCTGCACCAGCGTCAGCAGGATCCAGATCACGCCCACCCCGGTGAGCGTCCAGCCGAGGTTGGTCAGGTCGGCCCCCTCGGCCCCCTCGGCCCGGTCGCGCACGCCCAGCACGAGCAGCCCGGCGACCAGCAACAGCACGCCGATCCCGTAGCCGAACATGGCCCGGACCCTAACCGAGCGCCTCGCACAGGAAGGCGAGGAAGCGGCTGCGGTCGGCGTCCAGCGCCACCCGGAGCGTCGGCTGTTCCGCCCCGAGCCCGTACGTCGTCCGCCCGTACGTCGGACCGGGGTCGAGCTCGACCGTGACGGTGGCCGGTTCGGTGCGCACCACTCCCTCGTCGAGGAGCGCCGCGACGGCGAGCGGGTCGTGCAGGGGCGCCGACTCCCCGCCGTACAGCTCGATCCGCTGGCGCTGGAAGCCCCCGGCCGCCTCGCCCGCAGGGGTGGCCAGCGCCGCGAGCCGGTCGGCGTCGGCCGCATCGAGGGCGGCCGCGAAGGTGGCGTCCATGCCCACGAACGTGAGGTCGGCGAACCCCGCGGCCACGACGTACGCCGCCGCCTCGGGGTCGCACCAGACGTTGCGCTCGACGAGCGGACGCACGCCGGGCGCCACGTGGGTCCCGGCGAGCGCGACCACCCGGCGCACCGCCCCGACGATGTCGGGCGCGAGCTCCACCGCCGCCGCGACGTTGGTGAGTGGTCCGGTAGGCACCAGCGTCACCGGCTCCGGCGTCGCACGCAGCGTCTCGACGAGCCAGCCCACGGCGTCCGACGACCCGGCCGCACCCTGCGGTGCGGGGAGGTCGAGAGTGCTCGGCAGGTCGTCGCGCCCGCTCGGCAGCGGTGACTCGCGCGGCCGGAACGGCTCGTTGCGACCGGCGTGCACCGGCACGTCGCCGCGGCCGATGTGGTCGAGGACCCGCAGGGTGTTGTCGGTGGTGTGCCGCACGTCATGGTTGCCCCAGACCGTGGTCACCCCGAGCAGGTTGAGGGCGGGGTGGAGCGCGGCCGCCATGATCGCGACGGCGTCGTCGGTCCCCGTGTCGCAGTCCAGGATCACCGGAGTAGTCACGTCACGTCCCCCTCAGCCGAGCACGCCCGCCCCGGGACCGACGGAGCGGCGCCGGGAGTAGGTGCCGAGGTCGACCTCCAGGCCGGTGTGCGCCAGCGTCAGCCGGAGTGGGTCCCGGTCGTGGTCGTGCCCGCCCTCACAGGCCAGGATCAGCTGGGCCAGGAGCTCTCCGACGACCGGAGCGTTCTTGAACTGGTTGCCGCTGGTCCCGATCGCCACGTAGAACCCGTCGACGCAGGTGCGGTCGTAGATCGGGCTCCAGTCGTCGCTCACGTCGTAGATGCCGCTGATGCCCACCGGCTTGCCCGGCACCCTCAGGCCGGGGAGCCGGCGGGCGGCCCGGTAGAGCTGCGCCTCGTAGACCTCACGGGTCACCCGCAGGTCGACCGCGTCCGGGTCGTCGAGCCACTGCATCGGGTCGCAGGCCGGCTCGGTGCCGCCGACGAGGAGTCGTCCGCTCGGGGTACCCCTGAAGTAGGTGCCGAGATCGGGGTCGGCGACGAACGGCCCCGGACCTGCGTGGGCGTAGCCAGCCGGGGCCGGCACCTCGTGCACCTCCTGGCGCAGCGGGCGGGTGTGCACGGCGAAGTCGTCGAGCACCCCCGCCATCGCGTTGACGATGCTCGAGTGCGGACCCGATGCGTTCACCACGACCGGCGCGCGCACCTGGGTGCCGTCGGCGAGCCCGAGCCCGGTCACGCGTCCGTCGCTCTTGAGGATGGCGGAGACGTCGCTCCTGAAGCGGAACCTCGCACCGTGACGGCGCGCGGTGTCCATCAGGTTCTGCGCGGCGAACCGAGGGTCGTCGACGAATCCCGCGTCCGGCATCCAGATGCCGGTCAGCTCGTCTCCCTCGGGATCGGCCCAGAAGTCGGGGCTGTCGACAGGCTTCGGGGGAAAGTGGCGCCTCGGGTCGAGCCCCGGGAGCTCGCGCCTGATCCGGTCGGCACTCCACCGCTCGTAGGGGATGCCGATGGTGTCGAAGTGGCCGAGGACCAGCTCGGAGTCCTGGACCGGCGCGGGCAGGATCAGTCCGCCCGTGCGGACGAACGCAGCGAGCGGCTCGTCCTCGGCCGCCCCCAGGTACTCGGACCACGACCGCCAGCGATGCAGGGACTCCCACGACGCGGCGACGCTGGTGATCTGCGAGTAGTTGAACCGGACGATCGCGGACGACGCACCCGTGGACCCGGTGCCGGCTCCGAGGTCGCGCTCGAGGACCAGTACGTCGTAGCCGAGGCGGCTCAGCTCATAGGCGATCGCACAGCCCATCACGCCGGCGCCGATCACCGCCACGTCGGCATCCGAGCGATCCATGCGTCCTCTCCCGACTCGCAGCAACCGTCACCGACGAACCTACGCAAACGACGTGACCGCCGGGAGCGCACTGCGCTCCCGGCGGTCGAGGGGCTACCCCGCTACCGCCCCGCCATCTCGTACGCCGGGTCGGTCTCGACCACCCGCTCGCCCCGCGGGCGGTTGGGCCGTCGGGGCCACCAGGCGCGCTCGCCGAGCAGCGACAGCGCGGCGGGCAGGATCACCAGACGGACCAGCGTCGCGTCGAGCAGGATCGCCGCGGAGAGGCCGACGCCCATCATCTTCATCTCCAGCATGCTGAGCGTGGCGAAGATGGCGAACACCGAGACCATCACCGCCGCCGCGCTGGTGATCACGCCGGCCGTCTCCGACACGCCGCGCTGCACCGCGAGGCGGGCCGGCAGGCCGCGGTCCAGGTGCTCGCGGATCCGGCTCACCACGAACACGTGGTAGTCCATCGAGAGGCCGACCAGCACGACCAGGACGAACAGCGGGATCCAGTCGATGACGAAGCCGGGGCTGGTGAAGTCGAGCAGCGACTCCCCCACGCCGTGCTGGAAGACCAGGGTCATCAGCCCGAACGCGACCGCCACCGAGGCGAGGTTGAGCGCGGTGGAGATCAGCGCGATCGGCACGCTCTTGAACGCGAAGACCATCATCATGAAGGTCAGCAGGAGCACGAAGCCGATCACCAGCGGCAGCCGGTCGGACATCTTCTCCTGGGCGTCGAGCGACTCGGCCGGCCCGCCGCCCACCGCGACCTCGGCTCCGGAGACGTCGACCGATGCGGGCACCAGGTCGTGACGGAGCAGCTTCAGTGCCTCGTCGACCTCCTCGTCGGCCTCCTCGAACGGCATCGCCAGCTCGAGGATCGACGTACGTCCGTCCTCGGAGACCTCGACCGGCGCGCTCGGCTCGCGGAACATCCCGCTCGCAGCCGCTTCGCGACCGAGGTCGTCGAGACGCTCCGTCACGTCGGCCTGCTCGGAGGCGGGGGCGCGCACGACCACGTCTGCGACCGGACCCTCGGAGGGGAACTCCGCGATGATCGCCTTGGTCGTCTGCACCTCGGCGATGTCATGGGGCAGGGTGTCGAGGTTGCCGGAGTGGGTCTTCATGCCCAGGGCCGGTACGGCGAGGGCGGCCACGACGGTCAGGCCGACCAGCAGTGCGGCGACCGGGTGCCGGAGCACCGGGCCGAGGACGCGCCGGCTGATGCCGCCCTGGCCGATCCGGCGGTTGAGCCGCCAGAGCAGCGGGACCCGCGGGCGGTCCACCCAGCGGCCGAGCTTGGCCAGCAGCGCGGGCAGCACGGTGATCGAGCCGAGCACCGCGATCGCGACCACCAGGATCGACCCGACCGCGAGGCTGTTGAACGTCACGTCGGTCATCAGGAACAGGCCGGCCATCGAGGCGATCACCGCGCCACCGGACACCAGGATGGAGTGGCCGGAGGTCTGCGCGGCGATCTCGACGGCGTCGCGGGTGCTGCGGCCCTTGGCCCGCTCCTCACGCTCGCGCTTGAGGTAGAAGAGCGAGTAATCGACCCCGACGGCCATGCCGATCAGCACGATCATGCTGGTGACGGTCGACTCCGCGGGCACCAGGTGTGACAACGGCGCGATGATGCCGATGGTCGCGGCGACGCTGGTGGCGGCGAGCAGCACCGGGATGCCGGCTGCGATCAGGGCACCGAAGGCCAGCAGCATCAGCAGCAGCGTGATCGGCAGGCTGATCTTCTCGGCCGAGGAGAGGTCGGCTGCGACGCGGTCGTCGATCGCGGCGTCCAGGGTGAGGTCGCCGCTCTGCCGGATGTCGAGCTCGGGGAAGTCGGCGCGCACGTCGTCGACCGCGGCGACGATCGGGTCGGCGTCGTCATGGTCCTTGGCGAGCTGGATCGAGATCAGCATCGCTGTGTTGTCGGGATTCCACTGGGCCTCCGACACCTCGGTGACGCCCTCGACCGGGCGGAGGTCCTGGGCGAGCCGGGCGGCTGCCTCGTCGGCCTGCGCCCGGTCGAGCTCGCCACTCGTGGCGGTGACGAGCAGCTGCTCGGAGTCGGGTGAGTCGAGGCCGGCCTCGTGGATCCAGCGGTCGGCGACGCCGGACTCGCCGAGCCGGTAGTCATCGTCGTTCGCCTCCTTGGTGGAGACGGCGCCGGCGAGGCCGACGGCCACGACGACGAGGGCGAGCCAGCCGACGATGGCCCGCCAGGGGTGGGTGGCGCTCCAGCGTGCGGCACGCATCGACACCCTGGTCAACGGGTTGGGAGACATGGGGAACCTCCTGCTCGAGATCTGGTTGATGTCCCCAGCCTCGTGATCTCGGGCCCGCCCGACAGGAGCGCTGACACCCCATGGCGAAGTGGTGCCAGCACCACCGTTTCCGGGCCCGCATTCGGGGAGGATGGCGGCGTGCCCGAACCCATCGAATCGCCACCACCCGGCCGGCTCCGGCTCACGTGGTACGCCGCCGTGCAGGCGGCGTCCCTCGTCCCGCTGATCGTGCTGTTCACGTTCTGGATCGTCGGCGGGGTGCTGATGGTCGTCTGGGTGGGCGCGCTCTTCCTGGCCGCGGCGATCCCGGCCACCCGGTGGCTGGCCAACGCCCACCGGCGGATGGCGTCCGACGTGATGGGGACGCCGCTGCCCGCGCCGTACGCGCCGCTGAAGGGCCAGCCGGTGCTGCGCAAGCTGCGGACGGTCGCCACCGATCCGATGACCTGGCGCGACCTGGGCTGGATGCTGATGGCGATCAC
>DASTDJ010000252.1:0-2651 GCA_035710425.1 Nocardioides sp.
TGGAGCAACATCGGGGCCCGGCTCGAGGGCATCCCTGACGCCCTCGAGGGCTACCGCACCACGCTGCGAGAAGAGGCGGCGGCCGGCCGGGTCGTCGCCCAGCGGCAGTACGTCGAGGTGGCCGACCAGGTGCGCAGCTGGACCGGTCAGCAGGGACTCGGCGGAGACGTCTTCGCGGGCCTGGTCGCCGCCGCTCCCGACGACGCGCGCGACCGGCTCACCGAGGCGGCGGGTGGAGCCTCGGCGGCGTTCGCGGAGTTCGGCCGGTTCCTCGAGGCCGAGCTCGCGCCGCTCGGCCGCGCGCGCGAGGCGGTCGGGCGCGACCGCTACGCACTGGAGTCGCGACGCTTCCTCGGCGCCATGATCGACCTCGAGGAGACCTACGCCTGGGGCTGGGAGGAGCTGAAGCGGCTCAACGACGACATGGCGGCGACGGCCGACCAGATCCTTCCCGGCGCGACGGTGGCCGAGGCGGTCGCGCACCTCGACGCCGACCCGTCCACCAAGATCCTCGGCAAGGAGGCCTTCCGGGACTGGATGCAGGAGCAGGCGGACCGCACGGTCGCCGAGCTCGACGGGGTGCACTTCGACATCCCCGAGGAGATCCTCCGGATCGAGTGCTGCCTCGCGCCGACCAACGACGGCGGCATCTACTACACCGGCCCGTCCGAGGACTTCACGCGGCCCGGGCGGATGTGGTGGGCCGTCCCGGACGGGCAGACCGAGTTCAGCCCCTGGCGGGAGCTGACCACGGTCTACCACGAAGGCGTCCCGGGTCATCACCTCCAGGTCGGCCAGACGGTGGTCCGCAAGGACCTGCTGAACCGCTGGCAGCGGCTGATGTGCTGGGTCAGCGGCCACGGCGAGGGCTGGGCGCTCTACGCCGAGCGGCTGATGGACGACCTGGGCTACCTGAAGGGGCCGGCCGACCGGCTCGGGATGCTCGACGGGCAGTCCCTCCGTGCGGCGCGGGTGATCGTCGACCTCGGGATGCACCTCGAGCTCACGATCCCGGCCGACAACCCGTTCGGCTTCCACCCCGGCGAGACCTGGACGCCGCAGCTCGGCCGGGACTTCGTGGGCGAGCACAGCCGGATGGAGCCGGCCATCCTCGACTTCGAGGTCAAGCGCTACCTCGGGTGGCCGGGCCAGGCGCCGTCGTACAAGGTCGGGGAGCGGATCTGGCTCGACGCGCGCGACCAGGCGCGCGCCCGGGCCGGTGCCGCCTTCGACCTCAAGGCCTTCCATCGGGTCGCGCTGGACCTGGGCTCGCTCGGGCTGGATCCGCTGCAGACGGCGCTGGCTCGCCTGTGACGGCGCTGGTCCTGGCCTCGGCCTCCCCCGCCCGGCTGGCCACGTTGCGCAGTGCCGGCGTCGAGCCCGTGGTGATCGTGTCGGGCGTGGACGAGTCCCAGCTCGACGGACTGCCGCCCGCCGAGCTCGCGCTGCAGCTCGCCGAGCTCAAGTGCGCCACGGTGGCCGCGCGCGACGACGTCCCCGCGGGCGCGCTGGTGCTCGGCTGCGACTCCGTGCTCGAGCTCGACGGCGACGCACACGGCAAGCCGGCCGACGCCGACGAGGCCGTACGCCGCTGGCGCACCATGCGCGGCCGGTCGGGCGTGCTGCACTCGGGACACTGCCTGCGCGACACCACGGACGACCGGATCGCCGCTGCGACCGCGTCCACCGTCGTGCACTTCGCCGACCTCGACGACGACGAGATCGCGGCGTACGTCGCCACCGGCGAGCCGCTGCACGTCGCCGGCGCTTTCACGATCGACGGCCTCGGGGGCGCGTTCGTCTCCGGGATCGAGGGCGACCACCACACCGTGGTGGGCGTGAGCCTGCCGCTGCTACGCGACCTGATGGCCGAGCTCGGCCACCGGTGGACCGACCTGTGGGCTCCGCCTAGTTGAGCTCGGCCACGCAGTCGTCGACGGCGCCGGCCTGAGCGGCCTCGCGGTTGACCGGGTAGTACCAGCTGACGACGACGCGGCCGTCGACCCAGCTCCGCTCGTCGTTGTCGTCCTCGGACTGCAGGGTGATCGTGGTGTAGGACTCCTCGGCGTCCCCCTCGGACCCGAAGATCCAGAGCTTCACGCCCTGCTCGGTCCCCTGGCCGCTGTCGAACGCCAGCAGCTCGGACGGCAGCTCGGACGCCTCCACGCCGGTGTGCTCGGCCTCGACGCCGAAGGCGACGCTCTCGTTGACCGTGGCGTCGATGTCGGCGTCCTTCAGGCAGGACACCAGCGACTTCGCGTCGCCCTCGAGCGGGTCCTCCTCCGGCTCGTCGGAGTCGTCGCTGCAGCCCGTCAGCACCAGCGCGAGCAGCACGGTCGCCGCGAACCACCCACGCCGCATGGCGTCCCCCTTGTTACTCGACGGGCAGTCCCAGCCCGCGGGCGATGAGCATACGTTGCACCTCGGAGGTTCCTTCGCCGATTTCGAGAACTTTGGCGTCGCGGTAGAAGCGGGTGACGGGGTACTCCTCCATGAAGCCGTAGCCGCCGAAGACCTGGGTGGCGATCCGGGTCGCCGTGACGGCCGACTCGGTGCTGTAGAGCTTGGCCACCGCCGCGGCCTGCTTGAAGTCCTTGACCGGGGCGCCGCCGTCCTTCATCGCCGCGGCGCGGTAGACCAGCAGCCTGCTC
>DASTDJ010000253.1:0-7095 GCA_035710425.1 Nocardioides sp.
AGGAAGGTGCGCAGCTCGTCGTCGGTGGCGATCGCCCAGTAGACCGCGCGGGTGAAGCGGTCGGCGGTCATCGTGTCGACGGCTGCGGTGAGCAGCCGTGAGCCGTGACCCTTGCCGCGCTCGCCCGCCTCGACCGTGAGCTCGAGCAGCTCGCCGTCGGCGATCGGGTCGCAGTCGGGGTCGGCCGCAGGCCCCACCACCGCGAAGCCGACGACCCGGTTGCGCTCCAGGGCCACCAGCACCCGGTTGCGCGCGTCGGCCGGACGGGTCATCGACGACCGCCAGGCCTCCGTCGCCACGGTTTCGTCCGGGAGCGCCTCGGCCGGGAGCAGCCCGGCGTACGCCGTCCGCCAGGCGCGCACCTGCAGCGCGCCGATCGCAGGCGCGTCGTCCGCCCAGGCGACCCGCACTGAGACGTCGGCGGTGGGGGAGCTCATGCCGTCATCCTCGCAGGGCCGGTGGTGTTACAGAAGTCGGTCCGCGATGCGGGAGTCTGTAACAGATCTTGCTACTCTCGGACGCGTGGACGGTGACTTCGAGAGGCTGCTGGCCGACGACGGCCGGGTGGAGCCGCGAGACGAGATGCCCGAGCCCTACCGGCGCACACTGGTCCGGCAGATCGCGCAGCACGCCCACTCCGAGATCATCGGCATGCAGCCCGAGGGCAACTGGATCAGCCGGGCGCCCAGCCTGCGCCGCAAGGCGATCCTGATGGCGAAGGTGCAGGACGAGGCCGGCCACGGGCTCTACCTCTACGCCGCCGCTGAGACCCTGGGCGTCAACCGCGCCGACCTGCTCGACGCGCTGCACACCGGCCGGCAGAAGTACTCCTCGATCTTCAACTACCCCACGCTCACCTGGGCCGACGTGGGCGCGATCGGCTGGCTGGTCGACGGTGCCGCGATCACCAACCAGGTGCCGCTGTGCCGGTGCTCCTACGGCCCCTACGCGCGGGCCATGATTCGGGTCTGCAAGGAGGAGTCGTTCCACCAGCGGCAGGGGTTCGAGATCCTGCACACGCTCTCCCACGGCACCCCGGCGCAGAAGGACATGGCCCAGGACGCCGTCAACCGCTACTGGTGGCCCTCGCTGATGATGTTCGGCCCGCCCGACGACGCATCGCCGCACTCCGAGCAGTCGATGGCGTGGGGCATCAAGCGACACAGCAACGACGAGCTCCGGCAGCGCTTCGTCGACATGACGGCGCCGCAGGCCGAGGTCCTCGGGCTGACCCTGCCCGACCCCGAGCTCCGCTGGAACGACGAGCGTGGACACTACGACTTCGGCGAGATCGACTTCACCGAGCTGTTCGAGGTGATCAAGGGCAACGGCCCCTGCAACGCCGAGCGGATGGCCCACAAGGTGCGCGCCCACGACGACGGCGCCTGGGTGCGCGAGGCGGCCACGGCGTACGCCGAGAAGCACGCAAGGGGCGCGGCATGAACCGCGACTGGCCGCTCTGGGAGGTCTTCGTCAGGTCCCGGCGGGGCCTGAGCCACGGCCACGTCGGCTCGCTGCACGCCCCCGACGCCGAGATGGCGCTGCGCAACGCCCGCGACCTGTACACGCGGCGCAACGAGGGGGTCTCGATCTGGGTGGTGCCGGCCTCCGAGATCGTCGCGTCCAGCCCCGACGAGCGCGACTCGTTCTTCGACCCCGCCGGCGACAAGGTCTACCGGCATCCCACGTTCTACGACGTCCCCGAGGGGGTGCAGCACCTATGACCACCCCACTCTTCGACTACGTCCTCGGCCTGGCCGACGACGCGCTCGTGTCCGCACAGCGGATGGGGTGGTGGATCAGCCGCGCTCCCGAGCTCGAGGAGGACGTCGCGCTCGCCAACATCGGCCTCGACCAGCTCGGCCAGGCTCGCACCCTGCTCGACCACGCCGGCCGGGTCGAGGGCGCCGGGCGCGGTGAGGACGACCTCGCCTATCTCCGCGACGACCGGGAGTTCCGCAACGTCTGGCTGGTCGAGCGGCCGCAGACCGACTTCGGCGTCACCATGGCCCGCCTGCTGGTCTTCGCGGCCTACCAGTCGGAGCTCTACGCCGCGCTGGGCCGCAGCACCGACCCGACCCTGGCCGGGGTGGCCGGCAAGGCCGTCAAGGAGGTCGCCTACCACCTCGACCACGCCGCCCGCTGGGTGGTCCGGCTCGGCGACGGCACCGACGAGTCCCATGCCCGGATGCAGGCGGCCCTCGAGGCGGAGTGGCCGTTCGTCGACGAGCTGTTCACGCCGGCCGACGCGGCGCTGGTCGAGCAGGGCATCGCCGTCGACCCGGAGAGCCTCCGGTCCGGCCTACTCGACCGGGTCGGTGCCGTGGTGGCCGAGGCCACCCTGACCGTCCCCGCCGTCGCGCCCGCCGTCGGCGGCGGCCGTCGCGGTCTGCACACCGAGCACCTCGGCTACCTGCTCGCGGAGATGCAGCACCTCGCCCGCTCGCACCCGGGGGCGACGTGGTGACCTCCTCGGTGCTGACCCGCGCGTGGCAGGTGGCCGCGACCGTCCTCGACCCCGAGCTCCCCGTCGTGACCATCGAGGACCTCGGCATCCTCCGTGACGTCACCGAGTACGAAGGCGCACGGGTGCACGTCCAGATCACCCCGACCTACTCCGGCTGCCCGGCGATGGAGACGATCCGCACCGACCTGATCGACGCACTGTCGATGGCCGGCTACGTCCACGTCGACGTCGAGTTCGTGCTGTCCCCGCCGTGGACCACCGACTGGATCACCGACGAGGGCAAGGCCAAGCTCGAGGAGTACGGCGTGGCGCCGCCCGGCCCCCGCACCGGGCCGGTGGAGCTGGTCCTCGCGGTCCGGTGCCCGCAGTGCGGCAGCCTCGACACCCGCGAGTCGAGCCGGTTCGGCTCGACCGCGTGCAAGGCGCTGTGGGTGTGCCAGACCTGTCGCGAGCCATTCGATCACTTCAAGCCCCTGTGAGCGCCACCCTCCACCAGCTCAAGGTCGCCGCGATCGAGGAGCTGACCGACGACTCGGTGGCGATCACGTTCGAGGTCCCGCCCGACCTCGCCGACGACTACCGCTTCCGCCACGGCCAGCACCTCTCGATCCGCGGCGGCGACGACGTGCGACGCAGCTACTCCATCTGCACGCCCCCGTCGACCGGTGTGCTCCGGATCGGCGTGAAGCGGCTCCCCGGCGGTGCGTTCAGCGAGGGTGTGGTCGGGCGGCTCGTCGTCGGCGACGAGCTCGAGGTGATGACCCCCGCCGGTCGGTTCACCACCGAGATCGACCCGACGGCGCGGAAGCGCTACGTCGCCATCGCCGCCGGCTCGGGCATCACCCCGATCCTCTCGATCGTGGCGGCGATCCTCGAGGGCGAGCCCGGATCGGCGGTGACGCTGGTCTACGCCAACCGCACCCATCGTTCGGTGATGTTCCTCGACGAGGTCCACGACCTCAAGGACCGGTTCTGCGAGCGCCTGCAGATCGTCCACGTGCTCTCGCGGGAGTCGCAGGACGTCGAGCTGTTCTCGGGCCGGCTCGACGCCTCGCGGCTCCGCGGGATCCTGACGGCCCTCGCGCCGGCCGACGAGGTCGACGAATGGTTCCTGTGCGGACCCCAGCAGATGCTCGCCGAGCTGAGGACGGCGATCGAGGAGCTCGGGGCCGCGCCGGGCAGCATCCACTCCGAGCTCTTCCACGCCGATCCGGTGCCGCGGGCGCCGGTCGCTCAGCTCGAAGGAGCGGAGGGCGCTGCCCACGTCACCATCCGCCTCGACGGTCGCAGCTCCGAGCTCGAGCTGCGCCCCGACGACGTACCCGTCCTGGAGGCGGCGCTCAGGGTGCGCTCCGACCTCCCGTTCGCCTGCAAGGGTGGTGTCTGCGGCACCTGCCGCGCCAAGGTCGTGGAGGGCTCGGTGGCGATGGACGCCAACTACGCGCTCGAGCCCGACGAGGTGGAGCGCGGTTACGTGCTCACCTGCCAGTCCCACCCCACTGCCGAGCGGGTCGTCCTCGACTACGACGCCTGAGGCGACGGTGGCCGGACTCCACGACGACGAGATCCCGATCGACGCCGATCTCGTGCGTGCCTTGGTCGCGGCCACGCTGCCGCAGTACGCCGGGCTGGACGTTCGTCCGCTCGGTGCGTCCGGGTCGACCAACGCCCTGTTCCGTCTCGGCAGCGACCTGGTGGTCCGGATGCCGCGTCAGCCCGGGGGATCGGCCATAGAGAAGGAGGCGCGCTGGCTGCCGATGATCGAGCGTGAGCTCTCGGTCGCCGTGCCCGCGGTGGTAGCGCGCGGGACGCCCGGGCTCGGCTACCCCGAGAGCTGGTCGGTCAACCGCTACCTCGAGGGCAGCCTGCCGACCGTGACCGCCGACCGGATGCCGCCGGAGGGGCCGCGGCACGGGCTGGCCGACGATCTCGCACGCCTGATCGGGCAGCTGCACGCGATCGAGGTCCCCGACGGAGCGCTCCACGACGACGAGCTGACCTGGTACCGCGGCGGCCCGCTCGGCGACGTGGACGACAGCTTCCGTCGCTCGGTGGCGGCCAGCCGGGAGATCGACGGTCTCGGCCTCGACCTCGACACCGCGCTCCGGGTCTGGGACCAGATCCTCGAGGCCACCCGTGGGTCGGACCCCGCCCCCTCCTGGTACCACGGCGACCTGCTCGCCGAGAACCTGCTCGTGCGCGACGGGCGGCTCAGCGCGGTGCTCGACTTCGGCACCCTCGGCGTGGGCGACCCGTCGGTCGACCTGGTGGCCGCCTGGGAGGTGCTGGACCCCGAGAGCCGGGCCACCTTCCGCCGGGCCGTCGACGTCGACGACGCGACCTGGCAGCGCGCGATGGGCTGGGCGCTGTACATCGCGTTCGTGACCTTCCCCTACTACTGGGACACGATGCCCGCCCGGTGTGCCGACCGCCGGGCGATGGCGCACGCCGTACTGGCGACCGGGTAGCAGCGTGTCACCGCCCGCTCAGTAGGGTCGCCAGCATGCAGATCCGCAATCTCGGCGCGAGTGGCCTGAGGGTCTCCGCCATCTCTTACGGCAACTGGATCACCCACGGCTCGCAGGTGGAGGAGGACGCCGCCAACGCCTGCGTGCGCCAGGCACTCGACGTCGGCATCACCACCTTCGACACCGCCGACGTCTACGCCAACACCCGGGCGGAGAGCGTGCTCGGCAAGGCGCTGGCCGGGGAGCGCAGGGAGGGCCTGGAGATCTTCACCAAGGTGTTCTGGCCGACCGGCCCAGGCGCCCACAACGACCACGGCCTGTCCCGCAAGCACATCATGGAGTCGATCGACGGCTCGCTGAGCCGGCTGGGCACCGACTACGTCGACCTCTACCAGGCCCACCGCTACGACCACGACACGCCGCTCGAGGAGACCATGGAGGCCTTCGCCGACGTGGTCCGCGCCGGCAAGGCGCTCTACATCGGGGTGTCCGAGTGGCGGGCCGAGGAGATCCGCGCGGCGCACGCCCTGGCGCGTGAGCTGCGCATCCCGCTGGTGTCCAACCAGCCGCAGTACAACATCCTGTGGCGGGTGATCGAGGCCGAGGTCGTGCCGGCCTGTCAGGAGCTCGGGCTCGGGCAGGTGGTCTTCTCGCCGATCGCCCAAGGCACGCTCACCGGCAAGTACCAGCCGGGCCAGCCGGTGCCGGAGGGCTCCCGGGCCACCGACACCAAGGGCGGCGCCGACATGATCGGGCGCTGGCTCGACGACGACGTCCTCGAGCGGATCCAGCGTCTGCGGCCGATCGCCGAAGGGGCCGGCCTGTCCATGTCGCAGCTCGCCATCGCCTGGACCCTGCAGAACCCCAACGTCTCGAGCGCCATCATCGGGGCCAGCCGGCCCGAGCAGGTCATCGAGAACGCGAAGGCGGCCGGCGTGACGCTGGACGCCGACGTGCTGGACGCGATCGACGAGGCGGTCGGCGATGTGGTGGAGCGCGACCCGGCCAAGACGAAGTCGCCGCGCCGACCCGGCCTGGGGTGACGCCTACTTGTAGGTGTCGGGCAGCTGCTGCCCGATCTTGACCTGGGCCTTCGGCAGCCTCATGAACTTCATCTGCATCGAGCGGGTGATCGCGTAGTACGTCGTGCCCTTGAGGGGCTCGTCGGGGAACCGCGCGGCCAGCTGGCGGCGCAGCCGGAACCGCATCAGCATCAGGTCGATGATCACCAGCAGCAGGGTGCCGAACAGGACCGTGTTGCCGATCCCGGCGAGCCGGTCGTTGCCGGAGTAGCCGAGCACCATGGTCAGGATCAGCAGCGGGATCATCAGCTCGACGATGCCGAACCTGCTGTCCACGAAGTCGCGGATGAACCGGCGGACGGGCCCCTGGTCACGCGGCAGGAAGTAGCGCTCGTCGCCGGACTTCATCGCCGCGCGGACCTTGCGGCTGTTCTCGGTCTTGGCCAGCCGCTGCTGCCGGGACATCTCCTTGCGGGTCCGCGGCACCTTGGCCCGCTCGCGCGCGGCGGCCTCGGCCTCCTTGCGGGTGGGGGTCGGCCGGCCCTTGCCGCCCTCCTTGACGGGAGCGGTCGCTTCGGGCGCCTCGGACTTGTTGCGACGGAACAACTTCAGGCCTTCGGGACGTGGTGGGCGGTGACACCGCCAGCCTACCTGCGTGCTCGCGGCCGGTTGCCCCCGCGGCATAGGGTGAGGACACTGTTCGAACGTCTTGAGAGGGACCGCACTCGATGAGCCTCATGAAGCGCATCAGCCTGATCTTCCGGTCGAAGGCCAACAAGGCACTCGACCGCGCCGAGGATCCCCGGGAGACCCTCGACTACAGCTACCAGCGCCAGCTCGACCTCCTGGCCAAGGTACGCCGCGGCGTGGCCGACGTGGCCACCAGCCGCAAGCGGGTGGAGCTCCAGGTCAACCAGCTCGATCAGCAGGCGGCCAAGCTCCAGGGCCAGGCCGAGAAGGCCATCTCGATGGGTCGCGAGGACCTGGCCCGCGAGGCGCTCACCCGCAGGTCCGCGCTGTCCGGCCAGATCTCCGACCTCCGGGCCCAGCACGCCCAGCTCCAGGGCGAGGAGGAGAAGCTCACGCTCGCCCAGCAGCGCCTCCAGGCGAAGGTCGAGTCGTTCCGGACCCGCAAGGA
>DASTDJ010000254.1:0-3158 GCA_035710425.1 Nocardioides sp.
ACGCAGCTCGCGGGTGTCGCGGCCGAGCGAGGCCAGCAGCGGATGAGCGACCCGGTCGGCGGATCGGTCGTCGTCGCGCGGCACCACGCCGCCGAGGTCGGCGAGGGCGTCCCAGAGGGAGGCCGACGGCTGCGGCAGCCACAGGTGGACGTCGCGGTGCTCGCCCAGGCCCTGGAGGAGGGCGATCTCGGTGACCGGGAGCCGCGTGTGGCCGAACAGCGAGAGCCGGTCCGGGAGATCGAGCCCGTCGCCGCCGGCGCGGAGCCGCTCCAGGACCCGCGCGTGACGCACGTCGGGCGGGTCGTCGTCGACACGCTGCAGCAGCCGGCGCCAGAGCTCGGCCTGCCAGCCCAGGTCGGCGTCGAGCGGAGCACCCGCGCCATCGGTGTCGCTGCCCTCGCGCCAGTCGGCGACCAGGGTCGGCCGCTGCACGGCGTACGACACGAACAGGCCGGCCAGCCGTCGGGCCACGGAGTAGCGCCGGTTGCGCCGGAGCTCAGCCTCGTCGCCGTCGAGGCCGTGGCCGAGGTGGGCGGCGAGGGTGGCGCACCAGGGCTCGTCGAGGCTGTCGTCGATCGTGGCCAGCAGCGGCCAGACGAGGTGGTCGGGGTCCCACAGGTCGTCGCGGTCGCGGTCGAGCAGCATCGAGACCAGCGAGTGGGGACTCAGGAACCGGACCCCGGCGCACACCCCGTCGCCGCCGCGCGAACCGACGCCGAGGCGGTGGCTGAGCCGCTGGGTCAGCCAGCGCTCCACGCCCTTGGCCGGCACCACCACGACCTCCTCGGCGAACGGGTCGTCGAGGGGTGACGCAACCAGCTCGCCGAGGGCGTCGGCGAGCTGGTCGGTGCGCGGTGCGCGGTGGAGGTGGAGGGCCATCGGGGCGAGGCTAGTCGCGGTGGCCGACACGGGGAGAGGGATCACCGGTCGACCGGCGTTTCCTCTACTTGTCCGGCGTTGCAACACCCGACAAGTAGAGGGATCACCGGTCGACCGGCGATTCCTTCACCCGCGCACGTCGAACCCGCGGCTCCCCTCCGCCTCCGCCGCACTCACCCGTACGTCGTCGACGCGGGCGTACTCCGGACCGCTGCGGCACCAGTCGACGAGGGCATCGACATCGGCCGCGGCTCCCTCGAAGTGCCCCGCCACCGATCCGTCCGGCTCGTTGGCCACCCAGCCGGCGACGCCCAGGCGGTCGGCCTGCTCGTGGGCGCGGGCCCGGAAGAACACGCCCTGCACGCGTCCGGTGATCACCACGTCGACGGCCTTGCGGTCCATCACCCCATGGTGCCCGCTCAGTCGTCGCGCCCCCAGTGGGCCTCTTCGTCGGCCTCCGCGATCTCCTCCTCGAGCTCGGCCACCGCGTCGGGGTCGCCGTGGAACCGGCGGTAGCTGTAGACGATCAGCACCAGGGCGATCACTGCCGAGGCGATCTGGGTGATCGCGGTGGCCAGGCCGCCAGGGAGCCACCAGCGCTCGTGGATCGGCCACCACCCGGGCGCGGGCGGGCCCCAGATCCAGAGCACTCCCGCGAGGACCAGGAGCAGGACGCCGGTCACCGAGATCACGATCCGCAGCCAGGTCTCGACGCTCTCGGCGGCGCCCTTGAGGGCGCGGTACTTGATCGGGGCCAGGCGGCGCTCGGCCCATTCGTACTGCTGCGACAGGATCGCGAGGCCGCCGAACAGCATCAGCAGCCCGGGCCCGGGCAGCACCAGTGCGGCGAGACCGGCGACCACCAGCACCCAGCCGGTGATCTCCAGAGCGACTCGCTTCGCCGCTGCCTTCACTGGGCCATCCTCATGGGAGGAGCCTCCCAGACCGGGGCAAGCCGGTAATCCGGGATCGCCCTGAAATCAGCCCGCGAACTGCTCGAGATAGGCCCGGCCCTCGTCGCTCAGCCGGCCGTGCTCCTCGGCGATCCTGCCCCAGCGCACCGACATCTTCAGGAACCGCAGCGGGTTGTAGATGTCCTCCTCGCGGGAGAAGAGCCCGTCGCCGGCGTAGGTCATGATCGTCAGGTTGGACTCCTCGTGGTGGGAGCCGTCGCCCGGGTCGGGCATCAGGTTGCGCACCTCGCAGATCAGCCGCGACGTGGGCTCGTCGACGACCTGCCACGCCAGCGGGAAGCCGGTCATCTCGCTGCCCGGGTACGACGTCATGGTCCGCACCGACCACTCCCGGATCTGGTCGCGGCCGCGGAACGTGCCGAACGCGTGCTCGACGTACTCCGCGTCCTCGGTGAAGTGGTCGGCGAACGCGTCCCACTGACCGCTCGTGGCGTACTCCTGCACGCGCGCGTGCATAGCGGCGTACGCCTCGGAGATCTCCCCGGCGCTGAACGTGCCGGTCCGGCCGTCGGTCACCGGGCGGTCAGCAGAGGATCGGCAGCGGACAGTCCGGCCCGTCGTCGTCGCCGCCGGCCGCAGCCAGCGTCCGCTCGACGGTGGGCGCGAAGACGAAGCTGATCAGCCGGGACATGCTCGCGGTGATGTGGTAGATGTCGAAGAACGTCACGGTTCCGTGCACCTTGGCGTAGCAGGTCTTGCGGGTGCACATCCTGTTGATGTCGACGTACGCCGGCTTGACCAGCTGCCGCATCTGCCGCTTCACCCAGGCGCGGGTGCCCTTCTCCTCGTGGATCGCCCGGAACCGCGGGAGGTTGCACATGTAGGGGTCGTTGCCCTTGCGGCAGTTGGGCGCGTGCTCCGGGACGGTCAGCGCCTGTCCGACCACGTCGACGCCGATCTTCATCCGGCCCAGGGTGCGGAACGCGCGCGGGCCGGCCTTCTCGAAGATCTGGGCCATCTGGCCGTGGTAGGAGCCGAACGTCTGCTTCCGGATGGCCTCGCGGTAGCGCTGCCAGAACGTGGCGATGACGACGCGGACGTCGCGCTTCTCGCGCTTGAGCTTCTTGATGAAGTCGAGCGCCATCGCGTTGCCCTTGAGGCAGTCGGGGGCCTTGCGGCGCTCGGCCTTCGTCATCGGGTTGACCATGACCGGGCAGGAGCCCTGCATGAACGCGACCAGGTTGACGCCCTTGCCCTGCACCTCCTTGCGCAGCGCCGGCACCAGCTGCCAGGCGTGGGAGTCACCCCACAGCACGATCGTCGGCCGGTTCTTGTCGAACTTGGTGAGGTTGCACTTCACCGGGT
>DASTDJ010000255.1:0-4829 GCA_035710425.1 Nocardioides sp.
GTCGGCCGGGTCGGCATCGGTGTCGCCCGACCCCTCGGACGGCTGCAGCCAGGCCACCAGCTCGCCTGGACCGGCGGGCGGCGCCGGGGCCCCGTCGACGTCGGGCACCCAGCCGCGCACGATCGGCAACGCCGGGTCGGCCGCGTCGCCGGAGGTCAGCGGGGTGACCACCCAGAAGCCGTCGGTGCCGTCGTGCTCGCGTCCGGACACGTAGACCGTCGACTCCGGCAGCCAGGTGCCGCTGACCCGCACCGGCTGCCCGACCGCATCGGCCGGGAACGGGTCGTCGGGCCCCATCACGTCGGCGAGCGGCACCGGCTCCTCCTGCGTGCGGTCGACCCGCTCGTCGGCTCGGCGCTCCTGCCACGCGTCGTACTGCCAGTAGCCGAGGAGGCCGGCGGAGGCGACGCAGACCAGCGCGAGCAGGTGCGCGCCGAGCAGCCGGGGACTCAGCAGCACGTGCACCTACCCAGGGTACGGACCGCTCACCCCCGTCGACTCGGGGGCCGTGGCCCGTCCGCAACTGGTATTACCACTTGACCACGAGACCAACAGCCGCCTAGGGTGGCCGGCATGCCATTGCAGCCAGTGAACCGTCGGTCGGTGCCCGACGAGGTCTTCGACCAGGTCCTCGCCGAGGTCGTCGACGGGGAGATCGGGGCCGGTGAGTCGCTGCCCAGCGAGCGCCGGCTCGCCGAGGTCCTCGGCGTCTCGCGGCCGGCCGTGCGCGAGGCCTTGCAGCGGATGGCGCAGACCCGGCTGGTGGAGGTGCGCCACGGTGGCGCGACCACGGTGCGCGACTTCAAGCGCTTCGCCGGGCTCGACCTGCTGCCGCAGCTGCTCGTCCGGCGCGGCCATCTCGACGCGGCGGTCGCCCGTTCGGTGCTCGAGGCCCGGCTCGCGGTCGGTCCAGCCGTCGCCGCCCTCGCGGCCGAGCGCGGTGGGCCTCCGCTGGCGGCGATCCTCACCGAGACCGTCGACCGCCTCGCCGGCACCGACGACGACGTCGAGCGGCAGGTGCACGCCCTGGAGTTCTGGGACCTCGTCGTCGACGCCGCCGACTCGCTGGTCTTCCGGCTGATGTTCAACAGCATGCGCGCCGCCTACGAGCCGGCGCTGGAGGCGCTGGCGCCCGCGATGGCCGAGGAGGTCGGCCAGTCCGAGGCCTACCGGCTGCTCACCGCGGCGATCGGCGCCGGCGACCCCGACACCGCCCGGGCCGCGGCCGACCGCGTGCTGCGTCCCGCCACCGAGAGCCTGATCGCCGCGCTGTCGGCGCTGTCCGCACAGGAGGATGACGAATGACCAAGGCGACCCCCGAGATCGAGGCGCTCGCGGCCGAGCGGCTCGCGAAGGACGAGGCCCGGATCACCGGCGCGGCCGGGCCCGGACGTCGTACCGGCGTGACGCTGGGTGAGTCCTGGCGCGCGTTCTGGCGGCACCCCAGCCCGCCGATGATCTCGATATTCCTCGTCGGCTCGGTCGTCGCCCGCGTCGTCGTCGGCGGCGGCAGCTGGTGGGAGCTGGTGATCCCGGCGGCGCTGATCGCGTTGTTCCCGGTGATCGAGTGGCTGATCCACGTCGGCATCCTGCACTGGCGGCCGCGCAAGGTCGCGGGGCTCAAGGTCGACTCGCTGCTCGCCCGCAAGCATCGCGAGCACCACGCCGACCCGCGCGACATCCCGCTGGTGTTCATCCCCTGGCAGGTGCTGACCTACCTGCTGCCGCTGTACGTCGCGATCGCGTTGCTCGCGATGCCGACCCTGCCGAGCGCGCTGTCGCTGCTCGTGTCGGTCTACGGCATCAAGCTCGGCTACGAGTGGACGCACTACCTGATCCACAGCGACTACAAGCCGAAGTCGAAGTGGTACCGCGAGGTGTGGCGCAACCACCGGCTCCACCACTACAAGAACGAGCACTACTGGTTCACCGTCACCACCGCCGGCACCGCCGACCGGCTGTTCGGCACCTACCCCGACCCGGCGACGGTCAAGAGCTCGAAAACGGTCAAGGCCCTGCACGCGATGGAAACCTGACACGATCTGCGCGTGATCCATCACCTCAACTGCGCGAGCTTCCGGCCGCTCGCCACGCCGCACATGGTCGCGCACTGCCTGCTGGTCGAGCGCGACCAGGGACTGCTGCTCGTCGACACCGGCTTCGGTAGTGACGACCTCGCCGACCCGCGCCGGCTCGGGCAACCGTTCCGATCGATCACCCGGCCGGTGCTCGATCCGCACGAGACCGCGGCGCAGCGCGTCCGGGCGCTCGGCCACGAACCCGACGACGTCACCGACATCGTGCTCACGCACATGGACCTCGACCATGCCGGCGGGATCGGCGACTTCCCCAAGGCACGGGTGCACGTGCACGCCGCCGAGCTCCGCGCCGCGCAGCACCCCGGCATGAAGGAGCGCGGCCGCTACGTCCCCGGCCAGTGGGCACACGGGCCGGAGTGGGTCCCGCACCCCGACGGCGGTGACGACTGGTTCGGGTTCGGGTCGGTGTCCGCGCTCGGCGACGACGTGGTGCTCGTGCCGCTGCCCGGGCACAGCCGCGGCCACCAGGGGGTGGCGGTGGCCAGACCCGGCGGCGGCTGGCTCTTCCACGCCGGCGACAGCTACTTCTTCTCCGGTGACAAGCAGCGGCCGCGCGAGTGCCCGCGCACGCTGCGCGTCTTCCAGACAGCATTGGCCCAGGACAACAAGGTGCGGCTGGCCAACCTCGAGCGGGTGCAGGAGCTGCATGCCGCGCACGGCGACGAGGTCACCGTGTTCTGCGCCCACGACGCCAGCGAGCTCGCGGCGCTGCAGAACCCCTAGGAGTCGGCGCAGACCGCGAACGGCAGGTGCCGCGCGAGGGTCAGCTCGGCCGCCGCCCGCGGGTCACCGAGGGAGTAGCCGATCCGACCGGTGCTGGGGTCGGCGACCGGGCGCTGGAAGCCCTCGCCGAAGCTGGGGTCGGTCTCGGGCATCGTGTCGGCGAGCCTGGCCCGGGCGAACACGTCCGGCCTGGCGGGTCCCAGGCGGGCGGTCACCAGGTCGCTGCCGAACGCCACGGAGAACGGCCCGAGCTCGGCGAGCTCGGACATGTCCTCGTCGGGCCCGGTGGCCAGCTGCTCGCGCACGCCCGAGCCGAACGCGTCGTCGAACGGGATGCAGTCGCGTTCGAGGTACGTCGCGGCGGCCGGCGACCCGACCAGCTCGGTGAGCTCCACGTCGGCCGCCCAGCTCTCGTCGGGGTGGCTCGCGACCTCGACACCGACCACGCGCTGCTCGGCCGCGACCTGAACACCGTCGAGCGGACCGACGCCGTCGTCGACGGCGCGACGTACCGCCGACATGTCGAGGTCGTCGCGGAACCTCAGCACCCAGCCCTCGACCCCACCACCGTCGAAGTGCGCCTCCCACAGCACGTCGTCCTGGGTGAAGCCGTAGTCCTCGGCCAGCTGGTCCTCGATCGGCCGGAGCAGGCCCTCGGTGAGCGCCGCCGTCTCGGCGTCGACCTCGCGCCAGAACTCCGCTCGCTCAGGTGCGGGGTCGGCGCTGGTGAGCGTGGGCGTGCCGAGCTGCAACCGGAGCTGGTCGAAGTCGGTAACGGTGAGGACCGTGGCGGCGTCGGGCACCAGGGCGAGCACCGCGGCGGCCGGCTCGAGCTCGGGGTCGTAGGCCGGTGGTGCGACAGAGGCCTCGGGGTCGGGCGGGAAGACGGGCTCGTCGTCGTCATCGCTGCACCCGGCGAGCAGCAGGACCGCCCCGAGGGTCCCCGCGAGCAGGCCGGCGGTCCCCCCACGTCTCACTCGGGGAAGAGTAGCGTGCGCCGGCGGTCTGCTTGACCCGTATCGGCATCGCCGCACCCTCCTCGAGTTTGCCGTCGCCGGCCGGTGGGAATGACGACGCCCATGGTCCGTCCCGTCCCGCCCGCCGTGGTCGTCGGCACCTTCGCCTGGCGGCTCGCGCTCGCCTTCTGCGCGTTCTACGGATGGTGGCTCTACGGGCACGACCCGGAGGAGCTGATCTTCCTCACCCAGTCCGGCAACCTGCTGACCGGCATCGTGTTCCTCGTGGTCGCCCTCTACGGACTGGCGATCGGACTGGCCTACCGGCGCGAGGCGGCCACCCACGTGTGGCGGGGTGCCATGACCCTGCTGCTCCTAGTCGTGGCGTCGACCTACCTCGGCGTGATCGGCGGCGGCACCAGCGAGGCGAAGGACGCCTTCACCCACGTCATCACGCCGATGCTCGTGCTCGTCGACTGGTGCTTCGTCGGGCGGAGCCAGAACCGCACCCGCTGGTGGCAGCCCCTGACCTGGCTGGTCGTGCCGTCGGTCTGGCTGCTCTGGTACACCGCGACCGACGGGTTCCGGGAGCAGAACACCTGGGACGCGCCGATCTACGACTTCATGGACCCGCAGGACAGCTCGTACGCCGGGGTGTTCACCGGCCTGGTGCTGGCCACCATCGCCGGCGCCTACCTGCTCTACGGCATCGCGAAGCTCAAGGGCGCGATCGCCCGGGCGGCCCAGCCCGCCGCGCCGGCCTGGGGCCAGCAGTACGCGCCCTATCCACCGCCACCGCCGCAGTATCCGCCGCCGAACTCGCAGCAGACGAGGGTGCGCTCACCGTTCGGTGGAGCCTAGGGGACTCGACCCCTAACCCCCTGCTTGCAAAGCCCAGGATTGGCAGAGCCGCTACCAATTGCGCCAAGGCCCCTGGTTGATCAGGCCTTGTCGACGTTGTCGGTCGCCTCGGCCCACAGCGCCTGCTCGGCCTTGCTCTCGTCCATCTTCTTCTTGGCGAAGGCGACACCGGCCGCGGCCAGCAGCACAA
>DASTDJ010000256.1:0-3193 GCA_035710425.1 Nocardioides sp.
GGCCTGCTGATCTACGGCGCGGGCTGGCTGCTGGTGCCCGAGGAGGACACCAATGAGGCGAAGCTCCGCCTCGACGACCGCAGCCGGGGCGTGGCCCTGATCATCGTCGGGGCGATCGCCGCCCTGGCCGTCATCGGGGACTCGATGGGCGACTGGGGCTTCCCCTGGCCGCTGGCCATCCTGGGCCTGATCGCGCTCATCATCGTGAGCGTCCGCGGAGACTCCCGACCGCGTCGGCCAGTCCCGACGCACCCGACCCCGGGCGTGACCTACCCGGGAGCGACCCACCCCGGCGCACCCGTGGCCTACACCCCTCCCCCGCGCAACCCGCGGAAGCGCGGCCCCATCCTCTTCTGGTGGACCATGGCGCTCATTGCGCTGGCCATCGGCGTGCTCGGCATCGTCGACCTCGCCGGTGGGCCGGTCACCGACTCGGCGTACCCCGCCGTCGCCCTCGCGCTGAGTGGCGTGATGCTCGTCGTCGGCGCCTTCTACGGCCGCGCCGGTGGCCTGATCGCCTTCGGCCTGCTGGCGGCGATGGTGACCGCCGGAGCCACGGCAGCCCACGAGGTGGACGCCGGTCAGATCGAGGCGTCCCCCACGCTGGCCGCCGACGTCGACGACACCTATGAGCTGTTCGCCGGAAAGATCGACCTCGACCTGAGCGACGTACGCGACGTCGAGAACCTCGACGGCCACCACATCGACGTCGAGGCGGTGTTCGGCCAGATCGTGGTGACCGTGCCCGACGGGGTCGACGTGGAGGTCGACGCCACCGTCGAAGGCGGCGAGACCCGGCTGTTCGGCGACGACGAGAGCAGCTCCAACACTGCCCGCCACAGCGCCCGGACCGTGGGCGCCCCCGTCCTGAGCATCGACGCCGAGCTCGTGTTCGGCGAGATCACCGTGGACACCGAAGAGAGGATCGACCGATGACCGAGACCGCCGTCACCGAGACGCCGGAGCGCGAGAGCGGCCGGCACCCGGTCAACGTGGGCCACCTGGTGATGGGCATCGCACTGCTCGGCCTGCTCGCCGTCTGGGCGCTGGTCGTCAGCGACGTCGTCGAGGGCGACGACGTCCGATGGCTGCTGCCCGCCCCGTGGGTGCTCGCCGGCGCCGCCGGGCTGATCGCGCTGGCCGTGACCGGCCACCGCGGTCGCGAGAACCGGCAGGTCGGCTGGGTCGCCCCTGCCGAGCAGCCCGACCCGCTTGCCGAGACCGACAACGAGACCGAGATCGAGACCGAGACCGAGGAGAACCGATGAACTACGAGCAGAGCCACAAGCGCCTGACGCGCCGCACCCACGACAAGATGATCGGCGGGGTCTGCGGCGGGGTGGCCGACTACTTCGGCCTCGACCCCACGCTGGTCCGGGTGCTCACCGTCGTCGGCGCGGTGCTCGGCCTCGGCAGCGTCGTGGTCGCGTACGTCGTGGCCTGGGCCGTGATGCCCACCGCGTAGCACCCCGGTGCAGAATCGGCGGGTGACCCTTCCCGAGATCGGCACCCTGACCTCCCTGCCCGTCCTCGACCACCCCGACCTCGTCGCGCCACCGGTCCTGACCGCCCTCGCGGCCTGGCCGTTGGCCGGCGAGGTCGCTGTCGTGGAGATCGACCCGGAGCAGGCCGACACGGCCGCGATGAGCGCGGCCTACGACCTGCCGATGGACACCGGCGCCAACTGCGTGGTGATCGCCGGGAGCCGGGCCGGTGAGGAGCGGGTCGCCGCCTGCGTCGTACGCGCCGACACCCGCGCCGACGTCAACAACCGCGTCCGCCGGCTGCTCGACGTGCGGAAGGCGTCGTTCCTCTCCATGGACCGGGCGGTCGCCGAGTCCGGGATGGAGTACGGCGGCATCACCCCGCTCGGCCTGCCGAGCGAGTGGCGGGTGCTGGTCGACCCGCGCTGCCTCGACATCGACGTGGCGATCATCGGCTCGGGTGTCCGGCGCTCGAAGATCGTGCTCCCCGGCCGGCTGCTGGGCGAGCTCCCCGGCGCCGAGGTGGTGGATGAACTCGCCGTTTGAGGGGAACCTGGGGCCGTGAACGACGACGACAACGGCAGCGGGCGGGACGAGACCTCACAGGAGCGCGCGGACCGCAAGTGGGGCGACCTGCTCCAAGAGCTCCGGGTCATGCAGACCGGCGTCCAGCTGCTCGCGGGGTTCCTGCTCACGCTCCCCTTCCAGCAGAAGTTCGAGGACCTCGACGAGTTCCAGCGCGACTTCTACCTGGTGCTCGTCGTGGTGGCCGGGGTGACCACGGCGTTGGTACTGACGCCGGTCGCCGCGCACCGCACGCTGTCCGGCCGTCAGGTGAAGGAGCGGCTGGTGCGCACCGCGGGCATCCTCGCGAGCATCGCCCTCGGCGCCGTCTCCCTGCTGGTCGTCGGCATCACCACCTTCATCTTCGACGTCGTGGTCGACCGCACCTGGGCAGTGGTCGTCGGCGCCGCGATGGCCGTGGTCCTGGTCGCGCTGCTGGTGCTCCTCCCCCGGCGCCTGATCACCAAGGACCTCGTCTAGCGGCCCCGCTTAATTCGGTCGAAGTCACACCCGCCTCCTCCGTAACGTGGCCTGGTGCGGCCGCTCCCTCTCGACCATCCCGGCACCGCCGACCACAGGTCCGCGGTGCGCTTCCTGTGGTGGATGGCCAAGGGGCAGATGCGCACGCTGCTGCTCGGCATGTTCTTCGGCATCGTCTGGATGAGCAGCCAGGCGGTGCTGCCGTTCGTGATCGGCCGCGCGATCGACCGCGGCGTCGCCGCCAAGGACACCCACGCCCTGCTCCAGTACGCCGGCCTGCTCTTCGCCATCGGCCTGGTCCAGGCGGCCAGCGGGATCATCCGGCACCGGTTCGCCGTCACCAACTGGCTGACCGCGGCCTACCGCACCGTGCAGCTGGTCGGCCGGCACACCGTGAACCTCGGAGCGACGCTGCCGCGCAAGGTGTCCACCGGCGAGGTGGTCGCCATCGGTACCAGCGACATCTCGCACCTCGGCCAGGTGATGGACGTGTCCGCGCGCTTCGCCGGCGCGATCGTCTCGTTCCTGCTGGTCTCGGTGATCCTGCTGCAGACCTCGGTGACGCTCGGGCTCGTCGTGCTGCTCGGCGTACCCACGTTGATGCTGCTCGTGGGACCGCTCCTGGCACCTCTGCAACGCCGCAGCGCCCGGCAGCGCGAGCTGAC
>DASTDJ010000257.1:0-12020 GCA_035710425.1 Nocardioides sp.
GGCTCAAGAAGCGTCGCGAGTTCGCCGAGGTGAGGGTCTCTCCGCTGCTGGTGCTGGCGCGCGCGGTGATGCTGGCGATGCGCCGCACCCCGGAGATCAACTCGTTCTGGGACGAGCCCGCCCAGGAGGTCGTCTACAAGAGCTACGTCAACCTCGGCATCGCGGCGGCGACCCCACGCGGCCTCGTCGTACCCAACGTCAAGGACGCCCAGGACCTGTCGCTCCTCGACCTGGCCCGCGAGCTCAACCAGCTCACGGCGACGGCCCGCGACGGGAAGACCCAGCCTGCGGAGATGAGCGGCGGCACGTTCACGATCACCAACGTCGGTGTGTTCGGCGTCGACGCCGGCACCCCGATCATCAACCCGGGGGAGTCCGCGATCCTGTGCTTCGGCGCGATCCGCAAGCAGCCGTGGGTCGTCCCTGGAGCTGGTGGAGACGAGATCGCCATCAGATCCATCACCACGCTGGCGCTGTCCTTCGACCACCGTCACATCGACGGCGAGAGGGGCTCGCGCTTCCTCTCCGACGTGGCCGGGATCCTCGAGGACCCCGCATCCGCGCTGCTCTTCTGAGGGCGGCGACCGCCGCCGCGGCGGTGGCTGCCCTCGTCGGGTGCGACGACGGCTCGGCGGAGCAGCCGCCGGACGCCGCGTCGACACCTGGCGATCCCGCCCTGCAGCGGGTCGTCGAGCTGGCCGAGGGCTCCGAGGTGGTCGAGCTCACCGCCGACGACGGGGTGCGGCTGACCGGCCGCGTGTTCGGCACGGGGTCCACGACCGTGGTGCTGAGCCACATGGGCAGCACCGGGAGCAGCCAGGAGGACTGGTTCCCGCTCGCGGCCCGGCTGGCCGAGGAGGGCTACCGGGTGCTCACCTACAACCGGCGGGGCGTCTGCTCGATCGCGTTCGACGAGTGCTCCGACGGGCCGGGCCGGTTCGACCACCACCATCTCGACGTCGCCGGCGCGGCGGCGTACGCCCAGGAGACCGGAGCGGAGCGGGTCGTGCTCGGCGGCGCCAGCATCGGAGCCATGGCGAGCCTGCAAGCCGTGCTCGAGGGGCTCGTCGAGCCGGCGGGGCTGGTCTGGCTGGCGGGCATCCTGGACGGTGAGTACGTCTTCACGGAGGACGACGTACGCCGCCTGGGTCCGGTGCCCACCCTCCTCGTCAGCACCCGCGACGACTCCTTCGGTGCGGGGCCGGACGCCCGACGGCTGAGCGGCTGGATCGGCGGCGATGCCGAGCTGGTGCTGCTGCCGGGCGGCGAGCACGGCACCGAGCTCATCGACGCCGAGGCGGCGCCGGAGCGGAGTGAACAGGTCATCCAGCCCGTCGTCGAGTTCCTGGGCGGGCTGCCGGACTGAACTCGTCCGCGACAGGGTAGAAACATGCCCGTGACGACGCATGCGGGCTACCCGGAGCCGGGGGAGCTGATCGGCACCTACCGGGTCGGCCAGCGGCTCGGCATGGGTGGCATGGGCATCGTCTTCGAGGCCCTGGACACACAGCTCAACCGCCAGGTCGCGCTGAAGATCATCTCGCCGCACCTCGCCGACGACCAGGCGTTCCGAGCCCGGTTCACGAGGGAGGCGCAGGCCCAGGCGTCCCTGGACTCGCCGCACGTGGTGCACGTCTACGCCCACGGCGAGGTCGACGGGCGGCTCTACATCGCGACCCAGCTGGTGCCCGACGGCGACCTCGGGCAGATGATCCAGCGTCGCGGCGCGCCGGCCCTGGGCATCGCCGTCGACCTGATCGCGCAGATCGCCTCCGGACTCGCCGACGCGCACGCTGCCGGCCTCGTGCACCGCGACATCAAGCCCGCCAACGTGCTGCTGCGGATCGGCACCGACAGCGTGCGCGCCTACCTCGCCGACTTCGGCATCGCCCGCCAGGTCAACGTCGACAGCAACCTGACGACCGCGGGCGTCACCGTGGGGACGCCGACCTACATGGCGCCCGAGCTGCACACCGGCGGGCAGTCCGGCCCGGCCAGCGACGTCTACTCGCTGGGCTGCCTGCTGTGGGCGGCGGTGAGCGGGCACGCGCCCTACACGGGCACGTCGGACTACGAGATCGTCAACGCCCACTTCTCGTCCCCGATCCCGCAGCTGCCGGAGACCAGCCAGATGGCCGCGGCGGTCAATCGGGTGCTGCGGATCTCGATGGCCAAGCAGCCCGGCGACCGCTACCGCGATGCCGGAGGGATGCGCGACGACCTGTACGCCGCTCTGCGGATGCCCGAGGGCGCCGCCGCGACGGTGTCCGGGCCGATGGGCTTCGCGGGTGCGGCGCCGTCGTCCGGCGGGCGGCGTACGGGACCGATCGTCGCGCTGGTCGCCGTCGTGGTCTTGGCGGTGGCCGGGGCCGGCGTCGCGTACGCCGTGACCCGCGACGACGACGGCACGCCGTCGGCCGACCCGTCGAGCGAGTCCAGCACCAGCGAGTCCCCGACCGAGTCCCCCACGGAGACCGACACCGGGTCGCCGACGACCGAGCCGCCCGTGACCGAGGAGTACACGCCCCAACCCGGTGACGACGACAAGGCGGTCGTGGTGCTCACCGACGCGCTCCAGGGCCA
This sequence comes from Nocardioides sp., assembly GCA_035710425.1. Lineage (GTDB taxonomy): Bacteria > Actinomycetota > Actinomycetes > Propionibacteriales > Nocardioidaceae > Nocardioides. Next base: position 2,584 of record DASTDJ010000257.1, read on the forward strand.
GGAGGGGGTCGACCCGGGCACGGCCGGCTGCGTGGCGGAGAAGCTGGTGGAGGAGCTCGGGGTGGAGCGGATGGTCGAGGCCGGCATGCTCACCGCCGACCTGGAGATCAACAACGACCCGATGTCCGGCGGGCTGCCCGCCGACGTCCAGACCGCGGTGTTCTCGGCGGCCTTCGACTGCGCGCTGCAGTAGTCGGATCAGCCCATCGGCTCGGGCCGGGCGGGGTGCAGCATCGCGTCGGTGCCGCCGTCCACGAACAGGACCGACCCGACCACCAGGCTCGCGGCCTCGGAGAGCAGGAAGCCGATCGTGGCGGCCACCTCCTCCGGGCGGCCGGGGCGGCCGAGCGCCGTGGGGTAGGCGTCGGCGAACACCCCGAGCTCCGGGTCCTCCCGCAGCCGGTCGGTCATCGGCGTCGCGATCAGCCCGGGTGCCACGGCGTTGAGCCGGATTCCGGCCCCGGCCCACGCCTCGGTGACGCCCTCGCGGCGGGCCCACCAGGCCAACGCGGCCTTGCTCGCGGGGTAGACGTGGACCGCCTCCACCTCGGACGCGGCCTTCCGGGCCTCGGCCTCGTCCTCGCGCAGGCAGGCCTCGGCCACCGGCTGGTGCCAGCCGGGCTGGCAGGTGATCGAGTTCGAGGCGAGCAGCACCACGCTCGCGCTTCCGGCCGCCACCATCGCGTCGCGCAGCCCCCGCACCAGCGCGATCGAGCCGAAGAAGTTCACCGACACCAGGAGCTCGGGGTCGACGCCGGTCAGCCCGGCGACCCCCGCGCACGGCACGACTCCGTGGACGACGTCGGTCCGCGCGAGCACCTCACGGACGGCGGCGTCACGGCCCTCCAGGGTCGCGAGGTCGGCCACGACATCGGCGTCGCGCAGGTCGACGCCGATGACGTGGTGTCCGTGGTCGCGCAGCAGGGCCGCGGTGGCGGCGCCGATCCCACTGGCGACTCCCGAGACGACATAGGTGCGGGTCATGGGTGGTCGGTCACCCGCACCATCCCGGCGATGGTGGCGACGTACGCCGCTCCGTCGGGTCCGAGGTAGATCGCTGCGTAGTGGTTGTTGTACTGGATGCCGAGGCCGGTGAGGCGGCTCCACACGGTCTTGCCGGTGCGGATGTCGATGGCGGTGAAGTACCACGCGTCGACCAGGTCCTTGCGGGCCGGCTTGGTGTAGGCGTAGAGCAGGCCGTTGCCCAGTGACGCCTTGGCCACCGAGGTCGGGGCGATCTCGTTGCTCTCCCAGGCGACGTGGCAGCCGTCGTCCTCGACCATCACCCGGGCCAGCCCGGGGGTGGTTGACTTGCCGAGCATCGTCGTGACCGGGCTCTTGTAGCCGTAGTTGTTCTCGATGATGAACGAGTTGCCGGCGGCCACCAGGCTGTTGTCGGTGGTGCCGGCGCCGTCGCGGAGCACGGGTACGGCGCAGTGGAGCCGGTCGGACACACCTTCGCGCCGGTCGTAGACGAGGACCTGGGTCTTGGGATCTGCGTTGTCGTTGATCGCGACCCAGCGGTCGCCGAGCAGCGTCGGCGTGGTGCCCGACCCCTGGGACAGGTTGCCGGGCTTGGTGCGGGTGCCGCGGTCGTAGGCCTCGCGCCAGGTGACCTGAGGGACGCCGGCGGTGTCGGCGTCGAGCCGGTAGAGCGCGTGGGTGGAGACGACGTACATGCCGCCGGTCTCGTCGGTCGACACCGAGTTGGTGACGGCCTCGCCGGCGGGGAGGTGGGCCGTCTGCACGGCGCCCGTGGCGCGGTCGAGCGTGCCGACGACGCCCTGCTGGGTGAAGAACCAGACCCGGCCGTCCCAGTCCGGCATGGTGGCGATCAGGCAGTCGTCGTCCGGCATGTGGGCGGCCAGGCTCCAGACCTTCTGCTTGGCCATCGTGCCGTTGATCCGCACCTGCACCTGCCAGACCGCCTTGTCGACGGTCGTCGGGTAGGCCCGGTCCTGGCCGTCGAGGAAGAAGTAGGTGCCGCCGCAGATGTCGGTGAACGGGTTGGCGCCCGAGGTGAGGTCGCGCGTCGACGTCTTGAGCTGGGAGATCGGCCGCAGCGTCTGCGGGTCGATCACCATCATCCGGAAGCCCTCGAGACCGCCGCAGAGCCCGACGATCCGACCGCGGGAGTCGAACGCCATCGTGGCGCACTCACGCAGGCCGTACGACGTGAACTTCACCTGCGGGTCGATCCCCAGCGGACCGCTCACCTGGTAGGCGTCCGACGCGTAGGCGTCGTTGTGCATGGAGTTGGTGCCGTCGGATGAGAGGTAGGGGTGCTGCGGGATCGGCGGGTGCTCGATCGGGTTCGGAGTCGCAGGTGCGCCGACGTACTTCGGCACCTTGAGCGGCAGCGCCTGGGCGGCGTCGAAAGAAGCGGCGGGGCTCCCGGCGGCCGCGACCGCCAGAAGGAGCCCCGCCACCGTCCCCCCGAGGGCCCATGGTGTCCGGCTGGTCACAAGCGGAGAGTGTAACCGATTGGTTACACTCTGGGCGGTGAATGCCAAGACCAGCTCTCCAGACCGCCCTCGGGGCCGCGAGCAGGTACGCGCCGCGGTCCTCGCGGCGACGCGTGACCTGGTCGCCGAGCGCGGTCCCGACGGCTTCTCGGTCCGCGACATCGCCGGCCGGGCCGGGGTCAACCACGCCCTGGTGCACCGGCACTTCGGGACCAAGGCAGGCGTGCTCGAGCAGGTGCTCGCCGCCGAGGCCGAAGCGGTGGTGGCCGCGGTCGTCGAGTCCGGGCTCCCGACCAGCGGCCAGGCGCCGGGCGAGGTGGTCGCCCGCCTGCTCGACGTCCTCGCGGCCCGGCCGACGTACTGGCGAGCACTGGTGCAGGCGGTGCTGGACGCGCCGGAGGCGGCCACTCCCGGCACGGCGTCGACGACCGAGCTGTTCTCGGGCCTGTGGCGCGGTGGCGACGCGGGCAGCGCCGACGCCACCGCGGTGGCCGCGTCGACGGTGCTCGGCTGGCTGCTCTTCGGCGAGTTCCTGGCCGAGACCACCGGTGCCGACCCGGACGCCGTACGCCGGCGGGTGGCCGACCAGGTCTCGGCCCTGTTCGGCGGGCCGGGGCCGGCCTAGCTCCGCTCCGCCGCATGCGCGAAGAGCTCCTCCGGCGGGGTGACGCCTGCGCAGACCCGGGCGAACAGGTCCATGCCGACCTGGTCGCCGACCAGCGACCCGAACAGCTGCGCCATCTCCGGGGGCGGCGGCTCGAGCATCGCGAGCTCACAGGTCAGGTCGTACATGCCGTTCACCGCCGCGTCGCGGACCGCCTGGTAGTCGGCCATCCCGCTCTCGAAGGGCCGGCGCCCCTCCAGCGCGTCGGCGACGGCGGTCGCACACAGCTCGGCGTCACGGAACGCGTCCTGCATGCCCTGGCCGGTGATGAAGTCCTTGAGGTAGCCCGCGTCGCCGACCAGGGCCCAGCCGGGGCCGAACGGCTTGCGGAAGTAGTTCGGTACGGCGGCGCCGACGACCCGGGTCTCGAGACGGGCGCCGGCGATCCGCTCGGCGAAGTCCGGCATCAGGTCGAGCGCGGCGCGGTAGTGGCGCTCGGCGTCAGTCTTGTTCCGGGCGAACTCGGCGTACGGCCAGCCGGCGATCACCACGGTGAGCCCGTTGCTGGTCGCCCACGCGGCAACGCCTCGCGGCGGCCGCACATAGGTCTCGAACACGCCGTCCATCGGCAGGCCGCTCCAGTAGCCGTAGTAGCCCGCCAGCAGGCGCGGCCGCTCGCGGTACTCCTCCGGGTGCACCGTCTCGGCCACGATCGAGTGCAGGCCGTCCGCGCCGATCACGACGCGGGCGCGCTCGGTCACCGTCCCGCCGCCGGCGTCCCGGCCGCGGATGCCGACGACCCGGTCGTCCTCGACCAGGACCTCGGTGACCGTGAAGCCCGCCCGGACCTCGACCCCTGCCTCCGCCGCGCCCTCGACCAGCACCGCGTCGAGGTCGGTGCGACGTGGCGCGTAGGCGACCGGTGAGTCGGGGGTGCCGGGCGCGCCGGTGAGCGAGATCGGACCGAAGTCCACGTAGTAGGTGTCGATGGCCGGGCATCCGGCGACAGCCCGCATCAGCCCCCAGCGCTGCAGGGCAGCCACGCCGAGCGGGTGCAGGATGTGCGTCGAGACGGTGTCGCTGGGGAACCGCGCTCGGTCCACGACCAGCACCCGCAGCCCGCGCCGGGCCAGCAGCATCGCGGTCGGCGATCCGGCGCAGCGGGCGCCGACCACGATGACGTCGTACGCCGTCATGACCGGCTCCTCGCGCCGAGGGCGCCGTGCAGCGCCTCGAGGAACTCGCGCGGGCGGTCCAGCGCCGGGTCGTCCCCGGCGCCGTCCACGACGAGCAGCGGCCAGCCGTAGTGCTCTGCGGCCGCCTCGGCGACGCTCAGCGCGATCGCGGCGTCCTGGCGCCCCCAGATGAGCGTGGTCGGCACGGTGATCGACGCGAGCAGCTCGTGGGGCAGCGTCCGGGCGCCGTACAGGCCGATCATGGCGCCGGTCGCCGCCTGCACCCGCGGGTCGCGGGCCAGCTCGACGGCGTAGCCGGAGAACGGCGCCCACCGGTCGCCGAACCGGCCGCGGGCGGTGTCGAGGTCGAACGCGCAGAAGTCCATGAACCGCTCGTAGGAGCTCTGGCTGGGGTCGCCGAGGAACCGGTGCAGCGCCAGTCCGAACCGCGGGTCGGGCTCGAACGGCGCCAGCCCCATCGTGTCCACGAGGACCAACGCCGTGATGCGGTCGGGGTGCCGCGCGGCGAACTCGGCTCCGATCGCGCCGCCGACGCCTCGGCCCACCAGGACGGGACTCGTCTCGCAGGTGGCTCGGACCAGCTCGTCCAGCCAGACCGCCAGGTACGCCGGGTCGATCCCGCCCTCCGGGGCGTCGGAGGCGCCGTGCCCGGGCAGGTCGGGCGCGATCACGCGGTGGGTCGCGGCCAGGTCGTCCAGCACCGGGAGCCAGGTCCCGCCGAACTCCCCGGGTCCGTGGAGCAGCACCATCGGCGGGCCGTCACCGGCCTCCAGCACGGCGGTGGTCACCCCCGCGACGGTGACGGTCGTGTCGGTCGCCGACGACCGGGCCAGCAGCTGGCGTCTGTTCGGGGCGATGGTGCCCGTCGTCCCACTCATGGTCTGCCCCTCTCCTCGGGCGGTCAGGATGGAGTCGACGCTAGGAGCGGCCGGACCGCGCCCGCGTCGGCAGAACCCACCAACCGTGGAAATGGGTGGTTATGCCCATGCTCGGGCCGCCCACCGAGGCGCCGGTGGTGGAACAGTGGTCGTGGAGGTTTCGGTCATGACCGACCAGGTGTGCGAGCGGGGACGGGAGGCGTTCCGCAAGCGGGTGTGGTCGGACGCGTACGCCGACCTGAACGAGGCCGACCGGGCCGCGCCGCTGGCGCCCGCCGACCTCGACCTGCTGGCCAGCGCGGCGTACCTCGTCGGCCGCGACGAGGAGGCGGACGAGGCCAGCGCCCGCGCCTACCGGGCCTGGCTCGACGACGGGCTGCCGCGCCCCGCCGCGCGGCGCGCAGCGTGGCTGGGGATCGTGCTCCTCCTCCGCGGTGAGTTCGCGCGCTCCAACGCCTGGTGCGCCCGGGCCGAGGAGCTGCTCGAGGGCGTGGAGGGCGGACCCGCACCGGAGTGCGGGATGCTGCTGGTGGGCGAGGCGTACCGGAGGCTGGGGGACGGCGAGGTCGAGAAGGCTCTGGCGCTCTCCACGGAGGTCGCGGAGATCGGGCGACGGTACGGCGACCCCGATCTCAGCGCGCTGGGCGCCCTGGGCCTGGGGGAGGCGTTGATCGAGCGGGGCGAGGTGCCCGCCGGGATGAGGTCGCTGGACGAGGCGATGGTGGCCGTGACCGCTGGCGAGGTCTCCGTCGAGGTGAGCGGGATCCTCTACTGCGCGGTGATCCTGGCCTGCCAGATGACCTTCGACCTGCCCCGCGCTCGGGAGTGGACGTCGGTGCTGGACCGGTGGTGCCTCGACCAGCCGGGGCTGACGCCGTACCGCGGACAGTGCCTGGTGCACCGGGCGCAGATCATGCAGGTCCAGGGCTCGTGGCCAGAGGCTGCGGACGAGGCCCAGCGCGCCTGCCAGCTCCTGGGTGAGCACCCCGCTGCCGGCGGTGCCCACTACCAGCTCGGCGAGCTGCACCGGCTCCGCGGCCAGCTCGACCAGGCGGATCGCAGCTTCCGCGAGGCGAGCCGCTGGCTCGCGGCGCCCGAGCCCGGGCTCGCGCTGCTCCGGCTGTCCCAGGGTCGCACCGGCGAGGCGACGTCGGGGATCCGTCAGGCCCTCGCCGGCACGACGGGTCTCCACCGGGCCCGCCTGCTGGGGGCCTGCGTGAGCATCCTGCTCGCCGCCGACCTGCCCCTGGAGGCGGAGCAGTCCGCGGCGGAGCTGACGGCGATCGCTCGCAGCCTGGACTCACCGCTGCTGCGTGCCATGGCCGCGCAGGCGGAGGGCGAGTGCGCGGTGGCCCGGGGCGACGGCTCGGCGGCACTCGTCGTGCTGCGCGCGGCGTGGGCGGAGTGGCGCGAGCTGGGGGCGCCGTACGAGTCGGCGCAGGTGCGGATGCTGATGGCCCGCGCCCACCGCGCCCTCGGCGACCAGGATGCGGCAGAGATGGAGCTGGACGCCGCCGAGTGGGTCTTCGACCAGCTCGGCGCGATGCCCGACGTCCATCGCGTCCGCGCCCTGTCGTCCCGCGCCACGGAGCCGCACGCCGGGCCGCTGACGCACCGGGAGGTCGAGGTGCTCCGGCTGGTCGCCACCGGGCTGACGAACCGCGCGGTCGCCGCCGAGCTGTTCCTGAGCGAGAAGACCGTCGCCCGACACCTCAGCAACATCTTCGCCAAGGTGGGCGTGAACTCCCGCGCCGCGGCCACGGCGTACGCGTTCCGGAACGGGCTGGTCGGGGGTCAGCCGGAGGCCAGGTAGCGACGGGCGCGCTCGGCAGGTGTGCCCGCACCCCTGCGGAGCAGGGCGGCGAGCTCGTGCTCGAGCATCGCGCCGACCCGGTGGCAGAAGGCCTCGGGCTCCTCGGCGGCATCGGGGTGCTCGGCGACGATCCGGTCGACGATGCCGCGCTGGTGGAGATCGATCGCGCGCACCTTCTGGGCGCGAGCCATCTCCGGCGCGTGGTCGAGGTCGCGGTGGACGATCGCGCTCGCGCCCTCCGGGGGGAGCGGCGAGAGCCAGGCGTGCTGGGCGGCGATCACCCGGTCGGCGGGCAGGAACGCCAGCGCACCACCGCCGTTGCCCTCGCCCAGCATCAGGCACAGGGTCGGAGCGGGGAGCGAGACGAGCTCGGCCAGGCAGCGGGCGATCTCGCCGGCGAGGCCGCCGTTCTCGGCGTCGGGGGAGAGCGCGGCGCCCTGGGTGTCGATCACCGTCACCAGCGGGAGCCCGAGCTCGGAGGCCAGGCGGAACCCGCGCCGGGCCTCGCGCAGCGCCCCGGGTCCCATCGGGTGGTCGGGGGTCTGGCCACGCCGGTCCTGGCCCAGGAACACGCACGGCGCCTGGCCGAACCGCGCCAGCGCGACCAGCAGCCCGGGGTCCTGCTCGCCCTCGCCGGTGCCGCTGAGAGGAACGATGTCGGAGGCGGCGTACCGGAGCAGGCGGCGTACGCCGGGACGGTCGGGGCGGCGGGACCGGGTGATCGCGTCCCACGTGTCGACGTCGGGGATCGGCTCGTCGAGGGGCGCGAGCGACTCGGGGGTCACGTAGCGGTTGGCGCTCAGCACGTTGAGCGCGCGGTGCAGCACCTCGCCGATGTCGTCGGTGCCGACGACCGCGTCGATGATGCCGCGGGCGGCGAGGTTCTCCGACGTCTGCACCCCCTCCGGGAAGTCGCGGCCGTAGAGGGCGGAGTAGACGCGCGGGCCGAGGAAGCCGACCAGGGCCTGAGGCTCGGCGGCGGTCACCTGGCCGAGCGAGCCCCAGCTCGCCATCACCCCGCCGGTGGTGGGGTGCCGCAGGTAGACCAGGTAGGGCAGGCCCGCGGCCTTGTGGGCCGCGACCGCCTGCGAGATCCGCACCATCTGCACGAACGCCGGCGTGCCCTCCTGCATCCGGGTCCCGCCGCTCACCGGCCCGGAGACCAGGGGGAGCTGCTCGATCGTGGCCCGCTCGATCGCGGCCACCAGCCGGTCGGCGGCGGCCCGGCCGATGGAGCCGGCGAGGAACCGGAACTCGCCCAGCATCACCGCCACCCGCCGCCCGCGCAGCAGCGCCTCACCGGTGATCACCGACTCGTCGACACCGCTCTTCTCCGCCGCGGCGTCGAGCTCGGCGACGTAGCCCCCGTCGAGGCCATCGGGCCTCACGGGCGGGGTGTCCCAGCTGACCCACGAGGCGTCGTCGAAGACCAGCTCGATCAGGTCGTGCGCGCTCGGGCGGGACATACGTCGAGGCTAGGGGAGCCCGCTGGCGCCGTCCGCCGGATGATTCGACGGAGCTGGGCCGCGGCCTTTGTCGACAAGTGCCGAAGCCGGTCGAGGAAGGGTGCAGGGCGCCGCGGAGTTGCACCTGCATGTCCGAGCTGATGCCGATCCTGCGGGACCGCCGCAGCATCCGCGCCTTCGACCCGTCCCACGAGCTCTCGCCCGCTGGGCTGGGAACGCTGCTCGAGGCGGCGAGATGGTCTCCGTCTGCCGGCAACTCACAACCCTGGGCGTTCCTGGTGGCCCAGCGGTCCGAGCCGGCGCACACGATGTTCGTGGGACTGCTCGCAGGGAGCGTGCGGCGCTGGGCACCCGCTGCGTCGGCGCTGGTGTTCACGCTGCATCGCACCGCGTCCGGACCCGAGGCGGACGCGCTCGCCTACTCCGACTACGCGCTCTACGACCTGGGCCAAGCGGTCGCGCACCTCACGATCCAGGCCGCCTCCCTGGGGCTCGCCACGCACCAGTTCGCGGCGTTCGACCATGCCGGTCTGGCCGCCGCGGCCGAGGTGCCGCCGCACTGGCAGGTCACCACCGGCATCGCGATCGGCGTCGGCATCGAGAGCGAGGTGCGGCCGCGCGATCGACGGCCGCTGGAGGAGTTCGTGTACGGCGCCAGGTTCGGCGAACCGCGGCTGGGTGATACTGGCGCGCATGGGTGATTGCTGCGGCGGCAGTGGCTACCAAGAGACGTTCGGCGACGGCTTCGCGCGCCGGGTCTCCCGGCGCTACCGCCAGCGCGGGCTCGACCGGACCCAGCGACGTCTGGTCGGCTTCCTCGCCGAGCGCGGGATCGAAGGGGCAACGGTCCTCGAGATCGGCGGCGGGGTCGGCGAGCTCCAGGTGGAGCTCCTCCGCCGCGGAGCGGAGCGGGCGACGAACCTGGAGATCTCCGAGAACTACGAGACCGAGGCGGCCGCTCTCCTGCGCGAGACGGGCCTCGCGGGCCGGGTCACCCGCCGCCTGCACGACATCG
>DASTDJ010000258.1:0-2749 GCA_035710425.1 Nocardioides sp.
GGACGCCGTCGTCACGTCCTGAGCTCATCGACGACCAACCCGCGCCGTCGGGAAGACGGGGCCGTCTGCAACTAGGTCGTCAGCAGCTGCGCCCGCGTCGGGTGCCAGGGCTCGATCAGCAGCCGCATCCGCGCCTCGGCGGGGGTGCGGTTGCCCTTGCGCTCGTTGCACCGCGTGCAGGCGGCGACGGTGTTCTGCCAGGACCAGTCGCCACCGCGGGAGCGGGGTACGACGTGGTCGATGGTCGCCGCGTGGGCGCGGCAGTAGGCGCACCGGTGCCGATCGCGGGCGAGTACCCCGCGCTTGGTCCAGCCGGCCGGACGGTGCAGCCAGGTGGCCGCCACGTAGCGCACCAGGCGGACGGCGTTCGGCCACTGGTACGGGCCGATCATCCGCTCGCCGTGCGGCTCGTGGACGACCGCGACCTGCCGCACCAGCATCCGCACGGCGTGCTTGAAGCTGACGCGCCCCATCGGCTCGTAGGACGCGTTGAACAGCACCACCGTCCCTGCGGTCGTCGCTTGCACGGTTGGCACCTCCTCGCATCCTCGGCACACATGATCGCCGATTCGGCGCGAGATCGGGAAGATTTTTTCGTGCCGGCGATGAGTTCCCGAGGCCACCCCGGTCGATATGTACATCAGCACAGCGACCGACACAGAGAGGGTGAAATCCAATGGCCGCAACGATTCCCGTCGAGGTGGAGACCGGTACGTACAGCGGCCGGGTGCACCCTCACAACGGTTACTACGCAGGCGACTTCAGCACCACCCGGGCCAAGGGCCGCGGCGCCCGGACCGGCCACGCGACCGGCGTCCCGGCCGCTGCCCACCAGAGCTAGTCGAAGCCGATCGACGCGACGACCTCCTCCAGTGTGGCTGCCGTCGCCGAGTCACCGGCCGGGAAGCCGATCGTGAAGTAGTAGCCCCGATCCGCGTGGGTCAGGCTCCTCCCGACGACGTGCATGTCCTCGCAGCGCTCCCGGAGGACCCGAGCCGGTTCGCCGCCCACCACGTCGGTGCCGCTCGACGCTCGACAGCCCGGCCTGGAGCCGGATCCGACGCGGCGCTCGAGCTCCGCCAGCCACTCGTCGGGGCTCATCCCTTCGGGGATGGCCATCGAGTTGGAGACCAGGAAGGCGCTGCGGTCCGGCGGGGAGACGACGTCCTCGCCGGGCACCTCGGCACCGGGGCTGAACTGCGCGAAGTCGTCCCAGGTCCCGCCGTACTCCGTGACGTCCCACTGGGCCGGCACCTCGAGGTGGTAGGAGTGCCGCTCGGAGGCGAACTGAGACGCCGACGGCGACGAGGCGGCGCTCTCGGCTGACGGCGTCGGGTCGCTGCCGTCCGACGAGCACGCCGTCAGCGCGACGACGAGCAACACCACCGATGCGGCCGAGCGGGCTGGGCTCATACCTCCTCTGTCGCTCCCGGACGCCCGTACGGATCACGCCAGCCGGGTCCTCCCCACCCACCAGGCCAGAGACTCGCTCGGATCGACGTCGTACGCCGCGCACATCGCCTCGGCGCACGACAGCAGCAGCCCCGACCGCTCGCGGGAGCTCTCGGCCAGCTGGGCGGCGCGGGCCAGCTGGGCGCCGCGGTCCCAGGCGGCTCGGTCGGCCGGCAGGGGCAGCGCGGCCAGCTGCTTGGCGCTGAGCTTGACCGACCGCGCCGACAGACCGGTGCCGAGGTACCTCGCCGCGGCATGCGCCACCACCGGCGGCGCGAGCAGCACGGCGAGCACGTGCCACAGCCGGTCGGGCGGCGGCGTGCAGACCAGCGTCGGCACCGACGGCAGCCAGTCGCCGTCGACGTCGACGACGCCCTCGAGCACGGCGCCCTGGGTGGCCACCAGGACCTTGGGCACCAACCGTGACTCGGCCCACGTCGTCAGTGCCCCGTCGGCGCGCAACGCGTCGAGGTCGACGACGGGCGCGCCGTACCTCTGCTTGGCGAAGCGCGTGGGCGACCTCCCCCAGCGGCACTCCGCCGGCTCGATCAGGCCGGTGGTCACCAGCGCCACCTCACCCGGTCCCACGCCGCCCGCCGCCGCCTCACGCACGAACGGCACCAGGCCGTAGTACTGGTCGCGGAAGTCGGCGGTGCAGGGTCCGAGGTCGCCGAGCACGCCGTGGCCGGTCGACAGCGTCACCGCCGGGATCCCGAACGCCGGCGCGGCCCACGCGCTCCACTCCGCACCGGTGCCCGGTCGGCCACGCTCCCAGACCGGCGCGCAGGTCAGCACCGGAGTCCCGTCGAACACCGGCCGGTCCGACGCCCACAGCGACACCAGCCCACCCTCGCGGTCGAGTGCCTCGCGCACCGGGGCCGCGTCCCGAGCCGCGAGCACCGACAGCGGCTGGACCAACCCGACCCGCCCACCGACGCGGACCAGCTCGGACGACCTGAGCAGGAACAGCGCACTCGTGTCGGTGTAGGGCCCCACCCCCTCCACCGACGACTCCCGCACGGTGGCCGTGCGGAGCTGGTTGAGGAACGGCGGGTTGCCCACGACGACGTCGTACGACGCGTCGGGAGCGAGGGCCAGCCCGTCTCCGACCACCAGGTTCGCGTCGAGCACGGTCCTCGGGACCGAGGGCTCCTCGAGCCAGAGCAGGAACCGGGCGATCTCGACCGCCAGGGGGTCGAGGTCGGTCCCGTGCACGTGCTCGAGCGCCTCGGCCGGGCTGATTCCGCACAGCTGCGCGGTGGTGCGCACCGCCGGCACCAGGAACGCACCTGTTCCG
>DASTDJ010000259.1:0-5526 GCA_035710425.1 Nocardioides sp.
ACCTGCTCGGCCATCTCCACCGACACCGGACGGTTGACGGCGATCACCCCGCCGAACGCCGACACGGGGTCGCAGGCGTGGGCGCGCCGGTGGGCCTCGGCGACGTCGGTGCCGACGGCGATGCCGCACGGGTTCGCGTGCTTGATGATCGCCACGGCCGGCGCCTCGAAGCCGGACGCCGCCCGGCGCGCGGCGTCGGTGTCGACGAAGTTGTTGTAGGACATCTCCTTGCCGTGCAGCTGCTCGGCCGCCGCCAGTCCCCCCGGCCCGTAGCCGCTGCGGTAGAGCGCGGCCGGCTGGTGCGGGTTCTCGCCGTACCGGAGCACGGCCGACTTGTTCCAGGTGGCGCCGAGCCACGCCGGGAAGCCGCTGCCCTCGGAGGTGTCGGTGAGCACGTTGCCCATCCACGACGCGACGGCGACGTCGTACGTCGCGGTGTGCACGAACGCCTCGGCGGCGAGCCGCTGCCGCTCCGCCAGGGTGAACCCTCCGGAGGCCACCGCGGCGAGCACCTCGGCGTAGCGGTCGGGGGAGGTGACGATCGCGACCGACGGGTGGTTCTTGGCGGCCGCCCGGACCATCGACGGGCCGCCGATGTCGATCTGCTCGACGCACTCGTCGGGTCCGGCGCCGGAGTCGACGGTCTGGGTGAACGGGTAGAGGTTGGAGACGACGAGGTCGAACGGCTCCACCTCGAGGTCGGCGAGCTGCTGCACGTGGCTCTCCAGGCGCCGGTCGGCGAGAATCCCCGCGTGCACCTTCGGGTGGAGGGTCTTCACCCGACCGTCGAGGCACTCGGGGAAGCCGGTGAGGTCCTCGACCTTCGTGACCGGGATGCCCAGGCCCTCGATCAGCGCGGCGGAGCCGCCGGTCGACACCAGGACGACGCCCGCGTCGTGGAGGCCGCGGACCAGGTCGTCGAGGCCCGACTTGTCGTAGACAGAGACCAGGGCTCGCCTGATCGGAATCTGGTCAGTCACTGTCCGAACCGGACCTTTCTGTCGGTGATCGTGAAGCCGTCGCGGACCATCCGGCCCACCGTGTCGACCAGCATCGCGCGTTCGGCGACCTTGATCCGCTCGTGCAGGGTCTCGACCGTGTCGTCGTCGGCCACGGGTACGGCGGTCTGGGCGACGATCGGGCCGGTGTCGACGCCCTCGTCGACCACGAAGAGGGTGGCGCCGGTGACCTTGACGCCGTAGGAAAGCGCGTCGGCAGGGCCGCTCATGCCGGGGAAGGCCGGCGACAGCGCCGGGTGGGTGTTGACGATCCGGCCGCCGAAGCGGGCGTGGAACGCGTCGCCGACCAGCTTCATGAAGCCGGCCAGCACCACCAGGTCGGGATCGTGCTCGGCCACCGCCCTGGCCATCGCCTCGTCCCACGCCGCCCGGTCGACGTGATCCTTGACACGGTGCACGAACGTGGGGACGCCGAACCGCTCGGCCCGGGTCAGGCCTTCGATACCGGCGCGGTCGGCACCGACCGCGACCACGGTGGCGCCGTACGCCGGGTCGCCGCAGGCATCGAGCAGCGCCTGCAGGTTGGTGCCCCCACCGGACACGAGCACCACGAGACGAGCGGGGGTCGATGCGGCGGGCACGGCCCGCAGTCTAGGCCGGAGCGGGCTCTTCGCGACGCGCGGTCCGTCGCGCCCAGAGGGTCATCGCGAGCCCGCCCAACAGACCGCCGATGCCGAACGCGGTGATGGCGTGCACGAGCGCGTCGAACGCCAACGGCCCGACCTCGCGCAGCCGCCCCGGCCCGACCGCACCACCGGCCACGGCGGCAAGGAGGCCGAACCCGATCCCGGCGAGGACGCCGGCGGCACATCCGCGCAGGGCGCCCTCCTCCCAGCGGGTCGTCGGGTAGCGACGCTGCGCCCAGGCGGCACCCAGGATGCCGACCAGCACCGGCAGTGCGACCAGCCACGGAGTCCAGCCGGGGGTGTCGCCGTCGTCGGGCAGCGCGGCGAGCATCGGGAACATCGGCAGCGGGCCGAGGGCGACCGCGTTGGGCGTGACCAGGGTGCCCGCGCCGACCGTGAAGCCGGGGCCGAGCAGGTAGGCACCGGACCAGGCGACGGCGTTGGGCGCCACGCTCAGGCTGAGCATCGTGACCAGGGCGGCGTCGCCGGCGTCGGTGTGCAGCTGGGACATCACGTTGGCCGCGGTGTCGAAGTCGATGACGAGCGCGATCACGAAGGCCAGCGCCGCGACGCCTAGCCAGAGCTGCAGGATGCGCCGGCAGCCGTGCGCGGCCGCGCGGACCACCGGCGGCAGGTCCGGCGCCCAGATGGCCGCCCGCCCCGAGCCGAGGGCGAGCGCCGGTCCGCCGACGCCCAGGCAGAGGAGCATCGACCAGAGCACCACCCGCGGGGCGCTCGGGTCGGTGGCCGGGCCGGCCGCCAGCGTGATGGTGATCACAGCGGTGACGACGTACCCGGCCGTGAACAGCGCGATCGCGATCGGGACCGTCCAGTCGCGCTCCCCGTCGACGACGGCGTCGGCGTCGGGGCCGTGCCCGGAGATCGAGTCGCCGACCCGTTGGCCGATCCGCCAGATCGCCCAGGCGGCGAGCAGGGTGATGCCGAGCGGGACTGCGGTGATCGTCACACCCTCGATCCGGACCCCCGAGCCGTGCCCCGTCAGCCAGCCGAGCGCGCCGATCCGCAGGGCGCCGCTCGGAGCCCCGTGGGCGCCGGCGTCGGTGAGGAACCAGCCGACGACGGCGATCCCGAGGCAGAGGACGAGAGTGCTCGCGGCGGCGGTGACACCACCCAGGACGGCGAGCGGCGCGAGGGGGCGTCGGGTGGCCAGGTCACGCTCGACGTCGGCGGCGGTGCGCTTCGTGGACGAGGGCAGCAACGAGGTCATGACGTGCAAATCATGTCTCGCGGCGAGGGTCGTTCGGCGGTCCCACGCCGCAGTCGTCAGTTGGGAGGGGCGGCCACCCCTCCCGTACCGTGGACCGGTCATGAGGGATCCCGACGCGTTCGACGAGTTCTACAAGGAGACTCGCGGGCGACTGCTGCTGCAGACGTATGCCCTCACTGGCGACCTCGGAGCATCGCGCGCCGCCGTCCGTGACGCGTTCGTGCTCGCCTGGCACCACTGGCGCAAGGTCACCCGGCTCGAGGACCCCGAGACCGCGGTCCGCCCGACCGCGTGGCGGCACGCGCAACGCCGGCACACCGCCCGGCTGTGGCACCGCGACAAGGGCCTCGACCCCGAGGTCAAGGAGATCCTCGACATCCTGGGCCGGCTCACGATGCAGCAGCGAAAGGCGCTGCTGCTCACCCAGCTGGCCGAGGTCTCGATCGCGCAGATGTCGCGGGAGATCGGGCTCCCGCTCGAGGAGGCCGAGCGCGAGCTGCAGGACGCCGTGGCCGAGTTCACCAAGCTCCGCGAGGTGCCGACCGTGGGCATCCGGGCCGCCTTCGCGCCGCTCGAGCGGGCCACCCTCGACAGCCGCTTCCCGCGCTCCACGATCATCCGCCGCGCGGGTGCCGCCCGGCGGCGCACACACACGACAGTGGGAGCGATCGCCGCGGTGGCGGTGTTCCTGGTCAGCGGCACCCTGGTGACCGACGCGGCCGGCGTACGCCCCAGCCTCGACCGCGCCGCCGCCGGGACCGAGAGCACCGAGACCGACATCGCGCCCCCCGAGCCGATGCTTCCGGACACCTCGCTGCTGACCGCCACCCAGCTCGACAACTTCTTCGGCAACCGCGCCTGGACGCAGGGGCGCACCGACGCCAACGGCCAGGGCTCCCTCGACGTGCTGCCCTGCCAGCGCGAGCCGTACGCCGACCCGGCCGGCGCCGAGGCGCTGGTGCGCACGTTCAACGGCACCGGAGACGGGCCGCGCGCCTCGGCGGTACAGATGTCCGAGGCCTCCAAGACCCCGAAGGCCGCCCGGCGCACCTTCCACACGCTGGTCGACTGGTTCGCGGGCTGCACCGACTCCCGCGTCCAGCTGATCGCGACGCGCACCGTCGAGCAGGTCGGCGACCAGGCGGTCCAGTTCGTGATCCGGTCCTACGACCGCCCGATCACGACCAAGGTGATCGGTGTGTCCCGTTCCGGGCTCTACAACACGACCACCGTCGACAGCTTCGAGACCGACGCGCGGCCGGACGTCGACGCCTCCGGCGAGATGCTGGCCGCCGCCGTCGACGGGCTGTGCGACCTCGAGGACGCCGGCGGTTGTGCGACCGACAAGCCCCACCTGGAGTTCACCACGCCGATCCCGGTCGGCGACGCACCCGCCCTGCTGAGCGAGGTGGACCTCCCGCCGGTGTCCGGGGTCGACCTGCCGTGGGCGGGCACGAAGGCCGAGCGCGCCACCAACAACATGGCAGCGACCCGCTGCGACAACGCGGCGTTCACCGGGGAGTTCCAGGGCGCGAAGTTCGCCCACGCGTTCACCCGGACGTTCGTCATCCCCGACGCCGACCTGCCCGACGAGTTCGGGCTGACCGAGACCGTGGGCGCGCTGCCGGCCAAGCAGGCGGCCGGGTTCGTCGAGGACGTCCGCAAGTCACTCGCGGGGTGCGCCGAGCGGGACATGGGCACCGACGTCACCCTCGGGCCACGCGCCGATGACGACGACCGGGCGCTCACCATCTGGCACCTGACGACCGAGCTCTCCGACAAGCGCTCGCTCACCTACTCGATGGCGATCATGCGCAACGGCACGTCCGTCGGACAGCTCAGCTTCGTGGAGGCACCCGACGTCACGATGTCGCCGGGTGACTTCGAGACGCTCGCCTACCGCGCGCTCGACCGGCTCGGCGAGCTGCCGCCCCCACGCAGGGGCTGACGCTCCAGAACTCCTCGGGCCCAGATGCAACCGGCGGCCCGGCCCGGGCGTAACACCCTCGACAACACCGCAGAGTCTCGAGGAAGGTCGACCGGGTGGACGAGCATGAGTTCGACGAGTTCTACACCGCGTCGTTCCGACGGCTGACCGGCCAGGTCTACGCCATGATCGGCAATCTCGACGAGGCACAGGAGTGCGTCCAGGAGGCGTTCGTCCGGGCCTGGGCGCACCGGCGCAAGCTCGAGAAGGCCGCCTACCCGGAAGCCTGGGTGCGCACCACTGCCTATCGCCTGGCGGTCAGCCGCTGGCGGCGTACGACGCGTGCCAAGCGCCCCGCCGACCGCGCCGTCGCCCTGCCCACCGAGACGCCGGCCGTCGACGAGACCCACGTCGCCCTGGTGGCGGCGCTGCGGCAGCTGCCCGAGGCGCAGCGCCAGGCCCTGGTGCTGCACCACATCGCCGACCTGCCCGTCCACGCGATCGCCCGGGAGGTCGGCGTCGCCGAGGGGACCATCAAGGCCAGGCTGAGCCGTGGACGCACAGCGCTCGCCGCCCTGATGACCGACCAACCCACCGACCTCGAGGGAGGAGTGAGCCATGCCTGATCCCATCGAGGAGCTGAGCAACTTCGATCCCAGGAGCCCCGTGAACCCGATGCCCGCTGCCGAGGTCCGGCGCCGCGGTGACCGCCTCCGCCGGCGCAAC
>DASTDJ010000260.1:0-19006 GCA_035710425.1 Nocardioides sp.
CTTGCTCGTCGAGCGGGCCGCCGAGCAGGAGATGGACACCCTCGCGCTGACCGACCGCGACGGCACCTACGGGGCGGTGAAGTTCGCCAAGGCGTGCCGGCAGGCCGGGATCCGCCCGGTCCTGGGGGTGAGCCTCGCCTACCGGTGGTCGAGCTCGTCGAGGCTGCCCACGCACCCGACCGCCGACCGCAAGAGTCCCGTGCGCGGCGGCGCGTTCCGCGACCTGCCCATCGAGCGCGGAGGCCTGCCGCGGGCGACGTTCCTGGCCGCCGCCGACACCAGCGGCGGCCGGGCCGGGTGGGCGGCGGTGTGCCGGCTGATCTCGGCGGTCCAGCTGGCCGGCGAGCGTGGCGCGCCCACCCTCGACCTGGCCGAGCCGCCCGACGAGGTGGCCGAGCTGCTCGCGAGCGGTGACCTGATGGTGCTGCTCGGCCCGGGGTCGGAGCTGGGGGTCGCGGCCACCCGGCGTCGCGACGACCTGGCCCTGGCCGCGCTCGCGCCGTGGCGGGCGCTGGTGCCCCGCTCCCACCTCGTCGTCGAGATGGTCTCCCACCGGCTGCCGGGGCGTCGCGGCGACTGGGGACCCGGCACCACCCCCCACGCCGCCCGGATGGCCGGCATCGCCCGGGAGGCCGGGCTGTCCGCCGTACTCACCAACGCGGTGCGCTACGCCGACCGCCGCGACGCGGTGACCATCGACGTGCTCGACGCCGCCAGGCGCCTGGTGGCCCTCGACCAGCGCCACCTCGACCGCGGCAACGCCGAGGGTTTCCTCAAGTCCGGCAAGCAGATGCAGGAGATCGCCGAGGAGATCTGCCGGGTCGCCGGGCTGGCGGCCGACCCCGCTGCCGCCGCCCGGCACCTGCTCGCCGAGACCCGCACGATCGCCGACCGGTGCGCGCTCGACCCGCGCGCCGACCTCGGGCTGGGGGAGGTGCACTTCCCGGAGTTCGAGCTCTCCACCGACCACGCCAGCGCCGACGTCGCGCTCCGCCAGCGCTGCGAGGCCGGGATCGGCACCCGCTACGGCACCGCGCCTCGACAGGTGATCTGGAAGCGCCTCGACGACGAGCTGGAGATGATCCGCGGCCTCGGCTACGCGTCGTACTTCCTCACCGTCGGCGACGTCACCGACCTGATCAAGGAGATGGGGGTGCGCTGCGCGGCCCGCGGCTCGGGCGCCGGCAGCCTGGTCAACTACCTGCTCGGCGTCTCCGGGGTCGACCCGCTCCGGCACGGCCTGCTGATGGAGCGGTTCCTCTCCCCGCTGCGCGAGGCGCTGCCCGACATCGACATCGACGTGGAGTCGGCGCGCCGGCTCGAGGTCTACGAAGCGATCCTCGACCGCTACGGCGGCGAGCGCTGCGTGTGCGTCTCGATGATGGACACCTACCGGGTCCGGCACGCCGTGCGCGACGTCGGCGGCGCGCTCGGCATGCCGCCCGGCGAGATCGACGCGATCGCCAAGGCGTTCCCGCACATCCGCGCCCGCGACGCCCGGGTCGCGCTGCGGGAGCTGCCGGAGCTGCGCGCCGGCGGGCTCACCGACGAGCGGCTCGACCTGATGTTCCAGCTCGTCGAGCGGCTCGATGGGCTGCCGCGGCACGTCGCGATGCATCCCTGCGGGGTGCTGCTCTCCGACGCCACCCTGCTCGACCGCACGCCGGTGGAGGCGAGCTTCGCGGGCTTCCCGATGAGCCAGTTCGACAAGGACGACGTCGAGGACCTCGGCCTGCTCAAGCTCGACGTCCTCGGCATCCGGATGCAGTCGGCGATGGCCCATGCGGTCGCCGAGATCCGCCGCACCGACGGGGCCGAGGTCGACCTCGACGACGAGGAGCAGGTGCCCTTCGACGACGAACCCACCTACCGGATGATCAGCTCGGGCCGGACCCTCGGGGTCTTCCAGATCGAGTCGCCGGGCCAGCGTGAGCTGATCGCCAAGTCCGGGATCGAGACGTTCGGCGACATCATCACCGACATCTCGCTGTTCCGGCCCGGCCCGGTCAAGAGCGACATGATCACGCCCTACCTCGAGGCCAAGCAGGGCTGGGAGATGCCGCTCTACCTCCACGACGACCTGCGCCCGATCCTCGGGCAGACCAAGGGCGTGGTGGTCTTCCACGAGCAGCTGATCGAGATGATCGCCCAGCTCACCGGGGTGAGCAACGCCGAGGCCGACGAGGTACGCCGCGCCCTCGGCGACACCGAGGGCATGGCCGAGGTGCGGCTGTGGTTCCCGCCCCGGGCGCTGGCCCGCGGCTACCCGCTGCCGCTGGTCGAGCGGCTCTGGAAGGTGATCGAGGCGTTCGCGTCGTTCGGCTTCTGCAAGGCGCACGCGGCGGCGTTCGCGCTGCCGACCTACCAGTCCGCCTGGCTGAAGACCCACTGGCCGGCCCACTTCCTCGCGGGGGTGCTCACCCACGACCCCGGCATGTACCCCAAGCGGCTGATCCTCGAGGACGCCCGCCAGCACGGCATCGCCGTGCTCGCGCTCGACGTCGACACCTCCGAGAAGGAGTACGTCGTGGAGCCGGTGCCCGACGCACCGACCGGCTACGGCATCCGGCTCGCGCTCGCCGAGGTGAAGGGGATCAACACCGCCGAGGTGGAGCGGATCGTCGCCGCCCGGCCCTACCAGTCCCTCACCGACTTCTGGCACCGGGCGCGGGTGTCCCGGCCGATCGTGGAGCGGCTGGTGCTGACCGGGGCCTTCGACCGGATCTACTCGATCAAGGGAGGCGACGGGGTGCGGGTCCGAGGGCGGGTCACCCGGCGCGACCTGCTGCTCCAGATCGCCGAGCTGGAGCGGCACGGGAAGGCCGTCGAGAAGGCCTCGCGGGGGCGGGGCCTGGGTGCTCGCCGTACTCCTCGGCCGGCGGTCTCGCGTGCCGACGACGCCGGGCTGCGCAACAGCACCGATCCCCGGACCCGGGAGCAGACCGCGGACCTCGAGCGGCACCCGCTCGGCCGCCAAGGCGTCTGGGCCAAGGCCGCCGCACAGAGCAAGGCGACCCCCGTCCCGCCCCCGGTGGGCTCGGTGCAGCTCGCCCTCGACCTCGGCGACGGCCCGCGCGAGGGCGAGGTGTCCGGACTGCCGGAGATGACGGCGGCCGAGTCGATGGCGGCCGAGCTGGAGATCCTCGGCCTCGACGTGAGCCGCCATGTCGTCGACGCCTACGACCGGTTCCTCGACGAGCTCGGCACCACCCGCAGCACCGACCTGCTGCGGCGGCGGAGCCGGTCGGAGCTGCTGGTCGCCGGGGTGAAGGTGGCCACCCAGACCCCGCCCATCCGGTCCGGTCGCCGGGTGATCTTCCTGACTCTCGACGACGGCACCGGCCCGGTCGACGCCACCTTCTTCGAAGACGTGCAGGGCCCCTACGCCGCGACGGTGTTCCACTCCTGGCTGCTGGTGGTGCGCGGCGAGCTGCGCCGCACCGGCTACCGCGGGGTCTCGTTGCGCGCCACCGGTGCCTGGGCGCTCCCCGAGCTGCATGCGCTCTGGCAGCGCGAGGGCATCGACGCCGTGCACGCCCAGATGGCCGTGGTGCCCGAGGGCTTCGGCGGCACCCACCCCGAACGCCGCCGGGTGCTGGTGCACACCAGCGGCTTCCAGATGTCGCCGTACGCCGACATCAAGCCGGCGGGGGAGGACACGAAGTCGCTGTCCCGCAAGCTCTGGCATCGGTCGCCCGGGAGTGCGGGATGAGGACCCCACTAGTGTTCAACCCATGCCTGTCAGCGAGCGTCGAGGTGCCACCCGCACCGCCGTGGTCTGGGACGCGCTGCGCCCGGCGCTGGAGGGAAGCGCCTGCAACGTGCTCGACATCGGCGGTGGCACCGGAGGGTTCGCGGTGCGGGTCGCCGAGCTCGGTCACCAGGTCACCGTGGTCGACCCCAGCCCCGACGCCCTGGCCGCGCTGGACCGCCGGGCCCGCGAGGTCGGGGTCCAGGTCACCGGTGTCCAGGGCGACGTCGACGGGCTCGCCGGCCTGGTCGAGGGGGCCGACGTGGTGCTCTGCCACGGAGTGCTCGAGGTGGTCGACGACCCCGCCACCGCCCTGGCCACGATCCGCGGGGTGCTCCGCCCCGGCGGCACCCTCAGCCTGCTCCTCGCCCAGCGGCACGCCGCCGTCGTGGCCCGGGCCATGGCCGGTCACTTCCCGCAGGCTCTGGCGCTGCTCGACGGTCAACCGTCCTCGGGGCGGTCCGGCCACCGGTTCACCGTCGAGGAGGCCACCGGCCTCCTGGTCGACGCCGGCTTCGAGGTCACCACGGTCCACGGCGTCCGGGTCTTCGCCGACCTGGTGCCCGGCTCGCTGCTCGACCTCGAGCCCGGTGCCACCGCCGCCCTCGTCGAGCTCGAGCGCGCCGTCTCAGAGAGGCCCGAGTACCTCCCGCTGGCCACGCAGCTGCATCTGTTGGCCCGTTAGAGGAGGCGCCGTTCAGGCGCCTTTCGGCAGGGTGTGCGTGTCGCTTGCAGTTCGCGGTCCCTCCGCCGACCCGGCGCATTTTCGCTCCCCCACTTCGCTCCTCCGCGAAAGCCCGTGGGGTCGGCTACTGCCCAGGAAGACGGGAGGATCGGGGTGACGACCTCCGCTAGCGCTCCGGCCGACACCCCGATCCTCCACGTCGACATGGATGCGTTCTACGCATCGGTGATGACCAGAGAGAGACCCGAGCTCCAGGACGTCCCCGTCATCGTCGGCGGTGGCTACCGGGGGGTGGTGCTCGCGGCCAACTACGTCGCCAGGGAGTACGGCGTCCGGTCGGCGATGACCGGCACCCGCGCCCGCCGGCTGTGCCCGCACGCGGTCGTCCTCAAGCCTGACTACGACACCTTCACCACCGTCTCGACCGCGGTGATGGAGAGCTTCCGCCGGGTGACCCCCTTGGTCGAGGCGATCTCGCTCGACGAGGCCTTCCTCGACGTCCGCGGCGCGCTCCGCCGGCTCGGGTCGCCGCTGCAGATCGCCGAGCTGCTGCGGGCGCGGATCCATGACGAGCAGGGCATCACCTGCTCGGTCGGAGTGGCCGCGTCGGTGTCGGTGGCCAAGCTGGCCAGCCGCCGGGCCAAGCCCGACGGCGTGGTCGTGGTGCCGCCGCAGGAGATCACCTCGTTCCTGCACCCGCTCGACGTCGGCGAGCTCTACGGCGTGGGGGAGAAGACCCAGGCGATGCTCCACCGGCTCGGCCTGGTCACCGTGGGCGACGTCGCGCACACCCCGCTGCGCACCCTGCAGCGGGCGGTCGGCCACCACCTCGGCGCCCACCTGCACGAGCTGGCCTGGGGCACCGACCGCCGGGCGATCGAGCCCCGCACCGCAGGTGTCTTCGGACACGGGGAGGGCGACCCCGACAAGTCGATGGGGGCGCAGGAGACCTTCGGCCACGACACCGACGACCGCGAGGTGATCCTCCGCGAGATGCTGAAGCTCACCGCCAAGGTGACCCAGCGGATGCGCTCCGCGGAGGTCGCCGGCCGCACCGTCTCGATCACCGTGCGGTTCGCCGACTTCACCACGATCACCCGCACGCGCACCCTGCCGGAGGCCACCGACGTGACCCAGGAGGTCTACCGCGCCGCGGTCCGCCTCTACGACGCCCTCGGGCTGCAGCGGGCCCGCATCCGGCTGGTCGGCGTACGCGTCGAGGGGCTGCTGCCGCGCACCCGGGTGCATCGCCAGCTGGTGCTCGGTGAGCCCGACCACGGCTGGTCCGACGCAGACCGGGCGGTGGACCGGGCGACCACCCGATTCGGCACCGCCGCGGTCCGTCCGGCCTCGCTCCTCTCGTGAAAACTTGAAATATTCCGCCTCGGCTACCGCGAACGAGAGCGGCTGCCTAGACTTGGACGTGTGCCGGGCCGTCAGGCCGTGGACCGAGTCGAGGACTGGAGGGAACAGTGCCGCTCTCGGAGGAGGAACTGCGACTGCTCGAGCAGATGGAGCGCGCCCTCGTCGAAGAGGACCCCAAGCTGGCCTCGACCCTGCGCGGCACCTCGCTGCGCCGCTCGGCCAGGCGCCGGGCGATCCTCGCAGGCCTCGTCTTCGTGGTCGGCGTCGCAGTCCTGATGACCGGCGCGATCGCCCAGCTCTGGTACGTCGGCATCGTCGGGTTCGTGATCATGCTCGGCTCCGCGACCGTGGCGCTCGGCTCGATCCGTGGCCAGTCGGCGGGCAACGCCGAGCCGCGGGCCACCGACCACTCCTCCGGCTTCACGGTGATCGAGGGCGGACGCCCCAGTCGCACCCGCAAGACCCGCAACCGCGCCACCTCGTCCAGCTCCTTCATGGAGCGGATGGAGGAGCGCTGGCGTCGGCGCCGCGGCGAGAACGGCTTCTGAGCTCCCGCTAGCACGAGCGCGTGACAACGACCGAGGCAGGTCGCGCGAACCCCGCGACCGAGGAACGAGGTCGTGACGGGCGGCTCGAGACCCGGTGAGCTGTCAGACAACAGCAACCGCCATCGTCGGTCCCTAGATGTGCTCGACCACTCCGCCGAACCGTGCCTGCTCCCGCTCTTGACCGACGGCCGCCTTCCGCGGCCGGCGCAGCACCGACCGCGGCCACCATGCCGCCCGGCGTCGTACGCGCGGGTTGGCCCCGGCCTCGAGCGACTCGACGCACAGCAGGACGTCGTCGCGCAGCGCGCCGTGCTCGTCGTTGCCACGCCGTGAGTACCGCAGCAGCTCGACCTCGCGGACGATCCGGTCGAGGGCCTGGACAGCCTCGGGCGCGACCGCCGGGCCGTGCTCCGGTCGCTCCAGCGGATCGGGATCGGGCGCGCCGAGGTGCCCGGCCAGCCAGTTCCGGGTCTGTCGCGGGGACCACGTCTCGGGCCAGGCGAGCCGCAGGTCGGTCGCCGTCGCCCACAGCTCCTGCCACGCCTCTTCGGGCCCGCCGTCGAGGCGGTGCTCGCGCCGGCTGCGGCGCACGGTCCGCGGCCCGAACGCCACGACTCCGATCAGCAGCGCCCCGGCGAGTCCGCCACCGACGGGGAGCCACGGGAACCCGGACTCGTCGGCGTTGTCCTGGTCCTGGGCGGTCTCCGGGCTGGGCACGTCCTCGCGACGCGGCTGGTCGCTCGGCTGGGTCTGCTGAGCGCTGGGCGCCGAGCTCGACGGGCCGGCACTGGGGTTGCCCACGCTGACCTGCTCGTCGGTGTAGTCGGGCACCGTCTCGGCCCGGTCGCTCGGCGTCGGCTCGAACCGCACCCAGCCGGCACCCTCGAAGTAGAGCTCGGGCCAGGCGTGCAGGTCGTGGGTGCTGTACTCGTAGGAGTCGTCATCGACCTGTGTGGGGTCGAGGAACCCGACCGCCACCCGGGCCGGGATGTCGAGGACCCGGGCCATCACGGCCATCGCCGACGCGAACTGCTCGCAGTAGCCGACCCGGCCACCCTCGTTGTCCGACAGGAACGCCTCGAGCGTGTTCACACCGTTGCCGACGGGCGCCTCCCTCAGGTCGTACTCGAAGCCACCCTCCTCGCGGAACCAGGTCTGCAGCGCGACGGCCTTCTGGAACTTCGTCGGAGCCTGCTCGGTGACCGCGAGGGCGAGCTCGCGTACCAGCGTCGGCACCCCCGGAGGCAGGTCCAGCACCTCGTTGGTGACGTCGTCGTCCGTGGTCGTCGAGGCGGCCAGCGCGCGGGCCTCGAGGTCGGGCTCGATGGACGTCATCGTGTAGTCCAGCCCCGCGGTGTCGAGGTCGTCGTCGCTGGCGATGAAGTCCATCGTGGACTCGTCGAAGCGCCAGTCGCCGACGGCGTCGATCTCCGAGATCAGGGGCTGGGTCGGGAGCCACCTGGACTCGAAGTCGCTGGTGACCTGGACGTCGTAGTCGTAGAACTGACGCGGGACGGAGGGGGAGAGGCCGGGCGGGGCGGGCACGGCGCCGTTGGGCTGGTTCTCGTCCGGGACGTCCCGGTCGCCGCTGCTCCACTCGTTGTCGTTGAACCGGTTGAGCACCGAGATCCGGAGGTAGTCGGGATCCGGGTCGTCGGTGGTCACCGTGAGCAGCGTGAAGTCCGGCCCGCGCTTCAGGTCGCGCTGCAGGTCGGTCATCGGGTTCTTGATCTGGATCTCGGAGTCGCCGCCGTCCCCGATGCCGAAGTCGAAGACCTCCAGCGTGATGGTCGGGATGACGATCGGTACGACGACCGCGAGCGCCGTCGCGACGCCGCCGATCTTGCCGGCGCTGGTGCGCATCGCACCCGAGCTGCCGAACACGGTGACCTCGCCCTCGGACGACTCGTGACCGAGGGGCCTGCCCCAGCGCGCGATCTGGTCGACCTCGTGCAGGAAGAGCATGGTGAGGAATCCCGCGGCGGTGAGCAGGAAGACCACCCACGAGATGCCGCCCTCGAGCAGGCTCACCGGCACGCTGTAGACGGTGAGCAGCGGCAGGCCGGCCAGCGGGACCCGGCGCAGGGTGCAGGCCAGCACGTCGACCAGCAGCATCGCTCCGAGGCCGCCGGCGATCAGCAGTGGATAGACCGGTGCGACGCTGTGCGGCACCGGGGCGGCGTAGGTGTTGGCGCTGTCGACCGCGGCGTCGAACGAGTCGAGGAGCTCGGTCCAGCCGGCGCCGACCGGGAAGGGCGAACCGATCACCAGCCAGGACATCATCATCGTGCCGAGCACGATCTGGCCGAGGAAGACGACGGGGGCGGGAATCCGCCACCAGCGGCCGAGCGCCCCGCTGAGGGCGACCGTCGCACCGATCAGCAGCAACGGCCCCAGGAACTCGCCCGGCCGCTGCGTGAAGCCGCGCCACGAGAACATCGCGACCCAGGTCGTGGCGGCCGCTGCCACCGCCAGCGCGACGCCGGCCGAGAGGTTGCCGCGGCCGCGCGTCATCCGACGACCTCCTGGTGGGCCGCCCCACTCTCGGCGCGGCTGGTCTGCGTGCTGGACCTGCCGAGCTCCTGCCAGACCGTTTCGAGGCGGTCGCGCGGACGGAGCGTGGCCGAGCGCCAACCCAGCTGCGTCAGCAGCGCGCTGGCACCGCCGTCACCGCCGTTGGGTGTGCTCCAGGCGTTGACGTCGAGGGCCAGGGCGATGGCCGAGCTGGTGTGGTGCTGCATCCGGCGCAGCACCGGGATGTCGAGGTCGCGCACCTCCCCGAGGACGGCCACGGTGAGGCCGCCGCCGCTCGGCTCGCTCAGCCAGCCGCTGTCGAGCCGGACCTGCTCGAGCGCGGTCACGACCGCCAGCGCCTCCAGCAGGGGACCGGTGTTGAGGTCGGCGTCGCGGAAGTGCCAGGCGCCGGTGGTGTTCTCGCCGGAGGCGGTGACCAGCCGCACCATGAACCCCCGGTGGCTCAGGTGGACGGCGACCGACGCGGCGGCCGAGACCGCGGCCTCGAGTGAGGATGCGATCCCGTGGCCGCGGTGGGAGACCACCCGGTTGTCCAGGAATACCGTGGCGCGCGACTGCCAGGGCTGCTCCTCGCGGCGGACCATCAGCTCGCCGATCCGGGCCGAGGAGCGCCAGTGCACGCGGCGCAGGTCGTCGCCGTGGCGGTACTCGCGCACGGTCACGTCCTCCGCCGATCCGGTCGCGAACGCGCGCGGCCGGTTGTCGCCGGAGCCGGTCCAGCCGCCGCCGAGCGGGATCGTCGGGAGCGGCACGGTGCGCGGCGTCACGGTCAGCGGCACCGTGGTGCGGAACGCGCGGCCGAGCTCGACCAGGCCGAAGGGGTCGCTGACTCGCACCGACATCGGGCCGATCTGGAACTGGCCGCGGATGTCGGACCGCACCTGGTAGGTGATGTGTCGCCGCCAGCCCCGGGCGATGCCCTCGAGCACGAAGCGCGGCCGGCTGCCCAGCACGTAGGGCACCTGGTCCTCGAGCATCAGGGCGCCGCTCGGGGTCTTTCCCTCGTTGGTGATGGTCAGCCGGACCCGCGCGGGCTGGCCGGCCGGGACGATCTGGGGCTGCACCGTGCGCACCAGGGCCAGCCGGTAGCGGCTGCGCCCGACGAAGAAGGCAGTGATGATCGGGAGGGCGACGAGCAGCACCCCGACGCGGGTCAGCGCAGGCTGACCCAGCAGCACCGCACAGACGACCGCCGTGACACCGGCAGCCGCGAACGCCCGTCCGCGGACGGTGAGACCTGCGAGTGCCTCACGCACGGTGCGTCGACTGCGGCACCGGTACGGCGGCCAGCAGGCCGTCGAGGATCGCCGTCGTCGACCGGCCGCTCATCGCCGCCTCGACCGCCGGAAGCAACCGGTGTGCCAGCACCGGGCGGGCCAGCCGTTGGATGTCGTCGGGCAGCACGTAGTCGCGGCCCTCCATCGCGGCCGTGGCCTTGGCAGCGCGCACCAGGTGGAGGGTGGCTCGCGGCGAGGCGCCGAGGGTCAGCTCCTGGGACTTGCGGGTCGCTGCGGTGAGCGACACGGCGTACCGCTGCACGGCCTCGGAGACGTAGACCTGGGCGACGATGCCGCACAGCTTGCGCACCTCGGCGGCGTCGGTGACCGGCTCGAGGTCGTCGAGCGGGTTGGCGCCGGTGTGGGAGTCGAGCATCGCGAGCTCGGCGGTCTCGACGGGGTAGCCGATCGAGACCCGGGCCATGAACCGGTCGCGCTGCGCCTCGGGGAGGGCGTAGGTGCCCTCCATCTCGATGGGGTTCTGGGTCGCGATCACCATGAACGGCGTGTCGAGCTGGTACGTCGTGTTGTCGACGGTGACCTGACGCTCCTCCATGCACTCCAGCAGCGCGGACTGCGTCTTGGGGGAGGCGCGGTTGATCTCGTCACCGACCACGATGTTGGCGAACACGCCGCCGGGCCGGAACTCGAACTCGCGGGTGTTCTGGTTGAACACGGAGACGCCCGTGACGTCGGACGGCAGCAGGTCGGGCGTGAACTGGATCCGGCGGACCGTGCAGTCGATGCTGCGGGCCAGCGCCTTGCTCAGCATCGTCTTGCCCACGCCGGGCACGTCCTCGATCAGCAGGTGCCCCTCGGCGAGGAGCACGACGAGGGTGGAGGACACCACGTCGGGCTTGCCCTCGATCACCTTCTCCACATTGGTGCGTACCCGCTCGACCACCCGAGCCAGCGTCTCGAGATCGGCTCCGCCAGCAGTCGGAGATTCCACGTTCGGTCCTTCCACGTTGTCCGCCACAACACCCCACGCGCTGCCACCACGGTAGGTCAGGGCAGCAACCTACGCGTTCGCCTTGCGTCGGTTTTCGACTCCGTTGGTCACGGTTTGGTTGCGGTCGACCTCGGCGGTGGCGAGTTTCAGCGATGCCCGAATTGGGGCGAATGTGGTTGACGGTGGGGGAAAGTGGCGTATGGTGGGGGAAAGTGGAGGAAGAAGTCAGCCACGTGGGTGAACGCGGAGGTGCCCGATGCGATTCATGGGCACCCACCGGCCGAAGCTCGACGAGAAGGGACGCCTCTTCCTCCCGGCGAAGTTCAGGGGACGACTGGCAGAGGGGGTAGTGGTGACGCAAGGTCACGAGAACTGCCTCGTCGTCTGGCCCCCTGAGGTCTTCGAGCAGGAATCCGCGCGGGTCATGGAGCGGCCGATGAGCAGCAAGTCGGGCCGCGGCTTCATCCGCACCTTCTTCTCGGGCGCGGAGGAAGCGGTCCCGGACAAACAGGGCCGGATCAGCATCCCTCAGGAGCTCCGCAGCTATGCGGGCCTCGAGGGGGAGGTCGTCGTCATCGGCGTGCTGGACCGGCTGGAGATCTGGGATCCCACGAAGTGGCGCGACTACCAGGCCTCGGAGGCGGAGAAGTTCGCCGACCTGGACGAGGACGACGACGAGTAGCCGCTCCACCTTCCACCACCGCACCACCGGAGTACCGAGAACAACACCACAAGGGATCCGCAGGACGAGGTCTCCGGCCCGCTCCCGACCATCTGGGGCAACTTCCCCGGCTCCAGACGGTCATCACTTCCCGGCACGCGACGCGGGAGCGGGCCGAGACCTGGCTCTGCGGATCTCTCTTCCCACAGCACCACCCACAGCAGGGGTCGAACGCATGAGCACACCCGTACTCCCGGAACGCCGGGTCCGACACCAGGCCCGCGACGTCGCGGCGCTGATGGCCTTCTCGGCCCTGGTGTCGGTGGGCTTCGCGGTGGCGCTCCTCCTCCTCACGGCGTTGGGCAACTGACCATGACCGCCTCCCACGTCCCGGTGATGCTCGACCGGGTCGTCGCTCTGTTGGCGCCCGCGCTGACCCGCGCCGACGCCGTCCTGGTCGACGCGACCCTCGGTCTCGGCGGTCACGCCGAGGCCGTGCTCGGTCGCATCGAGCTGGCCCGCGTGGTGGGGATCGACCGCGATCCCGACGCGTTGGCGATGGCCGGCGCGCGGCTGGCGCCGTACGGCGACCGGTTCACCGGCGTGCACGCGGTCTACGACGAGATCCCCGAGGTCCTCGACCGGCTGGGCATGGACGCCGTCGACGCGGTCCTCTTCGACCTCGGCGTCTCCTCGATGCAGCTGGACCTGCCCGAGCGCGGCTTCGCCTACGCCACCGACGCGCCGCTCGACATGCGGATGGACGGCACGACCGGACCGACCGCGGCCGACGTCCTCAACACCTACGAGGCGGCCGAGCTGACCCGCGTCCTCCGTGAGTACGGCGAGGAGCGGTTCGCCCGCAAGATCGCCGCCGCCATCGTGCGCGCCCGGGAGGTCGAGCCGTTCACGACCTCGGCGCGGCTGGTCGACCTCTTGTACGCCGAGATCCCGGCGCCCGCGCGGCGTACCGGCGGTCACCCCGCGAAGCGGACCTTCCAGGCGCTGCGGATGGAGGTCAACGACGAGCTGGCCGTGCTGCGCCGGGCCATCCCAGCGGCCATCGACGCGATCCGGGTCGGCGGCCGCGTGGTCGTGGAGTCCTACCACTCCCTGGAGGACCGCCTGGTCAAGCGGGCGTTCGCGGCCGCGACCAGCACCGATGTGCCCGACGACCTGCCTTTCGTGCCCGAGGGGCACGAGCCGGCGTTGCGGCTGGTCACCCGCGGCGCTGAGAAAGCCGACCCGGCGGAGACCGCCGTCAACCCACGGGCCGCCTCGGTACGGCTCCGCGCGATCGAACGAATTCGACCCACCGAGGGGGCAACCAGATGAGCTCGAGCACCGCACCGCAGCTTCGTTCCCGACTGCCTCGCCTCGCCGAGGCGGCGGTCGAGCGGGCCCGGCTGACCGTTGTCCCGCGTCGCCGCACGCGCGCGCCGCGGATCCCGTTCGTCACCCTGGTCAGCCTGCTGCTGCTCGGCGGCGTGGTGGGGCTGCTGCTCTTCAACACCTCGATGCAGCAGGCGTCGTTCGCGGCGACCGCGCTGGAGGAGCAGGCGACCAACCTCTCGGCCCGGGAGCAGACCCTGCAGATGGAGCTCGAGCGCCTGCGCGACCCGCAGCGGGTGGCCGAGGCGGCCAAGCGCCAGGGTCTGGTGATCCCGCTCGCCCCGGCGTTCCTCGACCTGGGCACCGGCAAGGTCACGGGCAGCCCGGCGCCGGCCACCGCTGAGGGCGACACCCGGATCACCGCGCCCCCGCCGACCCGGCCGCCCGAGCTCGATCCGGACCCGATCCGGCTCAAGACCCGGGGCGGCTCGGCGCACACGCTCGACGGCGTGGGAACCCAGCAGGACCGGGACGGGAAGCCAAGGTTGGGTCAGCGCGACCAGGGCCGCGACAACCACCGGCCCCGGTGAGCGCACGGCCGATGAGGAGACCACCCGTGCGACGTACCGGCAGCCTGCGCCCACGAGGGCGCGGAAAGCGCGGTCGGCTGAGGGGCTCTCCGCTCGTCCGGCTCCGGGTCGGGTTCGTCCTGATCGCGATGGTGCTCTCGGTGTTCTCCGCCCGGCTGGTGCAGCTCCAGGGCATCGACCCGAAGTCCTATGCGCAGATGGCCGCCGACGAGGGCACCGTCGACGTGGTGCTGCCGGCCACCCGCGGCGACATCCTGGACCGCAACGGCGAACCCCTCGCCGACTCCGTCGACGGGCTGATGGTCGTGGCCGATCCGCTGATGACGGCCGACCGCGCTCCGGAGATCGCCACCTTCTTGTCGAAGCGCCTGGACGTCGACTACTTCGCCACGCTCGAGCGGCTCCGCGTCGAGGACAGCCGGTACCAGTACATTGCCCGGCAGGTGCCGGCGACGCTGGCCACGGACGTGGTCGACGCGGCCGACGCCCTCGGCTACGAGGGCCTCTGGACCCAGCGTGACCCGGTGCGGTCCTATCCCGGGCGCGACGTGGCGGCCAACCTCGTCGGCTTCCTCGGCACCCCGCGCAACGACGGCGCCGCCCGCGCCCTCGCCGGTCTCGAGGACACGTTCAACGGCTACCTCGCCGGCACCGACGGCGAGGCACGCTACGAGGTCGGGGCCGGCAACCGGATCCCGCTGGGCGACAACACGGTGACCGAGGCCGTCGACGGCGACGACCTCACGACCACGATCGACCGCGACCTGCAGTGGTACGCCCAGCGCGTGCTCCGGCAGACGGTCCTCGGGGCGCGCGGCGACTCGGGGCACGCGGTGATCATGGACAGCCGCACGGGTGAGCTGCTCACGGTCGCCGACTACCCGACGTACGACGCCAGCGACCCGTACGCCTCGGCTGCCAACGACGGCCTCTACAAGTCGGCGGCGCTCACCGACGTCTACGAACCGGGCTCGGTCGAGAAGGTGCTCACCCTCAGCTCGCTCATCGACGCCGGCAAGGTGAACAGCCGGACCCGGTTCCGCGTGCCCGGCGTGCTGCCGCGGCAGGACCGCCCGATCCACGACTACTGGGAGCACGGCCTCATCAACCTCACCCTCGCCGGCATCGTCGCCAAGTCGTCCAACATCGGCACGGTGCTGGCTGCCGACGAGTTCCGTCGTGGGCAGCTGCGCAACTACCTCACCGGGTTCGGGCTCGGCCATCGCACCGACATCGGCGTCGGCGGCGAGACCAAGGGCCTGCTGCCCTCGGGTGAGCTCTGGACCGACCAGACCGAGGACCGGATCGCCTTCGGTCAGGGCCTGTCGGTCAACGCCGTCCAGATGGCCGCGGCGGTCAACACCATCGCCAACGGCGGGGTGCGGATCGACCCGAGCCTGGTCCACGGGTCGGCGCTCACCGACGACGGCGCCGAGGTGGGCACCGACCACGTCGACGAGCGGCGGGTGATCAGCGAGGACGCCGCCTGGCAGATGACGCAGATGATGGAGAGGGTCATCGACCCCGAGGCCGGCGTCGCGCCGGGCGCGGCCGTGCCCGGCTACCGGGTCGCAGGCAAGACCGGCACCGCGCAGCGGGTCGGCCCCGAGTGCAAGTGCTACGACGGCTCGTTCACCGTCTCCTTCGCCGGCTTCGCGCCCGCGGACGACCCGCGGTTCACCATCTACGTCGTCGTGCACAACCCGCGCAACGGTGGTGGCGGCGGCTCGGTGGCCGGTCCCGCCTTCTCCAAGCTGATGAGCTACACCCTGCGCCGCTACGGCGTACCACCCACCGGCTCGCACCCCTCGCGGCTGCCCGTCGAGTGGTGATGGGTAAGACTGCGGACGTGGTCACGCGTCCGGAGCATCCACCTCGCACGCCGCTCGCCGAACTCGTTGCCTGGCTCTCTTCGTCGGGGGCGCGGGTGCAGCTGGTCGGCGACCCCGAAGTCGTCGTGACCGGCCTGTCGCTGAGCTCGCAGCGGGTCCAGCCCGGCGACCTGTACGCCGCGCTTCCGGGCACCCGCGCTCACGGCATCGGGTTCGTCGGCCAGGCGCTGTCGGCCGGAGCGGTCGCGGTGCTCACCGACTCCGTCGGGGCCGCCAAGGCGGGCTCCGACGCCACGGTCGTGATCGTCGACCGGCCGCGAGACCTGCTCGGCCGCCTCGCCGCCTGGCTCTACGGCGAGCCCGCGGCGGCGCTGCGGATGATCGGCGTGACCGGCACCCAGGGCAAGACCACCACCGTCCGGCTGGCCGAGGCGGCGCTGCAGGCCGCGGACGTCCGCGCCGCGTCGATCGGCACCGTCGGCACCCGGGTCGACGGCCGCGACGTACCGACGACGCTCACGACTCCCGAGGCGCCCGACCTGCACGGCCTGTTCGCGATGATGCGCGAGGCAGAGGTGCGGGCCTGCGCGATGGAGGTCTCGAGCCACGCCCTGGTGATGGGCCGGGTCGACGGAGTGGTCTTCGACGTGGCGGTGTTCCTCAACCTCGGCCGCGACCACCTCGACTTCCACAGCGACGAGGAGGACTACTACCGCGCGAAGGCGTCGCTGTTCGCCCCGGAGCGCGCGCGGCTCGCGCTGATCGACGTCGACGACGAGCACGGTCGCCGGCTCGCCGGCGAGACGAGATTGCCGGTGCGCACGATGTCGCTGCGCGACCCGGCTGCGGACTGGCGGGTCGAGGACGTCGTCGCCGAGGCCGCCGGCTCCCGGTTCACGGTCGTCGGGCCTGGAGACGTGCGGGTGTCGTCGGCGGTCCACCTGCCCGGTGGGTTCAACGTCTCGAACGCCCTGGCGGCGGTCGCCGCCTGCGTCGAGGCCGGCTTCGACGCCGATCTGGTGGCCGGAGGCCTGGCGCGCACGACCGGCGTGCCAGGTCGGCTCGAGCAGATCGACGAGGGCCAGGACTTCATGGTGCTGGTCGACTACGCCCACAAGCCGGATGCGGTCGCTGCCGCGCTCCGCACGCTGCGCCCGCTCACCGAGGGGCGGCTGATCGTGGTGCTGGGCGCGGGAGGCGACCGCGACCACGGCAAGCGACCGATCATGGCGGGCATCGCCGCCGACCTCTCCGACCTGCTGATCGTCACCGACGACAACCCGCGCACCGAGGACCCCGCCGCGATCCGAGCGGAGATGCTCGCCGGGACGCGCGACTCCGCCGGCGAGGTTGTGGAGATCGGCGACCGGCGCGCCGCGATCCGTGAGGCCGTTCGCCGCGCCGCAGGCGGCGACATCGTGCTGGTGGCCGGCAAGGGACACGAGACCGGGCAGGAGATCGCCGGCACCGTGCACCCCTTCGACGACCGCGACGTCGCCCGCGCGGCACTGCTCGAGCTGGGGGCGCGATGATCCCGATGACGCTGGGCGAGATCGCCGCCGTCGTCGACGGCCACGTTCACGGTGAACCCGAGCTGACCGTCACCGGACCGGCGTACCTCGACACCCGCGACCCCGTCGACGAGGGACTGTTCGTGGCGATCGTCGGCGAGCACGTCGACGGCCACGAGTACGCCGCCGGAGCACACGCCGTGCTGGGCAGCCGACCGACCGATGCGCCCACCGTGGTGGTCGCCGACCCGGTGGCCGCGCTCGGCCGCCTGGCCCGGCACGTCCTCGACCGGCTGGACCCGACCGTGCTGGCGCTGACCGGCTCGCAGGGCAAGACCGGCACCAAGGACTACCTCGCGGCGGTGCTCGCCGCGGCCGGCACCACCGTCGCCACGGCCGGCAACTACAACAACGAGTACGGCGTCCCGATCACGGTGCTCCAGGCCGACCCCACGACGGCGTACCTCGTCGTCGAGATGGGCGCCCGCGGCATCGGGCACATCTCCTATCTCTGTGAGATCGCGCCGCCGAGCGTGGCCGCGGTGATCAACGTCGGCACCGCTCACATCGGCGAGTTCGGCAGCCGCGAGGCGATCGCCGCCGCCAAGGGCGAGATCGTCGAGGCGCTGCCCGCCGACGGCGCCGCCGTCCTCAACGCCGACGACACGCTCACCACCGCGATGGCGTCACGCACGGAGGCTCGCGTCCTCACCTTCGGCGAGCAGGGCGATGTGTCCTGGCGCGACGTCGAGCTCGACGACCTGGGCCGCCCCACCTTCGAGCTCGGCTACGACGGCACGTGGCAGCCGGTCACGCTGGGCCAGACCGGCCGGCACCAGGTCGCGAACGCGGCTGCCGCGGTGGCGATGGCGGTCGCCGCCGGAGTCTCGTTCCCGAGCGCCGTGGCGACGCTCGGCACCGCCGCGCCTGCCTCGCGCTGGCGGATGGAGGTGCACGAGCGCGCTGACGGGCTGATCGTGGTCAACGACGCCTACAACGCGAACCCCGCATCCATGCTCGCCGCCGTGGAGGCCCTGGCCGGGATCGGGGCGCGTCGCGGTCGGCGCACGGTGGCGGTGCTGGGCGAGATGCTCGAGCTCGGCGACGGTGCCGAGGAGTCGCACCGTGAGGTCGGGCGGGCCGCCGCGGCTGCCGGGATCGACGTCGTCGTGGTCGTGGGGGAGCGGGCCCGAGGCATCGCCACGGGTCTCGTCGACACCGAGTGGCACGGGACCGTGGTGCCAGCGGCGGGGCGCGACGAGGCGATGGAGTGGGTGCGCAAGAATGTCGCCGCCGAGGACGTGGTCCTGGTCAAGGCTTCTCGAGGGGTCGCCCTCGAAGTCGTCGCCGACGACCTTCTGGAGGGGGGCACCGGAGCACCATGAGAGCGATCCTCTTGGGAGGTGGGCTGGCGCTGCTGGTCTCCCTGCTCGGCACCCGCGTGGCGATCCGGCGGTTCACCCAGCTCGGCTACGGCCAGGAGATCCGAGACGACGGACCCACCAGCCACCACACCAAGCGCGGTACGCCCACCATGGGCGGTGTCGTCATCATCGCGGCGACGCTGATCGGCTATTTCGGCGCGAAGCTGATCACGATGAGCGCGCCGTCGGCGTCCGCGTGGCTGCTGCTCTTCCTGTTCGTCGGCATGGGCCTGGTCGGCTTCCTCGACGACTTCATCAAGATCTCCAAGCAGCGCAGCCTCGGCCTGCGCAGCAAGGCCAAGATGATCGGGCAGACCGTGATCGCGGTGGTGTTCGGCTTCCTGGCCCTGTCGCCGATGCTCGAGGACGCCAACGGCCGTACCCCGGCCTCGGAGAAGATCTCGTTCCTGCGTGAGATCGAGTGGCTGGCGCTGCCGATCGCACTCGCGATCGTGCTGATCGTGCTGATCGTCACCGCGACCAGCAACGCCGTGAACCTCACCGACGGCCTCGACGGCCTGGCCACCGGCGCCTGCGTGATGG
>DASTDJ010000261.1:0-17711 GCA_035710425.1 Nocardioides sp.
CGGAGGTCACGATCCTTCGCGATATGGGACAGGAATCCGCCGTTGCTGCACCCGAGCTCGATGAGGCCATGGACCTTGCCGCGCGTCTGGCGGCGGCTGCCGAGGAGGGTCGGGTGGATCTGAGCGACCTGGGTCGTCGAGCGCGACGCCTTCTCGCCGCGACAACCCCAGCGTCCTAGGGATCGTGGCACTCCTACTGCCAACCGACCCGAACGGCGACGTACGCTGGAAGAGAGGTTCTCCTCGCTGACCGGAGGCGTCATGGACGTCCTGCTCTACTCGCTGGCCGCGATGGCCGTGCTCGCAGGAGGGCTCAGCGCGGCCAGTGCGCGGGTGGTCCAGCAGTTCGAACGCGGGGTCGTGTTCCGAATGGGTCGGGTCCAGCCCGACGCGCGGGGGCCCGGCTTCACCACGATCATCCCGGCGGTGGACCGCCTGCGAAAGGTCAACATGCAGGTGGTGACGATGCCGATCCCCGCGCAGGACGGCATCACCCGCGACAACGTGACGGTCCGGGTCGACGCCGTCCTCTACTACCGGGTGGTCGACCCGATCCGCGCCGTCGTAGAGGTCCAGGACTACGCGTTCGCGATCGCCCAGGTGGCGCAGACCTCACTGCGCTCGATCATCGGGAAGAGCGAGCTCGACGAGCTCTTGTCCAACCGGGAGCACCTCAACCAAGGCCTCGAGGTGATGCTCGACAGCCCCGCCGCGCCTTGGGGCATCGACATCGACCGGGTCGAGATCAAGGACGTCGCGCTGCCCGAGACGATGAAGCGGTCCATGTCGCGACAGGCCGAGGCCGAGCGCGAACGCCGGTCCCGGGTCATCACGGCCGATGGCGAGCTCCAGGCATCCCAGCGGCTGGCCGACGCGGCGACCACCATGGCCGCGACCCCGGCCGCGCTCCAGCTGCGACTGCTCCAGACGATGGTGGAGGTCGCGGCGGAGAAGAACTCGACGCTCGTACTGCCCTTCCCCGTCGAGATGCTGCGCTACTTCGAGGCGATTGCGACTGCCACGCCGGGTCCAGCAGGGCCCGAGGTGGAGGAGCGCGACTCACCCTGAGACTTCGGAACGCCCCGCCGGCGGTCCGGCGGAGGCGTTCGTCGTGCGGGGCTCAGTCGACGGGTGCGAACAACGTCCTGCTGCCGAGCGTCCGACCGGCGGCGTCGGAGAAGGTCAGCTCCATTGAGGCCGCATCAGTGGCGCCCGGGAGGGCTGCCCCGTAGCCGAGCGAGTCCTCCCGCACTGGGAGGGTCCGGTCGACGCCGGCGCCGTGCACATGCACCGCGACAGCGTCGGGATACGGCGAGATGCCGTAGAGGACCGGGCCCCCGCCCTCCTCGAAGAAGTTGCCGAGCTGGTCGGGCCGCTCCAGCCGGATGATCGTGTTGGGGTCGGGATCGTAGAGGTCGACCACGTACTCCCCGCAGCCGTACTCGAGGTCGCCGGGCGCAGGCGAGCCCCCGCCGTCCCAGGTCGCGTCGCTAGTCGTCGAGGCGGAGCAGATGTCGCCTGAGGAGGTCGTCGCGATCCAGACCGCGAAGACGACGCCGTTGCTCTGCTCGACCTGGGCGACCAGCAGGGGGTCGTGGATGGTGCCGACGTCGTTGCCGGACGTGTTCGGCTGGTCGGCGAAGTCGAGGAGGACATCCTTGACGGTGTCGAACGGGCCCTCGCCCGCCGCCGCCGCGACCGCTGCACCGGTGGTCAGGGTGAGGGCGCCGGTGACCGCGATCGCAGCGACCCGGCGTCGAGTCCGCCGCGGGGCCTGCCGCGGGGACTCGTCGGCGACGATGCGTGCGAGCGTGGACTCTGCCCATTCCTGGTCGAGCTGCTCCGCGAGCGGAGCGAGGGCGGTGATCCGGTCGTCGATGGAGTGCTCGTTCACTAGATGCCACCTTTCGGGGCGGTCGAGAGGCTCACTCGGGCGAGCCGCGCAGGAGGTTCGGAGAGGTCGAGAGCCTGCTGGGCCGCGGATCGGGCTCGGTGTGTCCGTACCCGGAACGTCCCGGGACGCACACCCATGACGGCCGCTGCCTGGTCCGGGGTGAGTCCGTCCCAGGCGACGAGCAGCAGGGCCTCCCGCTGCTGCTCCGGCAGCGCGGCGAGAGCCGCCAGCGCCGTCATCCGGTCGGTGGCGAGCAGGCCGGCGTCCTCCGCCGACCGCGCGGCATCGCCGAGCAGGACGATGCGGTGCTCCAACGCCCGCCGACGACCCTCGCCGCGGCGCTCGTTGCCCACCACCTTGCGGGCAGCGCCGATCAGCCAGGGCAGTGGCGGCCGTGGCACGTCGGCCCATCGTCGCCAGGCGTGCAGGAAGGTCTCGGCGACCACGTCCGACACGTCGTTGGCCACGACGTGCCGGCGCGCGTACGCCGCCACACGCGGCCCGTCGCGCTGCCAGACCTCGGTGAACTCGCGGACGTCTCGATGTTCGGTCATATGGGAGAAGTGTCCGGGACCCCAAGACTTGTTACCGGCTGACACGGCAAGCGGGCTCAGGCCGCTGGCTCCTCCTCGACCAGCGCGCGTGAACCCGGGGCCGCTCCCAGACAACCAGGGCTCGGATCTCCCAGCGCTCAGGGACCGCTCGCGTCGGGCGCGGACTCTCCCGGCTCGGTTTCGCTCGGCACGGCCAGCCGGACGTCGAGGTCGTCCAGCCGCCGCAGCCCGGGCATCAAGAATCCCGCTGCGGCAGCCGCGATGATCAGGGCGGCGAAGACGAGCGCCGCCGTGCGGACGCCCTGCCACTCCACGAGCGGCCCCGCGATGAGCAGCCCCAGCGGACCGGCGGCGTACGCGGTGGAGGTGATGATGCCCACTACCCTCCCGCGCAGCTGCTCCGGGGTCAGTACCTGCATGGCGAGGTTGCCGATCGGGTTCACCGGCCCGTAAAGGAGCCCGACGGCGAACGAGACGACGACCATCACCCAGAAGGGCGGGAAGAACGCGAGCACCCCGAGCAGGGCACACGCGGTGAAGACCGCCCACACGAAGACGGCGCGCCGGCCCACCAGGTCGACCACGCGTGCGTGCAGGACGGCGCCCAGGATGCCTCCGGCGCTCATGGCCGTCACGATCAGCCCGAGCCGCGCCGGCTCTCCCTGCGACTCGAAGTAGACGGGGAGGATCACGGACTCGAACGGAAGGTATGCCGCGACGATCGCGCAGGTGAGCAGTGCCAGCGAGCGGAGCGCCGGGTCGCCCCAGACGAACCGGAATCCCTCGGCGGTGCCGCGCCAGACCCCGGCCATCGCCGCGTGCTCCGGGGGTCGCCCGGCTCCGGGAAGTCCGCGGATGAGTGTCGCCAGGACGGACGACGCGGCGAACCCGCCCGCCGTCACCCACAGCGCGGTCAGTGGACCGAACCAACCGATCATGAGCCCGCCGAGCCCAGGGCCGATGATGAAGGCCACGCCGAAGAGGGCCTCGTGCATGCCGTTGACCCGATCGAGGCGCCAGCCCGCACGCGTGGCGGCCTCGGGCAGCATCGTCTCCCGCGCGGTGAAGCCGGCCGGGTCAAAGGCGGCCCCGATCATGGCCAGGACCACGATCCAGCCGAGGGACAGGCCGGAGACCAGGTCGACCAGCGGGATTGCGGCGACCGCCAGTCCCGAGAGGATGTCGGAGCCGACGGCGGTCGGCTTGCGGCCGACGATGTCCACCAAGGTCCCCGCGAAGACGCTCGACACCAACAGCGGGAGCAACGCCGCCGCGGACACCAGTCCGGCGGCACCGGCGCTGCCGGTCTGCTCGATCACGAGCCACGGCAGGGCGACCAACATCACCCCGTTGCCCACCGC
The DNA here is from genome assembly GCA_035710425.1 of Nocardioides sp. Classification (GTDB taxonomy): domain Bacteria; phylum Actinomycetota; class Actinomycetes; order Propionibacteriales; family Nocardioidaceae; genus Nocardioides. Next base: position 3,810 of record DASTDJ010000261.1, read on the forward strand.
GGAGATCAAGGTGCTCGACTCCAGCAAGAGGATCGGCCCGCGGTTCCTCCCGGCTGACATCGGCAACCCCTTTCCGGGATCACCGTACTGAGACGAAGTCGCCGGTTCTCCGGTCAACACCTCGGTGGTGACACCGCTTCAACACCGGGAGTCCGGTGTCACTCCACCTCGAACGAGAGCGTGACCACCGGGTTGTCGAACTCCGTGGCCCGCAGGCTGACCTGCACCCGCCACTCGCCGGGAGCTGGGACGGTCACGTCGGCGGAGTAGGTGCCCGCGCCGACGGGTACGGCGGGCACGATGCCCAGGTCGACCGTGGTGGAGGCCACGGAGATCTCGGGAGCCGCGAACGTGTCGACCGGGTCACCGGCCCGGTCCTGGATCTGCACGGTCACCGTGTTGGGGCCGCGCTCACCCGGGGTCATCGTGGCCAGCACCCGCAGGTCCTCGACCACCGCGCTCTCCACGGTCCCGGGCGCGGGGGCGGCAGCCTCCGACTGCTCCCGCGGCGGCTGGTTGACCAGGAAGCCGGTCACGCCGATCACCGCGAAGAGCAGGCACGCCTCGGCGAGCACCGTGCGCCGGACCAGCCCGGTCGCCGCCACCCCCTGGTCGTGCCCCACTGCCTTCGTCACCTGCGGCAGCAGCCGCCATCGGTTCCAGGCGGCGATCATGACGACGACGAGGGCGATGCCGACCTTCACCATCAGCAGCCGCCCGTACGTCGTGCCGAACAGCCCGTCCCACGACCCGATGATCCGCCAACCCATCACGGTGCCGCTGGCCGCGAGCAGGGCCAGGACCCCGGCAGCCACCGTGGAGAACCGGGCGACCACCGCGACCGCGTCGCTGCGCCGGCCGCGGATCGCGGGCAACGTCAGCGCCAGGCCGACGAGACCGCCCAGCCAGATCGCGCCCGCGCTGAGGTGGAGGGCATCGGTGACCACCAGCAGCGACACCGGCTCGAACGCGCGCGTGTGTCCCACCAAGGCCGGCGACCACACAGCGACGGCCGCCGCGGCGGTCGCCAGCCCCCGGCGCTCGCGGAGCAGCAGGGCCGCGAGCAGCCCCACGGCCTGCAGCGCGAGCACCAGGACGTCGTCGCCGACCAGCTCCAGGTCGTACGCCGCCGGGTCGGTGAGCCCTTCCATGCCGAGCCCCTGCTGGTAGGACCCTGCCAGCGGCACGCCGAGGGCCGCGGCGCCGACCGCCACCCCGGCCGCCCACCACTGCACCTTCCGCAGCCTGGCGACGGTCTCGGGCGGGAGCCGGACGTCGCCGACCATCCACGCGCAGAACACGACCAACCCCACGGCGACCAGGAGGCCGGCGTACCCGAGACCCTGGGCGATGCCGAGGTCGGCCTTGGTCCCGGCCGCGGCGTCGGAGTCGACGTCGGGCGGGACGACGGTCTCGCTGGGCGCGCCGACAGAGAACGTCAGCGATCCGCTGATGGGGTGCCCGTCCGCCGACACCACCCGCCAGGCGACGGCGTAGGTGCCGGCCGAGAGCTCGTCGGGCAGGTCGGCGGTGACGATCTCGTCCTCGCTGCTCGCGGAGGAGCCGACCGGCTCGCCCGCGGCGTCGAACACCTGGATCGAGTCGTCGGTCAGCGAGACCGGCTCGTCGAAGGTGAACGTGACCACGTCGGGCGTCTTCGCCACCACCTCACCCTCGGCAGGGTCGGTGGAGAGCAGCGTGGCGTGCGCAGAGGCGGGCGGAGCACCCAGCACGAGCGCGAGCACGGCCAGCCACCCGGCGGCGAGCGCCCGAGGCGCCCACCTCCGAGCGGCCGACCGGCTCACGGCTCAGCCCTGCTTGCGGGTGCGGGCCAGCGCCGTACCGGCGACGATGATGCCGACCGCACCGACGACCAGGCCCGCGATCGCGACCCCGTTGCCGTCGTCGGAGTCATCGCTGTCGTCGGCGGCGTCCGCCTTGGGCTCCTCCTCGGTGACCGTCTCCGCGGCACCGTGTTCGTCGCCGGTCGCCTCGGTGATCGTCACGCTCGGCGCGGGCCGCTCGAGCTCCTCCGGGTCCTGGCCCTCGGCGGGCGTCTCCACCCAGGCCGTCTCGCCCTTCTCGCACTGCTGGATCACCGGGAAGGCGAGCGTCTCGCCGGCGGCGTCGGGAAGCTGCAGGGAGAGCTCGAACGCGTCGCGCTCGCCGTCGGGAAGGGGCGTGTCCGCCGTGTAGGTCACGTCGCCGACCCGCTCGGTGACGCTGTTGCCGTGGGAGTCCTCGATCGGCTCGTCGAGCTGGACCATGGTCTTCTCGACCTCGTACAGCGGGTTGCGCGTCGGCGTGACCGACAGGATCTGCTCGGGGATCTGGATGGTGATGCCCGTGGTGGGTGAGCCCTCACAGCCGTGCGGCACGCTGAACGTCAGCACCACGAAGGCGCCGGCGCCGGTGTCGCTCGGCGTGACGGTGACGTGGGCCGACGCCGGGGCGGCGAGGCCGAGGGTGAGCAGGCCGGCGGCGCCGGCGGTGGCGCCGAGGCGCGCGAGCGTACGTGGGACGTGCATGTGTTGTCCTTCGTGGAATGAGTGTGTGGACAGGGGTCGGTCAGGCGGCGGAGCCGAGAGCGACCGGAGGTCCACGAAGGGGTACGACGACGAGGGGGCGGCGCAGCGGCAGCACCGGCGCCTGCCGCGTCACCGTGCGGCGCGGGGTGGGCACCGGGATCAGCCCGACCTCGGCCCAGGTCAGCACGACCTCGACCGCGCGGCGGCGCAGCTCCCAGATCAGCGCGGTGCCGAGGCCTCCCGCCACGTGCGCCAGCACCATCTGCCAGGTGAGGTCGAGGTGCGGCCCGTGCACGTGGCCGGACGTCGGACCGAGCACCACCAGCCAGCAGTGCAGCAGGAGCTGGGCGCCGACCAGCGCCGGGACCATCGCCCGGAGCGGCAGCCGGCCGCGGAGGACCATCGTGCTCGCGGCGAGGACGAGACCAGCGGTCGCCACCATCCATCCAGCCACCGGCAGCTCCCCGCCGGCCCAGGTGTGGGCGGCGACGAGCAGCGTCATGATCTCGACCGTGGCCAGTGCCGCGCGCGCCAGAACTCCTCGACGCGGCAGCACCTGGATCGAGAGCACGAGCCACATCCTGCCAAGTCGCTGGTTCAGGCGCGCACCAGGACCCGCCGCGACGGTGTCAGCCGGGCCGCTGGGGCCGACTTCGCGCGCAGGTGGATGTTCTGCAGCAGGCCGACGGCCAGCATCACGGCGAACATCGAGCTGCCGCCGTACGACACGAACGGGAGCGGCACTCCGGTGACCGGCATGATGCCCAGGCACATCCCGATGTTCTGGAACGCCTGGAACCCGAACCAGCACGCGATGCCGGCGGCGGCCACCCGACCGAACACGTCGTCGGTGCGGGCCGCGATCAGCAGTGCCCGCCAGATGATGATCGCGAGCAGTGCGATCAGCACGCCCGCCCCGAGCAGGCCGAGCTCCTCGCCGGCGACGGTGAACACGAAGTCGGTGTGCTGCTCGGGCACGAACCCCGAGCGGGTCTGCGAGCCGTCGAAGAGCCCCTGTCCGAACATCCCGCCGTTGCCGACGGCGATCCGGGCCTGCTCGACGTTGTAGCCGGCGCCCCGCGGGTCCAGCTCGGGATTGGTGAACGCGAGGAACCGGTCGAGCTGGTAGTCCTTCAGCCAGCCCGCGGACACCGCGGCGACCGCCGCCGCCGCGCCGCCGAGGGCGAGCATCCCGAGCCAGCGGCGGGGCGCACCGGCCGCGGCCAGCACCCCGAAGACGGTCGCCGCCAGCACCAGCATCGTGCCGAGATCGGGCTGGAGCAGGATCAGCGCGGTCGGCAGCGCGGCCACGGCGAGCATCGTGGTCACGTCGACGATGCCGACCCGGGCCCGCCAGCGACCCTCGCAGCGTTCCGCGACGACCAGGGCCATGCCGACCACGACGGCCAGCTTCGCGAACTCCGACGGCTGGATGGAGAGCCCGCCGAGCATCAGCCACGACCGCGAGCCGTTGACGGTGGTGCCCATCGTCAGCACCAGGACCAGCCCGGCGACGGACGCAGCGTAGAACAGCGGCGCCAGGATCCGCACCCACCGGTGGTCGGTGGCCATCACCACCAGCATCAGCACCAGGCCGATCGCGACGTTGACGACCTGCTTCTCGAGGTAGGCCTTCGGGTCTCCCCCGGTCAGGTCGTCGCGGGTGCTGGTCGCCGACCACACCAGCAGGCTGCCGAGCAGGCAGAGCAGCAGCACCGCGCCGAGGAGCAGCCAGTCCACGCCGTTCATGCGCTTGTTCACGGACGGTCCTCCTTCGGCGGAAGGATCGAGCCGTCGTCGCGGAACGTCGGGAGGTCGGACGGCGGCGTGGTGCCCGGGATCGCGGCGTCGTCGGGCACGACCCGGTCGCCGCGGACGCCGTAGAGCGCCTCCCAGATCTTGCGGATGCCGGGGCCGGACGTCCCCGACCCGGTGCCGCCCTGGCTGACCATCATCACCACGACGTAGTCGTCGGAGTACGACGCGACCCAGGACGTCGACTGCTTGCCGTAGACCTCGGCCGAGCCGGTCTTGGAGCGGATCGGCACGTCGTCGAGCGGGAAGCCGGTCATCCGCCACGACATCGTGCCCTGCTTGGTGACCCCCTTCAGGGCGGTGTCGATGTAGCCCATGACCGAGTCAGGTACGTCGACGGTGCCGACCTGCTTGGGAGCGATCCGACGCACGACGGTGCCGTCGGGAGAGACGATGGCCTTGCCGATCCTGGGCGCGTAGAGCGTGCCGCCGTTGGCGATCGCGGCGTAGCCCCTGGCCAGCTGGAGCGGGGTGACGATGGTGTCGCCCTGGCCGATCGCGAAGTTCACGGCGTCACCCGCACGGTAGGCGAACCCCTCGACGCAGAACTCCTGGGCGAAGCGGTAGACGAAGTCGCTGGTCTTGCTGTCCTGCGGCTTGTCGGCGATGTCGCAGTAGTAGTCCTTCTGGGACTCGAAGTAGGCGCGCTTCCACTTCCTGTCGGCGATCCGGCCGGAGGCCTCACCCGGCATGTCGATACCGGTCTCGCTGCCGAACCCGAACTCCTGCGCCTCCTCGACCAGCGGGTCGCGCGCGTCGACATCGTCGACGTCGGAGCCGAACCGCTGCCAGAAGTCGTAGCCCACGCGGTAGAAGAAGGTGTTGCACGAGACCTCGAGCGCCTTGTCGAAGCCGATGTAGCCGTAGGCGCCGGACTCGTAGTTCTTGAACTCCCGGTTGCCCACCTGGAACGCCGACGAGCAGTTGAGCCGCGTGTCGAACCCGTAGCCGTTGGTGAGCGCACCTGCGGTCATGAACGGCTTCCAGGTGGAGCCGGGTGCGAACTGGCCCTGCGTGGCCCGGCCGAGCAGCGGAGTGCCGGCCTTGCCGGAGTAGAGGCGCGACAGCTGCTTCTGGGAGATCCCGCCGACCCAGACCGAGGGGTCGTACGTCGGCTGGCTGGCCATCGCCACGACCCGGCCGGTGTCGGCCTCCATCACCACCGCGGCACCGGAGTCGGCGACGTAGTTGCGGCCGGTCACCGGGTCGCGGGTCGCCCTGGCGATCTGGATCATCTCCGCCAGCTGCTTCTCGACGACGCCCTGCACCCGGGCGTCGATGGAGGTGACCAGGGTGTCGCCGGGCTGGCTCTTCAGCGCGCCGTCGTCGTCGTCGAGCACCCGGCCCATCGAGTCGACCTCGACGCTGCGGTAGCCGGGGATGCCGCGCAGCCACGCGTCGTACTCCTTCTCGACGCCGGCCCGCCCGACCCACGAGGCGCCGTTGACCGAGCGGTCGCCGTCGTGGCTCGCGCGGTCGTACTCCTCCTCGGTGATCGGGCTCAGGTAGCCCAGGACGTGGGCGGCGTTGATGCCGAACGGGCGCGGGTAGGCCCGGACGGTCTGCTCGTCCACGAGCACGCCGGGGTAGTCCTCGGGCTGCTCGAGGATCCGCAGCGCGTCGTTCTGGTCGACGTCCTCGGCAACCGGGACCGGCTGGAACGGCGAACCGTTCCAGCACACACCGGGCCGGCTGCCCTCGTCACCGCACGTGACCAGCTGGTGGTTGATCGTCCGGGGCGGCACGCCGAGGGTCTTTGCGACCCGCTCGACCAGCCGGCGCTGCTGACGCTCCGCGAGGTCGCCGAGCATGGTGCGGTCGATGGAGACCACCCACGACATCCGGTTGGCCACCAGCGGCCGGCCCATCGCGTCGACGATCAGGCCCCGCTGCGGCTGGACCACGATGTCGCGCACCGACTGGGCGGCGGCCTTGCCCTGGTACTTCTCCCCCGACACCACCTGCAGGTAGTAGAGCCGCACGAACAGCGTCGCGAACAGCGAGAACACCAGCGCCTGGATCACGATCAGCCGCAGCCTGCTCTTCTGCGACGTCGGCAGCTTGAGCGGCGTCATCGGGCGACGGCCCGTTCCGGCTCGAGCCGCCGGAACAGCCCCATGACCAGCGGCAGCACGAGCGGCGTCACGAGCACGTCGAACACGACGGCGCCGGCGACCACCTCGAGCACGTCGGGGATCCCGACCGCCGGGTCGCGCAGCACCAGGCCGCTCAGCGCGAAGACCGACGTGCCCAGGAACGAGCAGGCGGCCACCGTCGCCACCACGGCCCCGGCCGAGGCCCGGACGTCGGGGGCGACCCGGCCGGCGACGTACCCGACCACCAGAACGGCCAAGGCCCAGCGGCCGGCCACGTGGTCGGCGGGCGGGGCCAGGTCGAGGAGCACGCCGGCGATGAAGCCGAGCACCATCGCGAACTCGGCGCCGCGCACCAGCGCGGCGCCGACCACTACCAGCAGGACCAGGTTGGGCACGACACCGTGCCAGGCGAAGTGCGGGAACACCGACACCTGCAGCACCAGGGCGACGGTGAGAGCCACCGTGGCGCCGAGCACGCGCATCGTGCTCATCGGCCCAGGCTCCCGTCGGCCTCGATCACCGCACGGTCGCTCTCGGAGCCGGATGGCACCACGACTCCGACCAGGTCGAGCGCCGCGAAGTCGACGAAGGGTTCGATGGCCGCGCGCTGCGAGGAGTCGCGGAGGCTGGAGTAGACCTCGGCCACCCGGCCGATCGGGACTCCGGCGACGTACGGCGCATCACCGTCGCTGCCCCAGGTGACGACCGTGGCGTCGCGGGCCGGCACCACCGACTGGTCGACGAGCCGCAGGTCGAGCCCGGCGTCGTCGCTGGTCTCGCCCTGACCGCTGAGGAAGCCCAGGTCCATGGTCTCGCCGACCCGGCCACCCACGGTGGAGTCGGCGTCGACGATCAGCAGCACGGTCGCGGTGGTGCGGGTGACGCGCAGGATCCGGCCGACCAGGCCGTCGTTGTTGAGCACGGTCATGTCGGGGTGCAGGCCGGCCCGCGAGCCGGCGTCGATGGTCACCGTGGCCGAGAAGGACTGCGAGGGTCCGAGCCCGATCACCCGCGCCGGCACCAGCGCGTAGCCGAGGTCCTCCGCCGCGGCGGTCAGCCCGTCGTACTCCGCCAGCCGGTTGCGGTCGAACCCGGAGGTGCGCACCTTCGCCCGCAGCTCGGCGTTCTCCGCCTCCAGGTCGTCGATCTCGTCGCGCATCGAGTCGCGCCCGCGGAACCACTCGGGGACGCCGCTGATCGGCCGGACGACCGCGGTGGTGCCGGCCTCGATCGGGCCGAACACCTCGCCCACCGCCTGGCGGACCGGATCGACCGCCGAGCCGTCGTCGGTGGTCGCGTCGAGCGTCATCAGGCTGGCGCTCGCGAGGACGAGCGCGACGACGAGACCGCGGGAGGGGGTCTTCTGCGAGGCCACGTCAGTACCGCCGCTGCTCCGTGACCAGCACCTGTTGCAGTGCCTCGAACTCCTCGACGCACCGGCCCGCGCCCATCGCCACCGACACCAGGGGGTTCTCGGCGACGTGCACCGGCATCCCGGTCTCGTGCCGCAGCCGTTCGTCGAGGCCGCGCAGCAGCGCGCAGCCGCCGGTGAGCACGATCCCGCGGTCCATGATGTCGCCGGCGAGCTCGGGCGGGGTCTGGTCGAGGGTGGCCCGGACGGCGTCGACGATCGCGTGCAGCGGCTCCTCCATCGCCAGCCGGACGTCGACGCTGGAGACCACCACCGTGCGGGGCAGGCCGGAGATCATGTCGCGGCCGCGGATCTCGGCCTCGGGCTCGCTCGACGAGGGGAACGCCGAGCCGACGGTCATCTTGACCTCCTCGGCGGTGCGCTCCCCGAGCATCAGGGAGTGCTCCTTCTTCATCCAGGCGGCGATCGCCTGGTCGAGGTCGTCGCCGGCGATCCGGATCGAGAGGGAGGTGACCACGCCGCCCAGCGAGATGACGGCCACCTCGGTGGTGCCGCCGCCCACGTCGACGACCATGTTGCCCGTCGCCTCGTGCACGGGGAGCCCGGCGCCGATCGCGGCGGCCATCGGCTCCTCGACGATGTAGACCCGGCGCGCGCCCGCCTGGTAGCCCGCCTCCTTGACCGCCCGCTGCTCGACCGGCGTGATGTCGCTCGGCACGCAGATCACCATCCGCGGTTTGGCGAAGTAGCGGCGGCGGTGCACCTGCTGGATGAAGTACCGCAGCATCTGCTCGGTCGCGTCGAAGTCGGCGATCACGCCGTCCTTGAGCGGACGGATGGCGGTGATGTTGTCGGGAGTGCGGCCGATCATCCGCTTCGCCTCGTGGCCGACGGCGAGCACCTCACCGGTGGTGTCGTTGAGCGCCACCACACTGGGTTCGTCGAGGAGGACGCCCTTGCGCCGGACATAGACAAGCGTGTTGGCGGTGCCGAGATCCACGGCCATGTCCCGGCCGATGAAGCTGTTCGCCATGCGCAGGCCTCACGGTGGCTCCGGCGCGCGCTTTCGGGGAAGACCCGCGCTCAGGGACCCTCCCTGACCAACGCGGGGCGGGACGGCGTGCGCACGCACCCACCGGACCCGATCCGAGCGTAGGTTTCACAACCCCCGGATCAGTGGAGGCACGCCGGGCGTGGCGGGCGCGTCGTCAGCCGTCGAACGTGTTCGGCGCGGTCGGCCGGCGCTGGGCCTCGGGATCCTCCGGGCCACCGAGCCACGGGTCGTACACGTGGTCGGCGTGCCGGACCGCGTCGTAGTCGCCGTTGACGATCCGGGTGATGTTGGCGAGCGACTCGGTGTCGTGGTCGAAGTACTTCGAGTGGTCGAGGAACGGGTTGGGGCCGCCCCTGCTGGTCGACTCGGCCTGGAACCGGTGGGCCCCGAAGTCGTCCTCCACCGGGTCGTCGCCGAGGCCGAGGCCGCCGAGCACCTCGAGGTGGAACGCACCGTGGTTGCCGAGGTCGGCCACCGGGTCGTTGCTGTTGGCACCCGCCCACACGTGGCCGGGGTCGATGCCGAGCTCGCTGGCGTGCTCCGTGTCGCCGCCCAGCCCGGGGCTGCCCACGACCACGATGTCGTCGACGGCGAGACCCTCGTCGTGAGCGCCGTGGCCCACCGTGGTCGAGCCGTAGCTGTGCCCGATCGCGGTGAGGTGGGCGGGTTCGCCGTCGCGGCTCGCGCGCAGCCCGTCGACGGTGTCGGCGAGCCGGGCGCCTCCGGCCTCGGCGAGGTCCTCGCGCACCACCCCGGCGGCGTCCCAGCCGTCCTCCCAGGGCAGGTTGTCGGGCGCGTCGTAGCCGATCCAGAACAGCGTCGCGTTGGTCTGGTGGTGATCGAGGGTGCGGGCGGCCTCGTAGAGCGTCGCGGCTCGGTCGGCGTGGTAGGGCGCACTCGTGGCATCGGTGCCCAGCCCGGGGACGACGACGGCGACGTTGTCGGCGGTGCCGAGGTCGCCGGCCGAGACCGCGATCCGCCCGTCACCGTCGAACGCAGCCGGGTCGTAGAGGTAGACCTGGGCGGTGATCGGCTCGCCGGTGGCGGGGTCGGCGCGGGAGGCGATCTCGCGCCTGGCCTCGTCGGCTGCGCGCGCGTTGTCGAGCCACCTGCGTTCGTCGTCGGTGAGCAGGTCGGGGTGGAGCGACCCCCAATCCGCGAGGTCGCGGTCGAGGGCGACCGTGTTGGCGGCGTGCCGGTCGCGGGCCGGGATGCCGGGGAGGTTGCCGATCGCCCCCGGCGCGGCCACGACCACCGCGAGCTGCTGCTCACGCGTGAGACCGTCCCACCAGTCGTTGACCGCCTCCGGCGTGGCGCCGGCCGGCGGCTTGGTCGCCAGGGCCCCGTCGGCGGGGTCGGCGACGCCACCGTAGGCGCGCTCGACCTGCTCGAGGGTGAGCACCCGGTCGAACGCCTCGGCCATCGCCGTCTCCTCGGCACCGACCGCGTCCACCCAGGTCGTCAGGTCCTGCTCGAAGGCGGTCACCCGCCGCGCCAGCCCGTCGGACTCCAGCTGGAGGCGCACGGCGTCGGCCTCGGTCGCAGCCGCGATCTCAGCCCGGAGCGTGGCGATCGCCCTGATGAGGTCGGTGCGGGCGTCGACCAGGTCGTCGCGGCCGGTCCGCAGCCGGGCCATCTCGTCGGCGTGGGCGTCGACGCGCCGGGCCACCGCCCGCAGCGCGAGCGACATCGCGTCGGCCCGGCGCCCGGTCGGGCCGATCGCGTCGTGGTAGGACGTCGCGCCCAGCCCGGTCCAGTCACCGATCCGGGCGCCACCGGCGACGAAGGTGCCGAGGTCGTCGATCTGCGCGGACGCGGCGCGCAGGTCGGCCCCGCAGCCGCGGATGGCTTCAGGGTCGACGACCAGCGCCGGCACCGTCCGCGGCTCGGCCGGCACGGTCACCGTGGTCATCGGGTCTCGGTGAGGTAGGCACCGAGCGCCAGCAGCTCGTGGAAGCTCAGGTCGTCGGTCGCGACGTACTCCGTGATCGCGGCGCGCAGGCCGTCGGCCCGCGACTCGCAGTCGGTGCCGAGGTCGCCGGCGAACCGGGTCCAGGCACCGGAGAACCGGGCCGCGGTGCCGGAGACGGCGGCCGTGAAGCCGTCGCTGCCGGCCCGGTCGATCTGACGCGAGGCTGCCGCGAGGTCGAGGTGCTGCTCGTCCCAGGCGCGAGAGGCAACTCCGACCGAGACGGGCACGACCTCCATCAGCGGGTCCGTCCGGACGCGGTGAGCTCGCGGGCCCGGGTGGCCCCGACCGTCACCGATGGGCCGCTCATCGTGAAGGCGAGGACGCCGAGGGCCTCGGCGTACGACGCGGAGACGTCGAGCGCGTCGAGGACGCCGGTCAGTCGCTCGACCGTGCCGTCCGGCCGGCGGACGTCCCACCCGTCGCTCTCCAGCTCGTGGCGGAGCCGGACCAGCACCTCGTATCCGTCGTCGCGCCGGGTCGTGAGCGTCGAGACCGGACGGACGCTGGACGCGTCGCCGCCGAACCGGAAGCGCACCTCGGGTCCGTCTGACGACTCAGGCGCGATCGCGCTCCACAGCTGTCGGGCCTGGGTGCCGACCCGGATCAGCTCCTCGGCGGCCGCCTCCTCGGCCTCGGCGTCAGCGGCCGCGGGCGGTGGCTCCGGTGGCAGCAGCACGATGTCGACCTCGGGATGACGCCGCCGCAGCTCGCGGAAGAAGGGGTCGCCGATCGGCTCGTCGCGCCGTTCTTGATCCATGCGGGGAGGCTGCCCGGCCGGAGCCGGGCGAAACCGGCGCGGGCCTTTCTGTGGATAGGCTCGCGGCCATGGCGTTCTGGCACCGGAAGAAGTCGGAGGCAGAGCGGTCGCTCGAGGAGCTGCAGGCGGCCGCCGAGCCGGTCTCCGTGACCCCGAGCGGGCCGTTCTCGATGACGATCGAGGACGTCTTCTCGATCACCGGGCGCGGCACCGTCGTCACCGGCCGGATCGCGACGGGCACGATCCGGACCGGCACGTCGGTCACCGTCACCAGGTCGGCCGGTCCGATCACGACCACCGTGACCGCGATCGAGCAGTTCCGCCGCACCGCCGAGCAGGCCAGCGCGGGCGACAACGTCGGACTGCTGCTCGACGGGGTGGCGAAGCACGACGTCAACCGCGGCGACGTGATCACCGGCGCTCAGGTCTAGCGCTCAGCCGTCGTTCGGATCCGCGTCCTCCGGAAGCTTCGAGAAGTGCTGGTAGTCGACGGGGTCGGTCCACTCGCCACCCCAGTGCCAGCCGGCGGCGGCGAAGGCACGGGTCACGGCATCACCCTCGACGACCATCCCGGGGCGCACGCGGTCCCGGTCGAGGTAGGTCACTGACCCGGGGTGGCTGGTTCGGCCGTCGAGGACGTACGGGTTCTCGAGCGGGTTGAGGTCGATGGCGATGCCGTAGGCGTGGTGGGACCACTCGGAGGAGCCGGTGGCCGCGCGGCAGTTGAAGGCGGAGGTGTTGTCGGCCTCGATCGAGGTGAAGTCGTCTCCGTCGTAGGCGTCGATGGGCGTGATCCTGCGGATCGGGAAGCGGTCCCTGAAGAGCCGGCCGAAGATCTCCGCCACCTCCTCGGCGACGTCGTCGCGGACGACCAGGGCGCCGCGCCGTACCTTCCCCGCGAAGTCCCAGTGGTTCATGCGTACGACGCGCAGCCGCTCGAGCGGGAGCGGGCAACCGGGCCGCCACGACACCCCGGTCATCGCGGCCTGCTCCTCACGGGTCAGCCGACGGACGGCGGAGCGGTACGTCGGCCGCGGCGGCGTCGACTCCGTCGGCGGAGGAGGCTCGGCGGAGGGCTGCGTCGGCGTCCGCGTCGGCGCCGGCGGGGCGGGCGTCGGCTCGGCCGCCGGTTCCTCGTCGTCGTTCGCGCACCCGCCGAGCGCCACCAGCAGTGCTGCCGCGGCCAGCAGTCGCGCCGGGCTCACGAGCACGGCGTCGTCACGCGGAACTTGTCGATGCCGGAGAGGAAGATCGCCGCCACGTATCCGCCGTCGGTGGTCCGGGCCCAGACGCGGGACGAGGTGTCCAGCACCGACGACGAGACCGCCTGGCCGACCACCTGGCACTCCACGCGGATCGTGCTGCCCTCGTCGTGGTTGGCGATCAGCTCGGTCGCGGCGTCGGGCGAGACTCGCTCGCTGAGGAAGCAGTCACCGGTCCCGCTGCTGCCGCACGTGTACTGCACGGTCGTGGTCACCGGTGGGGGCCCGGGCGGGGGTTCCGTGGTCGGTTGGGTCGTGGGCGACGTGGTCGGAGGTGAGGTGGTCGGCGAGGTCGGTTCGGTCGGCGCCGACGAGGTAGGCGGATCGGAGGCCGCGTTGGTGCCTGGCGCGTCGTCGTCACCGCTCAGCAGCGAGGCACCGACCACACCCGCCGCGGCCGCCAGCAGCACGGCCACCGCCACGAGCAGCGGCACCAACCGTTGGCCACGCGGCCGGGTCGGCTCGGCCACGGGAAGCGGCGCAGGCACAGGCGTAGGCGGAGGAGCCGGCGGGGGCGGGGAGTACGCCGGCGGGGGCGGCGCCTGCGCGGTCCGGTAGCGACGCACCTCGGCCTCGTCGACCGCACCGATGGCGTACGCCAGGCACGCACACGCCCAGCTCGCGCTGGCGCGGTCGTGGCCGCCTCGGTCGCGCGCCAGCATCGCGCCCGCCTGCGCCACCGTCGAGGCGGGGGCGCCGCCCTGGCCCAGCATGGTGACCATCGAGGCGTAGGCACCCAGACGGACCGCGTCGACGACGAGGTTCTGCTCGCCCAGGCTCGCCTCCTCGTCGAGCACGTCATCGAGAGCACCCCGGAAGTTGTCCGGGTCGTCGAAGACCTCCGGACCCAGCTGCTCGACCAGGCCGCGCAGCACCTCGTGCATCTCCACGCCGGTCAGCGTAGGCGGCGGCCGATCAGAGGTTCGGGAACCAGATCCCGATCTCGCGCTCGGCCGACTCGGCGGAGTCGGAGCCGTGCACGAGGTTCTCGCGGTTGGACAGCGACAGGTCGCCGCGGATCGTGCCGGGCGCGGCCTTGCGGCCGT
>DASTDJ010000262.1:0-27678 GCA_035710425.1 Nocardioides sp.
TACGCCGTGTCGTTCGTGCTCGCGTTCGTCAGCGTGCTCTGCATCGTCGTGGTCTCCATCCTCCGTCCCAAGGAGTCAAGCAAATGAGCATCGAGGTATCCGGCGTCTCCAAGCGCTTCGGTGACTTCGTCGCGCTCGACGACGTCAACGTCACCCTGCCGACCGGCCAGCTGACCGCTCTGCTCGGCCCCTCGGGCGGGGGCAAGTCCACGCTGCTGCGGATCATCGCGGGGCTGGACTCGGCCGACACCGGAAGCGTCTCCATCGAGGGCACCAACGCCACCAAGCTGCCGCCCCAGAAGCGCAACGTCGGCTTCGTGTTCCAGCACTACGCCGTGTTCAAGCACATGACGGTGGCCAAGAACGTCGCGTTCGGGCTGCAGATCCGCAAGCGCCCCAAGGACGAGATCGCCGCGCGGGTCGACGAGCTGCTGAAGCTGGTCCACCTCTCGCAGTTCGGTCACCGACTGCCCTCCCAGCTCTCGGGCGGGCAGCGGCAGCGGATGGCGCTCGCCCGCGCGCTCGCGGTGGAGCCGAAGGTGCTGCTCCTCGACGAGCCCTTCGGGGCGCTCGACGCGAAGGTCCGCAAGGAGCTGCGCGAGTGGCTGCGCAGGCTGCACGACGAGGTGCACGTGACCACCGTCTTCGTGACCCACGACCAGGAGGAGGCGATGGAGGTCGCCGACGAGATCGTGGTGATCAACGAGGGCCGGGTCGAGCAGATCGGCACGCCCGACGAGCTCTACGACAAGCCCGCCAACGACTTCGTGATGGGCTTCCTGGGTCAGGTCACCCGGCTCGGTGACGTGCAGCTGCGGCCGCACGACATCGAGGTGTCGACGACTCCCGGAGCCGCCGGGGCCGTGACCGGCAGGATCACCCGCCAGCTGCGGGTCGGCTTCGAGGTCCGGCTCGTGGTGACCACGGAGGCCGGTGACGACGTGCAGGTCGTCCTCACCAGGACGCACCAGAGGTCCATGGAGCTCGAAGAGGGCGTACAGGTGTGGCTCACTCCCGCGGTCGGTGCGATCACCGTCCCGGCCATGGTGGCCGTCTGACGGGCAGGGCTACCACGATCTACGTCGCAGGACGTATGCGTGACGGGGGAAGGTCGTGGTAGCCCTGGTCTCGTGACGTATCAGCAAGCAACTCGGGTCCTGCTGTGGCTGTTCGGTACGGCGTTCGTGGTGTCGGTCGTGCACTACACGGACAACTACGTCAACTACGAGGCCTACCCTGAACCCGGCCCGGACGCCCTGATCGCACCCACGGCGGCGCAGGTGGGCGGGTCGTGGTTCGTGTTCACGGCGCTCGGGGTGCTCGGCCTCTGGCTGTGGTTCCGCGGCAGCATCACCGCGGCGTGCGTCGCGCTGACCGGCTACTCCGTCAGCGGGCTGATCGGCTTCGGCCACTACACCGTCAGGGGCGCGACCGACATGGTGTGGTGGCGGCAGACCCACATCGTCGCGGACATCCTCTGCGGCCTCGCGATCTTCGGCTTCGCCGTGTGGGCGGCGCTGCGCCTGCCCCGGCCGGTGCGGTCAGACGACGTCGAGCGCGTTGGGTAGCCCCGCCTTGTAGAGCTGGGCGTCGACCTGCTTGAGCAGCTTGAACTCCGGCGGGTCGTAGAGGCGGTACGTCGCGGCCCGCTCGGCCCTCGAGCCGACCTCGTCGAGGATCGCGTTGACCGCCGTACGCGCTGACTCGTTGGCGCCCTCCATGGTGGCCAGGTCGATGTCGGTGCGCACGAAGTCGCCGGTCATCAGCAGGTTGGGGATCCCGGTGACCGCGGTCGGCCGCTTGCGCCAGGAGTCGACCGTGTTGACCAGCAGCGGGGTGGCGTTGGTGTTGCGCCCCATCTTCGGGTGCCACTGCACCCCCGGGTCCAGGAACCACGACTCCACGATCCCCTCGGGCAGGCTCTTGGCGGCCGTGTGGTGCTGCCGGATCTGGGCCCACACCTCGCGGGCGACCTCGCGGGGGCTGCACTGCTTGGCGGGCTTGCCGTAGAGGATGCCGGGCGCGTTCCAGTTCGAGATGTCGACCGACAGGATGTCCCTGACCCGGCCGTTCCCGTAGTCGCGCGCGATCCGGCGGTCCTCCCAGAACTGACCCTGGGTGAGCGCCGTCAGCGACCAGGGTGCGTCGAGGAACGTGATGTGCCCGTGGACGATGTCGACCGGCTTCTTGAGGAAGTACTGGATGCCCACCATCCAGTCGGTGAAGAGGTCGTCGAGCCGGCGCAGCGACGGGTCGAGCCGGTAGACGTCGTGGGTGAGCGTGCGCCGGGCGCGCTCGACCGGCATCGCGCTGACGAACCAGTCGGCCTCGACGCGTGTACGCCGTCCGGCAGCGTCGGTGAGCCAGGCCGCGCGGATCCGGCCGCTGCCGACGTCGTACCGTTCCAGGCGCTGGCCGTGCACGAACCTGACGCCGAGGTGGCGCAGGTGGCGCATCCAGGGGTTGATCCAGGCCTCGTTGGTCGGCAGGTCGAGCACCCGGTCCAGCGCGCCGTCGTTGCCGCGGCCGAGGATGTTCATCACGAACGCCTCGCCCATGTTGCCGATCGTGCGGGTGCTGGCCAGGGTCTCCTTCGCGGCGACCAGGCTGCGGGTCAACCCGGCGGCCAGCACTCGCTGGTACTCACGGGACCTCGACCCGGCGCCCACGAACTTCCACCAGCTGACCTTCTCCCACTGGCCGAGCCGGCGCTCGTCACAGCTGGTGAGGAAGACGAGCAGCCGCTCTACGAAGTAGACGAGCTCGTGGGGCGGGACGGTACGGCCGGACAGGTTGTCGAGCAGGTAGCGGCGCAGCCCGTCGACGGTGAGCAGCTGGATCGGGTCGGGGCCGATGCCGAAGATGAACCCGTCGGCGCGCTCGCCCGCGCGCAGGAACTTGCCGTTGGTCGCATGGGCGAGGTGGTCGCCCACGGTGCCGCGGCCGAACGGGATCCGCCGCATCGTGTCCGGCACGTGGTGGTAGAAGCCCGGGAAGAACCGGAAGCCGTGCTCACCGGGCAGGTCGCGCCGGCCCCCGCGGCCGGTGCCGGCGACGGGGATGCTGCGGGCCTTGCCGCCCCACGCGCTCGGCTCGTAGACGGTGACCTTGAAGCCGCGCTCGGCCAGCTCGTGGGCCGCGGTCAGCCCGGCCATGCCGCCCCCGAGGACAGCGACCTTCCGGCCGGGTCGGGCCGCGAACGCCGGCGCGGCAACGGTGGCGGTCGAGGCGAGGGCGCCGCCGGCGAGCAGGCCGCGGCGAGAGAGGGGAGTGGTCATGACGCCTTCCGGATGGGAGCATCGTGACAGTACTACTGTCACAGCGCGGCTGGGAAGGCGCGCCGTCCGGCTTGTTACAAGCGCAGGGTCAACCGGCGGAGACGAGTGATTCGGCGCGCTTCTTGAGCGCGTCGGCGTGCCGGCGGAAGCCGTCGGCGACGCGGCCGGGTCCGGCGAGGCGGACCAGCGGACCGTCGAACTCCTCGACGGTGTCGTAGGACGTCGGCTCGCCCGGCCGCTGGGTCAGCCGCTGGTGGCGTACGGCGCTGAGCAGCCGGAGCCTGGCGGGCAGGCCGACGTAGCGGTAGGAGAGCCGCGCGGTGGTGACGCCGGAATCCGTCGCCGGCGACTCGATCGTCGTGATCCGCTCCGGCGATCGCGTCGTGCGGCCGTTGGCCCAGCGCACGTGCAGCACGATCGGGTTGCCCACGGCGGGCGGCGCGGGTGTCTCCACGCGCTCGACGAACGGGTTCCACTCGCCGTATGACTCGGTGTCGAGCATGACCTGCCAGACCAGGTCGAGCGGCGCCTCGATCTCGACCGAGGCGCCGGGGCGGGCCTTCATCGATAGTTCACGAACTGCAGCGCCACTTCGTAGTCCTGCGCCTTCACCAGCGAGATCACGGCCTGGAGGTCGTCGCGCTTCTTCGACGACACCCGCAGCTCGTCGCCCTGGATCTGCGCCTTGACGCCCTTGGGGCCCTCGTCGCGGATCAGCTTGGAGATCTTCTTGGCGTCCTCCGAGGAGATGCCCTCCTTCAGCGCGATCCCGATCTTCGACTGCTGCCCGGAGGGGCGCGGCTCGGACGCGTCCAGGATCTTCAGGCTCACGTTGCGCTTGACCAGCTTCTGCTTGAACACGTCGAGCACGGCCGAGGCCCGGTCGTCGGCGGACGCGGTGATCTCGATGGCCTTCTCGCCCTGCCATTCGATGGTGGCACCCGTGCCCTTGAAGTCGAAGCGGGTGGCGATCTCGCGGGCGGCCTGGCCGAGAGCGTTGTCGACCTCCTGCCGGTCGATCTTGCTCACGATGTCGAACGACGAGTCGGCCATGCCTGGTGTCTCCTGTCGGGGGGTTCAGCGTTTTCCGTCTGCCGGTGGGGCTGCGCTATTGTTTCGCCTCGTCGCCGACCGGCCAAGTCCCGCTTGGACAACGGCGATTCCCCGGCAGGTTGCCCGAGCGGCCAAAGGGAGCTGACTGTAAATCAGCCGGCAATGCCTACAGTGGTTCGAATCCACTACCTGCCACAAAGAGCCCTGCACCGAAGCTTCCACGAGGTGCGGGGTTCTTGCTATTCAGGCCATCGACCCTCGGCGGCACCTGTCAACGCTTGGTGGCTGCTCGCCGCAACTCGTAGCCCGTGGCTCTGGCCAGGGTCGTGTTGACGCGCGCGCGCCATCCACCGGCCGACTGCGCGGGGGGCGGTGTCGAGACCTTGGCGCGCGCGTCCGTGCGCGGTCGTGAATCCGCGGCGAACCGGAACGGAGCCACCGGCTCCCATCCGGCTGCCTTGGCCGCTTCGCGGGAGCGGCACCGCACGCTCACGCGCGCGCCCTTCGCGTAGCCCTTGAGACCGGGCGCGGGCGGCCGGCCGGCCAGCCTGCCCTTCCAGTCGTACAGCGATTCGATCTCGAACCCGTAGGCGCGCAGCAGCATCTGAAGCGCGGGCAGCGAGGGCCGCAGCACCAGTACGCGACCCACCGCATACTCGTCCTGAGCGGCGCTGCGGCTGTCCGCGACGTCACGTTCGCGAACCACCCTGAGGGTCTTCTCCTGCAGGTCAGGCGTGACCATCGTGTCGACGATCATGTGGGTCGGGGCCAGGTTGTGAAGGCGGTACATCAGCTCCGTGTGCCGGTACGTGTGGTACAGGAACCCGAAGCACAGCACCACGTCGACGTCGAACTTCTCCCGGGCCAACACCTCGAAGAGATCGCCGCGTACGAAGCGGTAGGTCTCCGGGTCCTGGCCATAGAAGGCGAAGGCCTCCTGGGCCCTGTCGATGAGGCTCTGCCTGACCTCGACCCCGGTCACGTGCGCCGCCCCGCTCTTCAGCGCAGCGAACGACCATCGCCCGTCGTGACTGGCCAGATCGAGTACCC
This sequence comes from Nocardioides sp., assembly GCA_035710425.1. Lineage (GTDB taxonomy): Bacteria > Actinomycetota > Actinomycetes > Propionibacteriales > Nocardioidaceae > Nocardioides. Next base: position 5,382 of record DASTDJ010000262.1, read on the forward strand.
GCGCCCCCTGGAAGATGTCCCGGTTGCTGGCGAACATCGCCTCGTAGCGCTCGTTCATCCGGTTCCGCTGCAGCTCGATGGCGCTGCGTCGGTCCGGCCCTTCTGGTGCGAGATCGCTGAGCTCGATAAACCGTGGGTAGTCGTCGGCGAACAACCTGGCCTCCTGCTGGCTCTTTTGCGGTGTCCGCCATTCCAACCCGGGCGAGTCCCGACCGCAAGGGCGATGACGCCCGTCCCGAGGGGCTCGTGCTCGCTGTGCCCGAGGACATCTGAGTCCCGGGCTCCACTGGTCTCGGGCGTTGACCCCTACCCGCCGGCTGCCACCGTGAGAGGTCCGCCGGATGAAGGAGCGCTGCCGTGGACGTGCGCGAGGTCAGACGAGAGCTGTTCGGGTTCCTGCAGAGCGCAGAGACGCAGTGGAAGTTCTTCGCTCGGGTGGTCGACGACGTCGACTGGACGGTCCAGGGCACCCACCCTCTCGCCGGTCGCTACCACGAAAAGCAGCAGTTCCTGGACGCGACGTTTGTGGGTCCGCTGGAGAAGGGCGCCGTCGCACGCGTGGAGCGGTAGCCGGGCGAGGTCGGCCGCCCCACGTCATTGTGCATGCGCGTGGGCGAGCGCCCCGTCGAGCTCGGCGGTCAGGCCGGCCCGCTCCGCCGCCCGTCGTACGGCGGCCATCACGTCGTCGGGCACCAGGGGGACCAGGCGGGCGATGTCGGCCGGGTCCGTGAGGGCGGCCAGCAACGTCTCGCCGAGGTCGCGGTCCGCCCCGTCGATCGCGGTGACCACGACCTGACGCCGCTCGGCGTCCATCCGGTGGAACAGCTCCAGCAGCGTGGACAGGGTGCTCGGAGTGTCGACGGCCTCGCGCAGCAGCCGGTCCAGCGCCGCCGGGTCGAGATCCGTGACCAGACCGGCCACCCTCGTCAGGCCCTCCGGCGACAGCGCCCGGAGCAACGGCACCAGCTCGACCCAGAGCCCGTCGGCGTCCTCGGCCGTGGCCGCGGCGACCGCGGCGGGCAGCTCGGCCCGCAGCTCACGCACGAGCTCGGCGACGGCGTCGGTCACGGTCGGGAACATAGCGCCCCGCACGGCAGTCATGGGCGCTTCGCGTGGCCCACGGCACGCCCCTCCCGCGGGGGCGCTATCGGGCCAGGTAGCCCTGGCACAGGGCCGTGAGCTCGTCGAGGAACACGTCCCTGGGGATGTCCGGGGCGTCCAGCACGTAGCGCACGGTGAGCGTCTCGACGCACAGCACCAGCACCCAGGCGGAGGTCGCGTGGTCGCTGGACCGCAGCAGGTCCCGGCGCCCGGCCAGGTAGGCCACGCACAGCTCCTGCACCCGTCGCTCCAAGGCGGCGAGCCGGTCGCCGTGCCGGGTGGCCGGCAGCTCCTCGGTGCTGACCCGCAGCAGCCCGACGTCCTTCTCGAGGGCGGTGAGCAGCGCGTCCGCGGTGTCCCGGATCATCCGGGGGCCGGTGTCGCCGAGCCGGTCACCCAGCGCGGCCGCCACCCGCTCGGCCAGGTCGTCGCCGTACTGCTCGAGCACGGCGTCGATGATCGCCTCCTTGTTGGGGAAGTACTGGTAGAGCGAGCCGGGGCTGACTCCGGCCCGGGCAGCGATCCGGTTGGTGGAGAATCCGTCATAGCCGTCGCCGAGCAGCACCTCGCGACCGGCCGAGATGATCCGCTCGACCATCGCCCGGGACCGCTTCTGCTGGGGCTGCTTGCGCACAACGCGAATTGTATGCGAGCGATCGCTCGCGTCACCATGGAATGGTGACAGTGACCACGCACCGCTTTCCGACCAGGTTCCGCGAGGCTGAGGAGCGCGGTCGCAGGCTGGGCCGGCCCTTGCGGCTGGCAGCGCGGATCGGCGCCGTGGACGAGGACCTGATGGACCGGATCGGCGCGAAGATGCTGACCCGCGACGAGCTCGGCGGCCGGCTCGCGGATGCGATGCGGTTGCGAGCGGGTGAGCACGGCAGGGTCACCATGGACGACTTCCGTACGGCGCTGCACGACGGCTTGGCCGTGATGGACGACCCGGCGCCGGCGCTGGTCGAGTTCTTCGAGACCACCTCGCAGGTTCCGGACTGGGTCGACTGGGACCTGGTGGCGAGGGGAGCGCGGGCCTACCGACGGTTCGGGCAGAACGCCGCCGACATCCTCGTCGTGCTGTCCCTGATCGGCGGCTACCGCTTCGGCGGTCCGACCGACCTCCTGGTGGCGACCGGCGGGCTGAGCGGTGACCTGACCGTGCTCCGGCTCGCGGAGACCCAGAAGTGGACGGTCTCGCTGTCCCAACCCGGAGCGCTGCGCCCCGGCGGCGAGGCCTGGCGGCTCACCCTGCACGTCCGGGCGATGCACGCGCTCGTCAACCAACGGTTCGCGCCGCGGTGGGACGTCGAGCGCTGGGGGTTGCCGATCAACCAGGCCGACCAGGCCGCCACCCTGGGCCTGTTCGACGCGGTCGTGCTGCTCGGAGTACGAGCGCTGGGCGTGCCGGTCTCGCGCGCCGACTCGCGGGCGGTGATGCACCTGTGGCGGTACGTCGGCTGGCTGATCGGCGTCGACGACGACCTGCTGGTCGACTCCGAGCGGGAGCGGCACCGGATCAACTACCACCTGCTGCTGGCGCAGGCCGACATCTCCGAGGCCGGCCCCCTGCTGGCCGAGGCGATCGTCGACGCGCAGCGCGACCTGGCGTTCGGCCGGTTCGCGCGGGTACGCGGGCGCCTGGCTCGCGAACGGCTGCTCAGCCTGATGACCGTGCTGCTCGGACCGCAGAGCATGTCCGAGCTGGGGCTGCCCCTCCGGCCGCCGTGGGCGGTGGCCTACCTGCTCCCGCTCAACGTGCTGCGCTACCAGGTGGTGGGACGCCTTCCAGGTGGTCGGGCCCGCCTCGAGCGATGGGGCGTCCGCGCGTCCGAGCGGATCCTGGCCCGCCACTACGGCCGGCACCCCCGGGAGATCGGCGCCTTGCCGACGTAGCCCGAATCCCGGACGGAACACCCGCGTCTGTATGAGACTCGTCCTCACGCACACCAGTGGAGGCGTCTGCCGTGACCGAGCACCAGACCATGAACACGATCATCCACGCCGCGTTCCGCCGCGATCTTGCTCGCTTCGACGAGGCGCTCGGGGCCTTTCCCGGCTCGCAGGCCCGGGCCGACCAGCTGTGGGCAGCGTGGGACAACTACGCGCACCAGCTGCACCAGCACCACGAGGACGAGGAGACGATCTTCTTCCCGGCGCTGCAGGAGGTCGGCGCCGACGAGTCACTGGTCGGTGACCTGGACGGCGAGCACAAGCGGATGGCAGCCGCTCTCGACGCCGCGACCACCGCGATGCAGGCCCTGCAGCACAGCCCGTCCGCCGACAACGCCAGCGCGGCCCGCGAGGCGGTGGCCGCATTCGGGACGATACTCAACGACCACCTCGCCCACGAGGAGCGCGACCTCGAGCCGTTCTCGGTCGCGAACTTCAAGGGCACGCCGCAGTTCAAGACGGCACAGGCAGCGGTCCGCAAGTCGCTCAAGGGCCAGACCGGCACCTTCTTCGCGTGGCTGTCCGACGGAGCCGGGCCCGCCGAGCGGACGGCGATGGCCCAGCAGGTTCCTGCGCCGGTGCTGTTCCTGATCAAGACGTTCGGCGGCCGCGACTACCGGCGCCGGATCGCCTCGGTGTGGGCCTGAACTGACCGATCGGCCAGAGTTTCGCCGACTTCGCGCCCGCGTCGCTGCTGGCCCCTACTCTGGGCCCGCGCACCCTCAGAGGCGCGCCGACTGGGAGGGAAACCATGAGGAAGATCGCCACGTTCGCCGCGCCAGCACTGCTGGCTGCGCTGCTCACCGTCGGCCCCGGTGCCGGGACCGTCGTCGCCGACGAAGGGCCGTGCCTCCAGCAGCAGGCCCAGGTGACGAAGGCCGAGGACGCCCTGGCACGCGTCACCGCCGTCTTCGAGCGGCAGCAGGCCAAGGTCAAGAAGGCGAAGGACGAGCTCGCCGAGGCCGAAACCAAGGGCGAGAGGAGCAAGGCCGCCAAGAAGCTCGAGAGCGCCATGGAGAAGAAGACCAAGGCCAAGAAGGCGAAGAAGGCCCAGCAGATGCGGCTGCAGAAGGCCCAGCAGCGGCTCGCCGACTGCCTGGCGGCTCAGGAACCCACGACCTGAGGTCCTCCTGACGCGGGACTGACCTCCGGCCGAGGTGCGGTCAGGCCCGCTGCAGCAGGAAGACCGGGATGACCCGGTCGGTGCGCTCCTCGTACTTCGCGTAGTTGGGCCAGACCTCGAGCATGGCCCGCCACGCCTCGGCGCGCTCGGCACCGTCGAGCTCGGTCCAGGAGACCTCGATCTCCTCGCGGGCGAACCGGATCTCCGCACGCTCGGTGGCGCGCAGGTTGCCCACCCAGACCGGCGTCCTGGGACCGCCGAAGTAGGACCCTGCGATCAGCCAGCCGCCGTCGTAGGGCACGCAGAGCAGCGGGGTCGTCCGCGGGATGCCGCTCTTCCGCCCCGGCACGGTCAGCGACAGGCTCGGGAGGCCGGCGATGTCGAGCACGGACACCCGGCCCTTGGTGGCCTTCTGCAGGTTCTTGTCCACCCAGACGATCTGCGGCAGCAGCTTGGGCATCCAGGAGATCGCGCCGATGCGTACGGCGACCGGAGTGAGCAGACCCATGCGCGCACCCTAGGGCGTGTGCGCCAATCCGCGGGACGGGTGGTCACGAAGGACACGCACTACCAGCGTCCTCCTCCCTCGAAAGGCATTCCCATGAAGGTCCTCCGCCTCAACCGTCCCAGTCCCTCCCTGGCCGTCTCGGTGATCGCGTTGGTCGTCGCCCTCGGTGGCACGTCGTACGCCGCTGCGACCATCGGCACGGCCGACCTCGAGCCGAACGCCGTCACGTCGGGGAAGATCAAGAACGAGACGATCGGGTCCAACGACGTCGAGGACGGGTCGCTCCGCGCGAAGGACCTGCGACCCGGGCTGCTCGACCCGTCGGCGGACCCGACCGCACTCACCCGCTGGGCGCTGGTCGACGCGACCGGCGCCATCGTCGCCCAGTCCGGTGGCTTCGAGGTCGTCGCGGCCTATCCGACGCTGCCCAACACCGCCCCCGAGGGGCAGCCCTCCAACGCGCTTCGTGCGAACGGCAACGTCTACATCGACGCCAACGAGCCGCTCGGCAACAACGGGATCGTCGCCACGGTGGCGCTCCAGAACCGCATCGACCAGAACGGCGACGGGATCACCGGCGGCCGCGCCCCGGGTCCCGACGCCAACCCGGAGTTCTCGGGCGAGATCGCGGTGAGCATGTGCGGCGTCATCGACCAGACGCCGACCAACTGCGCGCCCCCGGGCACGCAGAAGGACGGCGCGTTCGTGGTCAGCCCGCGGATGAGTGACGGCTCGGTGACCACGGGTGCAGGCACGGCCGCCGACCCGGGCACGCGCAAGCGCTTCTACGTGATCATCACCGGCGACTCGTCCGACCACGTGCGGCCGACGAGCTGACCGGCTGTCGGCTCAGCCGAACAGCACCGTGGGATCGCCGTCGTGCCAGACGTTGTGGATCGTCATCACGTCGATGACCCACTGCGAGCCGGCCCGCGAGAGGTCGACCCAGTAGACGTTCTTGAGCAGCAGGTGCCGCGTGGGGTCGTCGCGCCGGACGTGCTGGGCCTCGACCAGGGCGAAGAGCTGGGCGGCGTCCCCGTCGAGGTCGATCCGAGGGTTCGTCACGGTGTGGGTGGTCAGCAGCGGCTCGAGCGTGGTCAGGATGACGGCGATCTCCTCGATCCCCTTCATCGGAGAGATCGTGGCGCCGAACGTCTCGGCGGGCTGGGTGAAGTCCAGGACGGCGTCCTCGGCGAACGCGGAGCGGAACAGCTCCTCGTCCTGCAGGTCCTGGCCGGCGCCGAACCGGAGCAGGGCGTCGAGGGCGTCGCGCTGGTCGGCGAGCTCCCGGACGGTGGTCTCGAGGTCGGTGGTGGTCACGCTTCTCCTTTGTGGTGGTCGAGGGGCGGGGGTCGAGGTTCAGGGCGAGGTGGGCGACGGCCCTGCCAGCATGCGTACGGCGAACGCGCCGAGGACCGTCCCCATCGCGTACCGCTGGACCCGGGCCCAGGTGGGCCGCTGCGCGAGCACCGAGGCGAGGCCGCCGGCGCCGATCACGATCAGCGCGTTGACGGTCAGCGCGATGGCGATCTGGATCGACCCGAGCACCAGCGACTGGGCCGCGACCGACCCGCGACCGGGATCCACGAACTGCGGCAGCAGCGACACGTAGAGGATCGCGATCTTCGGGTTCAGCAGGTTGGTCAGCAGGCCCATGCCGATCAGCCGGCGCGCCGGGTCGTGGGGCAGGGTGCGCACCGCGAACACCGGAGCCGCACCCGGACGGAGCACCGTCCAGGCGAGCCAGAGGAGGTAGCCGGCGCCGACCACCTTGAGCACGGTGTAGGCGATCGGCACCGTCGCGAACACGGCGGCGATGCCGGCGGCCGCGGCCACCAGGTAGACGAGGAAGCCGAGGCCGGTCCCGATCAGGGAGATCAGCCCGGCCCGGCGGCCCTGGGTGACCGAGCGCGAGACGAGGTAGAGCATGTTCGGTCCGGGGGTGAGCACCAGGCCGAGCCCGACCATCGCGATCCCGGCCGCGGCACCGAGGCTCACGACGTCCATGCGTCGACGCTAGGAAGCCGGCCTCAGCACGGGCAATGGCAGAAACGTCACCTACCCGCGAATTCCTGCCATCCTCGGATCAGCCGCGCGCGGGCTCGATCCGCCCGGCCACCTCGCCCAAGGTGATCCGGTCCCCGGCGGTGCCCGGCGCCGAGTAGCGCAGCACCACCTCGTCGCCGTCCTCGAGGAACGTGCGGCCGCCGGCCAGCGGCTGCGTGCCGCCCCAGCTCAGCTCGAGGAACGACCCGCGCTGGTCGGTCTCGGCACCGCTGATGGTGCCGGATGCGAACAGGTCGCCGGTGCGCAGCGACGCGCCGTTGACCGTCAGGTGGGCGAGCATCTGCGCCGGGCTCCAGTACATCGCGGAGTACGGCGGCCGGCTGACCACCTCGCCGTTCAGCACCACCTCGACGTCGATGTCGAGGCCGCGCGCCTCGTCGGGCGCGAGGTAGTCCAGCGGACGAGGGTCCTGACGGGGCAGCGATGTCCACGCGGCGTCGAGCGCCGCGAGCGGAGTCACCCAGGCCGACACCGAGGTCGCGAACGACTTGCCGAGGAACGGCCCGAGCGGGACGTACTCCCACGCCTGGATGTCGCGTGCCGACCAGTCGTTCAGCCCGACCACTCCGAAGACGTGGTCGGCGAACGCGTCGTGCGGCACCGGCTCGCCGAGCCTCGACCCGGCGCCGACCACGAAGCCGAGCTCGGCCTCGATGTCGAGCCGCCTGCTGGGTCCGAAGGTCGGAGCCGACTCGTCCGGTGACTTGCGCTGGCCGCTGGGCCGGACCACGGGCGTGCCGGTCGGCACGACCGTGCCCGCGCGGCCGTGGTAGCCGACCGGGAGGTGCCGCCAGTTCGGCAGCAGCGGCTCCTGGTCGGGTCGGAAGATCCGCCCGACGTTGGAGGCGTGGTCGAGGGAGGCGTAGAAGTCGACGTAGTCGGCGACGTCGAAGGGCTGGTGCAGCACCACGTCGCCGATGGGGAAAGCGGGCGCCGTACCGCCCTCGGCGAGAGCGGCGACCGCGGCGCGCGTCTCCGCCCACACCTGTGGACCGAGCGCCATGAAGGCGTTCAGCGAGGGCTGGTCGAACTCAGGCCGACCGGTCGCGGCGGAAAGGTCGAGCACCTGGTCCTCGAACCGGACACCGACGCGGAGCTTGTCGCCGGCGACGGAGAAGATCCCGTACGGCAGGTGATCGAGGCCGAAGCCGGTCACGGGACCAGTCCCAGCGTGCGCAGGTCCTCGAGCGGCTCGTCGACCGAGCAGGACCCGAAGGACGTGAACCACCGGCGGGAGCCCGAGACGTCGGCTGCGGCCAGCGCCGCGCCGTCGCGCTCCTCCAGTGTCGCCACCACCTCGTCGACGGCGGCGCCGTCGAAGGCCTGCTGGGTGGCCACCATGACGTTGAGGAAGCCGTGCTGCTCGAAGCCCTCGACGCTCGTGTGCCGGACCGCTCGGTGCAGCCCGGCCGTGCACTTGAACGGCGTCTCACGGTCGAGCGCGGCGTCGATCCAGCTCGCCAGCGCGTGGGCCGCAGGGAAGGCGTCGGCCTCCAGCCCGCCGGTACGGAACTTCAGCCGGAGCTCGGCCGCGGCGACCTCGTCGGCGGCGGCCAGCCAGGAGGCGGTGGAGCCGACGTGCGGGAGCTCGACGTAGACCTGGACGTCCTCGTCCAGCGTGGCGTCCGCGCGCGCCGCGTCGATCGCGGTGGCGACCCGCCGGGCGTTGCCGGCCAGGTCGTCGAGGTCGCGCAACGCGATCTCGAGCCCCGCGAGCTCGAGCCCCAGCTTCGCGCACAGGCCGGCCGGGCCGGCGACCTGCCCGGCTCCGCCGGTGACCACGACCGAGAGCCTCGCGGGACTGCCCCGCAGCAGCGGGACGTCGGTGTCGCGGACGACGAACGTCCCGACCAGGTCGGCCCACGGCTCCGATCGCCGGGCCACGTGGGCGGCGCTCGCCTCGTGGAGATCGGCGTCACCGGGCGGGAAGATGGCTGCGTCGTCGATCAGGCCGACGAGAGCGGGTTCCAGTACGTCAGGCACCCGGCTACTGTAACGAGCAGCCACATACCGAACACCATCGTCCGACTATCGGAGCAGTCATGGCGCACTACCGGAGGGTGGGCGAGGTCCCGCCCCAACGACACACCCAGCACCGAGCCCCCGACGGCTCCCTCTACTACGAGGAGCTGATGGGCGAGGAGGGCTTCTCCTCCGACTCCTCGCTGCTCTACCACCGCGGTGTCCCGTCGGCGATCGTCGCCTCGGAGGTCTGGGAGCTGCCTGACCAGACCCGGACGCCCAACCACCCGCTGATGCCGCGACACCTCAAGCTCCACGACCTGAGGACCGACCCGGACCCGGTGACCGGACGGCGGCTGGTGCTCGGCAACAACGACGTGCGGATCGCGTACGTCGTCACCGGCACCGAACCCTCTCCTCTCTACCGCAACGCGATCGGCGACGAGTGCGTCTACGTCGAGTCCGGCACCGGGGCGGTCGAGACGGTGTTCGGGGTGCTGACCTACCGCGCCGGCGACTACGTGATCGTGCCGCGCGCCACCACGCACCGGTGGCTGCCCGCGGAGCCGTCGCAGCTCTACGCGATCGAGGCCAACAGCCACATCGCCCCGCCGAAGCGCTACCTGTCCCGCTTCGGGCAGCTGCTCGAGCACGCGCCGTACTGCGAGCGCGATCTGTACGGACCCACCGGCGTCCACCTCGTCGAGGGCGACGACGTCGAGGTGCTGGTGAAGCACCGCGCGGGCGGCCAGGTGATCGGCTCGCGGATCACCTACGCCACCCATCCCTTCGACGTCGTCGGGTGGGACGGCTGTCTCTACCCCTACACGTTCAACGTCGACGACTACATGCCGATCACCGGCAAGATCCACCAGCCGCCACCGGTCCATCAGGTCTTCGAGGGCCACAACTTCGTGGTCTGCAACTTCCTGCCCCGCAAGGTCGACTACCACGAGCTGTCGATCCCGGTGCCCTACTACCACTCCAACGTCGACTCCGACGAGGTGATGTTCTACGTCGGCGGCGACTACGAGGCGCGCAAGGGCTCCGGCATCGGCCTCGGCTCGATCTCGCTGCATCCCGGTGGCCACCCGCACGGGCCCCAGCCCAGCGCGATCGAGGCGTCCTTGGGCGTGGAGTACTTCGAGGAGTCGGCGGTCATGGTCGACACGTTCGCCCCGCTCGACCTCGGCGAGGGCGGTCGCGCGGTCGAGGACCCGGCGTACGCCTGGACCTGGGCCGGCCGCGGACCCGACGACGGCAACGGCGACGGCGGCCCCGCGGTCTACTCCAACAGCTAGCTCGCGAGCGTCCGGCGCCGGTCGGCCTCGCTCAGCGTCACGGCCAGCACGACCACGCCGACCGTCGCAACAGCCGCCCACCACTGACGGCTCTCCGCCCACGGTCCTCCCTCGGTGTAGGGGAAGAGCACGATCACGTCCTCGGCCGGCCGGGCCAGGGCGAGGTAGACCGCGCCCCCGACCAGCCCGGTGCCCGCCGCCCGGGCCGGGGTGGGTGTGCCGGCACTGCGGCGCCAGGTGACGTACGCCGTGGCGGCCAGCACCGCTGCGGCGCCCTGCCAGGCGACGTCACCGGCGTGCCCGAAGTACGCCGGAGCCGTCCAGGCCACGACGACGAGCCACCAGGCCACGAGGCCGAGGGCGACGACGCCGCGGGCCGCCGTGCGCCAGGCCAGGTGCCGGGGCAGCGTGTCCACCACCATCGCCGCCGGCTCGTCGAAGAGCCGGGCCGCGGCGGCGGCGAGCAGCCCGACGGCGATCCCCTGCAGCGGCCACATCGTGTAGGGCCACTCCTCGACGACGCGCAGCAGCACCGCGATCAGCGCCGTCGCGAGGCCGACGAAGAGCCAGGGGATCGCCCGGAGCGCGTGCCGGGCCATCGCCTACCACGCGTTCGGGCTGGGCAGCGGGTTGACGTGCTCCTCGGTGACGCCGGTGGTCATGGCCATGGTGCCCAGCGCGAGGGCGAGGACCGCGACACCCGCGGTGACCTTGGCCAGTCCTGCCCGCGGCTGCTCGCGGTCGTGCAGGAGCGCGATCAGGACGCCGAGCCCGCACAGGGCGACGAGGTAGGCGCAGTACCACTGCGGGGAGCCGGTCATGATGAGCCACCGGTCGGCGTCGCCCTCGACGCCGAGCGGGCCGCCGAAGTAGGTCCACGGCATGAAGACCCGGATGTAGCGCAACGGCTCGATCAGGCCCTGCATGGTGATGGTGGCGAGGATCAGGGCGACCGCAACCAGGATGGCCGCGCCGCGGAAGTGCAACCACCGGCCGACCACGAGCCCGAGCACCGGGCCGCCCACGGCCGAGATCGTGCCCAGCGCGAACAGCCACGCGTACACCCAGCCGTCGCCGACGATGCCCCCGAACGGGATGGTGTAGTCGAGGGGCGGTGAGTCGTTCCAGGCCCAGACCGCCCAGCCGAAGAACAGCAGGCCGGCGGTGAACGGGACCACTGTCGCGGTGGCCAGGGCCAGGGTCCGGGTGCGCTCGGTGACGACCACGGTGCCGGCGGCCTCGTAGGTCTTGTCGGACCGGCGGACGAGTCCGGCCATGATCAGCAGGCCGAACACCCCGAGGGCGACGCCGGGGACGATCACGTGGAACAGCGACGAGGACGCCTTGTCCGGGCCGTCCGCGCAGATCAGAGCGGTCAGCAGGACCCCGATGATGAAGAGGGGATGGCGCGCGTAGCTCTTGATCTCGTGGCGGGCGAGCGCGCCGAAGGCGGTGGTGCTCGTCGAGGATGTTGCCTGGCTCATGGGAGGACTCCTTGGGATGCCGAGCGGGTGGGGGTAGTGGCGCGCATGAGGAGATACGCGTCTTCTACCGCCGGCTCGACCGCCCGAGAGTCGTGCCGTGGGGTTCCGCCGACCGAGCGCACCGCGCCCGATCCGGTGCGCCAGGACGAGAGTGCGCCGACGTTGGCGTCGGCCCCGACCCAGACCTGACCACGCGCGGTGGCGATCAGCTCGGGAACGGTGCCGTCGAAGCAGACGACACCGTCGTCGAGCACGATCACCCGGTCACACAGTGCCGAGACGTCTTCGGTCTGATGGGTGGCGAGCAGTACGACGCTGGTGCGCGCCTGCTCGGAGAGCAGCCCGCGCAGCGAAGCGCGCTGCTCGGGGTCGAGACCGGTGGTGGGCTCGTCCAGCACCACGAGGCGGGGGTCGCCGATGAACGCCTGCGCGATCGCCAGCCTCCGGCGCTGCCCTCCCGAGAGCGCGGAGACCCGGCTGCGCCCGAGAGTGCCGAGGTGGACGAGATCCAGGACCCGCTGCACCTCCGCGTGCCGGGCCGGGGTGTCGCTCCACTCCTTGAGCACGCCGATGTAGTCGAGGAACCCGAACGCGGTGGTGCGGCTCGGGAAGCCCACCTCCTGGGGCAGGTAGCCGAGCAGGCGCCGGGCGCGGGTGCGCTCGCGCAACGAGCCGGTGACGTCGTGCCCGGCCACGGTGATCTGTCCGGTGGTGGGCGGCTGGGCGGTGGCGAGCAGGCGCAGCAGCGTGGTCTTGCCGGCGCCGTTGGGCCCGAGGAGCCCGATCACGCCGGTGGACAAGGTGAGGTCGGTCGGCGCGAGTGCCCGTTTCCTGCCGTACGACTTGGAGACGCCGACCAGCTCGGCGACGACGGTCATCGCACACCTCGCTCGGGGCGCAGCACGCCCAGCCGGCCGATCAGGGTCACGGACGCGGCGACCAGCACGGCGGCGGCGAGGAGCTGGCCGGCGGGGTCGGCCACCAGCTCGACCTCCCCCGAGGTGCGGAGCCCGGTCACGACCAGCAGCCAGGCCGTTACGACGGCGCCCACGGCGAGGGGAGCCCGCAACCAGGTGAGCAGCACCAGCGTCAGGACGGTGAGCGCCAGCGAGGGCAGCAGCCAGGTGGCGACGTTGGTGTCGATGTGGGGCACCAGACCCATCAGGACCACCAACGGCAGGGCTCCGACCACCGCGATGGTGGTACGCAGCAGCGCGATCCGGAGCTTTCCGAAGGGGGTCGGCTCGGCGAGCTCGCGCAGCGGGTCGGTGGAGTCGTAGGCGCCGGCGACGAGCAGCGTCGGCAGCAGCGGCGCCAGGGCGAGGTAGAACACCTCCTGGGAGGAGGTCTTCAGGAAGCTCCCGGCGATCGCGAAGCCGACCGCTGCCATGGTCGCGATCGCCAGGGCGAGCAGCAGGTTCGCGGAGTTGCGCAGCACCACCAGGTCGGGCTCGGGAACGCCGAGCCTGCGCAGCACGCGCAGCGTCCAGTGGGTCCGGGGCGCCCGGACCCGGGCGGTGACCCCTTGCCAGACCGTCTCGAGCGCGGGCTCGGCGACGAGTGCGGTCGCCTCGCGGCGGCAGTCCGCGCAGCGGGTCACGTGGGTCTCGACGGCGGCCTGCCCGACGTCGTCGAGGGCGGCGTCGGCGTAGCGGCGGAGCAGGTCGGGGCCGGCGTGCCAGGTGTCGGTGCTCATCAGGACCTCCCGAGCTCGGAGAGCAGATGTCCGCGGAGCTCGGAGCGCACTCGGCGCATCCGGCTCTTCACGGTGCCTTGCGGCAGACCGAGCAGTCGCGCGGCCTCACGGGTGGTGAGGCCGTCGATGACGGTCGCCTGGACGACGGTGCGCAGCTCGGGGGAGAGCGAGCGGAGCGCGTCCCCGACGTCGCCGTACTCCACGGCGACGAGCAGCTGGTCCTCCGCGCTCTCCACCACCGGTGAGGCCGAGGTGAGCAGGTCCTCGGCCACGGGGGTCGGGGCGCGGCGGGCGCGAAGGCGCGACACCAGCCGACGGATCGCGATGCCCCACAGCCAGCCGCCGACGTCACCGTCGCCGCGGTACTTCGCCGCCGACTTCCAGGCGGCTACGAACGTGTCCTGGAGCGCGTCGGCCACCAGGTCGGGGTCGGAGGAACGGCGTTGCAGGCGCAGCCTGAGCCACGCAGCGTGGCGGTCGAACAACGCCCGCAACGCCGCCTCGTCACCAGCGGCGACCTGTTGCAGCAGGTCCTCGTCGGTGACGTCGTATCTCCTCACACTTTCACTGTCGCAGCGGGCCGCTCGATCGGTTCACCCCAAGAGGGACTAATTTCCGGGCGGTCGAGGGCCTGGCCTGACACTCAGGGGTGGGCCTCCGTCTCCTGATGCGTGACCCGGTCGCGCAGCCGCCCGATCGCCAGCACCAGGAGTGGGTCGAGCGCGTCGTCACCCGCGGCCGCGAGGGCGCGCAGGTTGCGTCGCATGCGTGGGTCCCAGAACGTCTCGATGTGGCGGACGACGCTCTCGACCGCCTGGTCCTCCGGCAGGTGTGCGAACTGGCGGGCGATGTCGTTGCCGAGCCGCGCCTCCGGTGCGGTCACGAGCGGCTCTGGAGGGGGGCGCGGACCTCCTCGACAGCCTCGTCCCCGCGTGCGTTGGCGACTCCGACCTGGACCGCGGTCACCTTGTACTCCGGACAGTTCGTCGCCCAGTCGGAGTTCTCGGTCGTGACCACGTTGGCGCCGGTGACCGGGTGGTGGAAGGTCGTGTAGACCACGCCCGGAGGCATCCGCTCGGAGACCAGGGCACGCAGCGTCGTACTGCCGACGCGGCTGGCGAGGTCCACGAGGTCTCCTGTCGAGATGCCACGGACCTCCGCGTCGCTGGGGTGGATCTCGAGCACGTCCTCGGGGTGCCAGATGTTGTTGGAGGTACGCCGGGTCTGGGCGCCGACGTTGTACTGGGTGAGGATCCGACCAGTCGTCAGGATGAGCGGGAAGCGGCGGTTGGTGCGCTCGGTGGTCGGCACGAACACGGTCGGCACGAGGTGACCCTTGCCGCGGACGAACTCGCCGACGTGCATCGTCGGCGTGCCGAACGGAGCCTCGTCGGTGACCGGCCACTGCATCGAGCCGTGCTCGTCCAGGCGGGCGAACGAGACGCCCGCGAACGTGGGCGTGGTGGCTGCGATCTCGTCCATGATCTGCGCGGCGCTGTCGTAGTGCATCGGGTAGCCCATCGCGCGGCCGATCGCGCAGGTCACCTCCCACTCATCCATGCCGACCTTGGACGGGAACACCGGTCGCACCCGGTTGATGCGACGCTCGGCGTTGGTGAACGTGCCGTCCTTCTCCAGGAACGACGTCCCTGGCAGGAACACGTGGGCGAACCGCGCCGTCTCGTTGAGGAAGAGGTCCTGGACGACGACCAGGTCCATGGCCCGCAACGCGGCCTCGACGTGCTGAGTGTTGGGGTCGGACTGGGCGATGTCCTCGCCCTGGACGTAGACCCCTCGGAACTCGCCGGCCAGGGCCGAGTCGAACATGTTGGGGATGCGGAGTCCGGGCTCCGGGTCCAGCGGGCGGCCCCAGAGGTTCTCGTAGACCTCGCGGACGTCGTCCATGGAGACGTGGCGGTAGCCCGGGTACTCGTGCGGGAACGACCCCATGTCGCAGGAGCCCTGCACGTTGTTCTGGCCGCGCAGCGGGTTGACGCCCACACCTTCACGGCCGATGTTGCCGGTGACCATGGCCAGGTTGGCCATGCCCATCACCATCGTCGAGCCCTGCGAGTGCTCGGTCACCCCCAGGCCGTAGTAGATCGCGGCGTTGGGTGCGCCGGCGTACAGCCGGGCCGCGGCGCGCAGCTGCGCGGGGTCGAGACCGGTCACCTCGGCGGTGGCCTCGGGGGAGTTGCCGGGGTCTGCGATGAAGGTCAGGTAGGCGTCGACATCCTCGCAGCGCTCCCGCATGAAGGCCTCGTCGTGCAGCCCCTCGGTCACGATCACGTGCGCCATCGCGTTGACGAACGCGACGTTGGAGCCGGGCAGCAGCGGCAGGTGGAGCGCCGCCTCGACGTGGGGGCTCCGCACCAGGTCGATGCGCCGCGGGTCGGCCACGATGAGCTGCGCCCCCTCGCGGAGCCGCCGCTTCATCCGGGAGGCGAAGACCGGGTGGGCGTCAGTGGGGTTGGCGCCGATGAGCAGCATGACGTCGGTCTGGTCGACCGAGCGGAAGTCCTGGGTCCCGGCGGAGGTGCCGAAGGTCTGCTTCAGCCCGTAGCCGGTGGGCGAGTGGCAGACCCGGGCACAGGTGTCGATGTTGTTGTTGCCGAACGCCGCGCGCACCAGCCTCTGGACGACGTACACCTCTTCATTGGTGCAGCGGCTGGAGGAGATGCCACCGATCGCGCCGACTCCGTGCTTCTCCTGCAACGCTCGGAAGCCGGTGGCGACCTTGTCGATGGCCTCCTCCCAGGAGACGACTCGCCACTCGTCGTCGATGGAGTCGCGCACCATCGGGTGCAGCTGGCGGTCACGGTGCGCGGCGTATCCGTAGGCGAAGCGGCCCTTGACGCAGCTGTGGCCCTCGTTGGCACCACCGGACTTCGAGGGGACCATCCGGACCACGCGGGTGTCGTCACCCTCGCCGCTGACCTCGGCCCGGAAGGAGCAGCCGACGCCGCAGTAGGCGCAGGTGGTCTCGACGGACCGGGTGGGCATCCCGAGGTCGACCACGGACTTCTCCTGGAGCGCCGAGGTCGGGCAGGCCTGGACGCAGGCGCCACAGGACACGCACTCCGAGGAGAGGAACTCCGTACCGCTGGCACTGATCGCCGAGTCGAGTCCGCGGCCCTCCACGGTGAGGGCGAACGTCCCCTGGATGTCCGAGCAGGCGCGCACGCAGCGGGAGCAGACGATGCACGCGGCCGGGTCGAAGCCGAAGTAGGGGTTGCTCAGGTCGATGGGCGCCGGGTGCGTCACCTCCTCCCTGGTGTGCGGCCGGCCGTAGCGCACCTCGGCCGCGTCGACCGTGCGGGCCAGGCCCTGCATCTCGCAGTTGCCGCGGGCACAGCCGTCGCAGTCCTCCGGGTGCTCGGAGAGGTAGAGCTCCATGACCTGGCGACGGAGCCGGCGCACCTGCTCGGTCCCGGTCGCCACGACCATGCCGTCGGCGCAGGGCGTCGTGCAGGAGGCGGGGACACCCTTCGCCCCATCGATCTCGACCAGGCACATGCGGCAGGAGCCGAACGCCTTCAGCGAGTCGGTCGCACAGAGCTTCGGGATCTCGACACCGGCCTCCGTGGCGGCGCGCAGCACGGACGTTCCGGCGGGGACGGTGACCTCGTGGCCGTCGATGGTGACGGTGACCGTCTCCGTCGTCGCGACCGGCGGAGTGCCGTAGTCCTTCTCGGGAGCCAGGGTCATGCGTCCACTCCTCCTTCGCTGGTCGAGCCTGTCGAGACCCGGTCGAAGTCCTCCGGCCAGTGTCGCAGAGCGCTCTGCACCGGCATCGGGGTCAGGCCGCCCATCGCGCACAGCGACCCCTTGGTCAAGGTCTCGCAGAGATCGTCGAGGAGCACCAGGTTCGCGGCCACGTCGTGCCCGGCGATGATCCGGTCGATCGTCTCGACGCCGCGGGCGGAGCCGATCCGGCACGGGGTGCACTTGCCACACGACTCGGCCGCGCAGAACTCCATGGCGAACCGGGCCATCCTGGCCATGTCGACGGTGTCGTCGAAGACGACGATGCCGCCGTGCCCCACCATCGCACCCGCCTCGGCGAAGGCCTCGTAGTCCATCGGCAGACCGAACTGCTCGGGCGGCAGGTAGGCAGCGAGCGGGCCTCCGACTTGCACGGCGCGGATGGGGCGGCCGCTGAGCGTGCCGCCGCCGTAGTCCTCGACGAGCTCGCCCAGGGTGACTCCGAACGGCAGCTCCACGATCCCTCCCTGGCGGATGTTCCCGGCGAGCTGGAAGACCTGCGTGCCACGGGAACGGCCGGTGCCCAGGGCGGCGTACGCCGCGCCGCCGTCGGCGAGGATCATCGGCACTGCGCAGAGCGTGAGCACGTTGTTGACCGCGGTCGGGCGGCCGAAGAGACCGGAGACCGCGGGGATCGGCGGTTTGGCGCGCACCTCGCCGCGGCGGCCCTCGAGGCTGTCGAGCATCGAGGACTCCTCTCCGCAGATGTAGGCGCCGGCCCCGACGCGCACGTGCAGGTCGAAGGTGAGTCCGCTGCCCAGGATGTCGCGACCCAGGAAGCCGTGCGTGTACGCCGTGTCGATGGCGCGCCGGAGGGCCGCGACGGCGTGGGGGTACTCGGAGCGGACGTACACGTACCCCTCGCTGGCGCCCACCGCGTGCGCTGCGATCGTCATGCCCTCGACCAGGGTGAACGGATCACCCTCCACGATCATCCGGTCGGCGAAGGTGCCGGAGTCGCCCTCGTCGAAGTTGCACGCGACGAACTTCTGGTCCGCCTCGGTCTCGAGCACCGTCTTCCACTTGATGCCTGCGGGGAACCCCGCCCCGCCGCGCCCCCGGAGGCCGGACTCGGTGACCTCGTCGACCACCTCTCGGGGCGACATCCCCAATGCCCGACGCAGACCGGCCCAGCCGCCGTGGGCCTCGTAGTCGCTCACCGAGGTGGGATCGACAAGCCCGACGCGGGCGAAGCTGACGCGCTGCTGCCGGACCAGCCAGGGGTGCTCGGCGACCAGGCCGATGCTCTTCGGGTGGTCGAGGAGGTCCTGGGGTCGTCTCGAGACCACGTCGGCCAGCTCGCTGACGTCCCCTGCACCGACGCTTCCGAAGCCCACTCTCCCCTCGGAGGTCGCCACCTCGACCAGCGGCTCGAGCCACAGCATGCCGCGTGAGCCGTTGCGCACGGTGCTGACGCCGGCGGCCTCGAAGGAGGCGGCGACCTCGTCGGCGCCCATCGAGACCGCAGCAGCGTCGCCGGGGACGTACACGGTGGTCATGAGCCCCAGCCCGCCATGAGCGCTTCGATCCGCTCGGGGGAGAGCCGTCCGTGCAGCCGGCCGTCGATCGTTCCGGAGGGGCCGAGGGCGCAGTTGCCGAGACAGAAGACCTCGTCCACCTCCACGTCGTCGCCTAGCTCGCTGGCCCGCGCACGGGTGTCGGCGTACAACGCCTCGGCGCCGACCGACTGGCAGGCCTCCGCGCGGCAGAGCGCCACGACGTGCGTGGGCGGCGGGGTCGTCCGGAAGTCCTTGTAGAAGGACACGACGCCGTGGACGTCGGCGACGGAGAGATTGAGCACGGCCGCGATGGCGACGACGTCCTCCCGGGCGATGTGCCCGAACTCGTCCATCACGTCGTGGAGGACCGGCATCAGAGCCCCCCGGTCGGCCGCGTGCTGGGTGGCGATCGCGTGCACGAGGGCCTGTCGATCCGTCGCTGACGTGGACGCCATGTCACTTCCAAGCGGTAGGTGGAGCCTGAGCCGAGACTATGACGCTGTTGCGAGACTCTCAACGCATTGCGCCATTCGCAACCGCGGAGGCACCGTCGTCGGTCGGCGCAAGCCTCGCAGAGATCCGAGCAGGAGCAGGCGCCGAGTCCTCGCCGCGTCGTAGCCTCGGGCTGTGAGCAACCTCGAGGACAAGCCTCCGGAGATCACCTGCGAGTCCACCTCCGCACCGCAGATCGAGATCATGACCGCCCGCGAGGTGCCGCTCGGCGGGCTGCGCGCGATGACCGTACGCCGCACGCTGCCGCAGCGGCAGCGCTCGTTGATCGGTGCGTGGTGCTTCGTCGACCACTACGGACCGGACCCGGTCGACGACACCGGCGGCATGAACGTCGCGCCGCACCCCCACACCGGCCTGCAAACGGTGAGCTGGCTGTTCGACGGGGAGATCGAGCACCGCGACAGCGCCGGCAACCACGCGATGGTGCGGCCGGGCCAGGTCAACCTGATGACCGCCGGGCGCGGGATCAGCCACTCCGAGGTCTCCACCCCGGGCACGCGGGCCCTGCACGGTGCGCAGCTGTGGGTGGCGCTCCCCGAGGCCGACCGGCACGCTGCGCCGGACTTCGCGCACCACGATCCGCCGCGGCTGACGGGCGAGGGCTGGTCGGCGCGGGTGTTCCTGGGGTCGCTGCTCGGAGACACGTCGCCGGTGTCGACGTACACACCTCTGCTGGGCGCCGAGATCCTGCTCGACGCCGATACGCGTCTCTCCCTCGACGTCGACCCGGAGTTCGAGCACGGTGTGCTCGTCGACTCCGGGACGGTCAGCGTCGGAGAGACCGAGACCAAGCCCGCCGAGCTCGCCTACGTGCCCACCGGCAGCGAGCGCCTCGAGCTCCGTTCGTACGACGAGCCGGTGCGGCTGCTGCTGCTCGGCGGTCCACCGTTCGGCGAGCCGATCGTGATGTGGTGGAACTTCGTCGGGCGCACCCACGAGGAGATCGTGGCGTTCCGTGAGGAGTGGCAGGACCAGATCACCGCCGACGGTGCGGTGGTCGAGGACTCGCAACAGGTGACCGACGGCAGGTTCGGCATCGTCGTCGGCGACCACCTGCCACCGATCCCGGCACCCTCACTGCCGAACGCCCGGCTGCGGGAGCGTCGGTGATGACGGATCACGACTTCTCCGGCCTGAAGGCCACCTACGTCAACTGCACCCTGAAGAGGAGCCCCGAGCGGAGCAACACCCAGGGCCTGGTCGACGTCAGCGCGGCGATCATGCGCAAGCATGGCGTGGACGTCACGGAGCTGCGGCTCGTCGACCATCCCGTCGCCACCGGTGTCTACCCCGACATGCGCGAGCACGGCTGGGAGGAGGACGCCTGGCCCGACATCTATCCCGGGATCCTGGACAGCGACATCCTCGTGGTCGCCGGACCGATCTGGCTGGGCGACAACTCCAGCATCACCAAGCAGCTGATCGAGCGGCTCTACGCCCTGTCCGGCGAGCTCAACGACAAGGGGCAGTACCTCTTCTACGGGCGGGTCGCGGGCTGCATCATCACCGGCAACGAGGACGGCATCAAGCACTGCGCGCAGAACGTCCTCTACAGCCTCCAGCACATCGGCTACACGATCCCGCCCAACGCCGACGCGGGCTGGATCGGCGAGGCCGGCCCCGGACCGTCGTACCTCGATCCCGGCAGCGGTGGGCCGGACAACGAGTTCACGCAGCGCAACACCACGTTCATGACCTGGAACCTCATGCATCTGGCGCAGCTGCTCAAGGACGCCGGCGGCGTGCCCGGCTACGGCAACGTCCGGTCCGAGTGGGACGCCGGCGCCCGGTTCGACTACGAGAACCCCGAGTACCGCAGCTGACCTGTCGGCGGGCTCCGGCAGGATGCCGTCATGGGTCCGGTGATCGGTGACGACGGCGTTGCCCGCTGCCCGTGGGCGGGTGCCGCCCCGAGCGTGATGCGCGCCTATCACGACGAGGAGTGGGGCCGGCGGGTCCAGGGGGAGTCGGCCTACCTCGAGCGGCTGACCCTCGAGGCGTTCCAGTCCGGGCTGTCGTGGTCGACGATCCTCAACAAGCGCGAGGCGTTCCGCGAGGTCTTCGCGGGGTTCGACGCCGAGACCGTGGCGGGCTACGACGAGGGTGACGTCGAGCGACTGATGGACGAACCGCGGATCGTCCGCAACCGGCGCAAGATCGAGGCCGCGCTGACCAACGCCCGGGCGACGGTCGCGCTGCGCGAGGAGGGCGGGCTCGTCGAGCTCATCGACTCCTTCGCTCCGGAGCATCCGCCGGCGCCGGCGACCATCGAGGAGATGACCACCACCTCGCCCGAGTCGGTGGCGCTGTCGAAGGCGCTGAAGAAGCAGGGATTCGCGTTCGTGGGTCCGACCACGATGTTCGCCCTGATGGAGGCGATCGGCATCTTCGACCCCCATCTGGTCGGCTGCCACAGGAGGGCTGACGCGCGGGTAACTTAGCCCCATGACGCGTGTGCATGCCTTCGCCGATGACGCACTCGGGGCCCACGACGCGGTCGGACTCGTGGAGGCGCTGCACAGCGGCACCGTCTCGGTCCGCGAGGTCGTCGAGGCCGCGATCGCTCGGGTCGAGCGGGTCGGACCCGACCTCAACGCAGTCGCGTTCAGCGCCTTCGACCGGGCCCGGACCGAGGCCCGCAGCCCGCGGGGCGGCTTCTTCGCCGGCGTACCCACGATGGTCAAGGACAACGTCGACGTCGCCGGGATGCCGACCTGCGAGGGCACCGACACCTGGGTCGGTTACCCCGCCCGGCAGGACGGCGACTTCGCCCGGATGTACCTCGCCACCGGGCTGATCCCGCTCGGCAAGAGCCAGCTGTCGGAGTACGGCTTCAGCGCGTCGGCCGAGCACCCGCGGCTCGGGCCGGTGCGCAACCCGTGGTCGCTCGACCACACAGCGGGCGCGAGCTCGTCCGGCTCGGCCGCGCTGGTGGCCGCGGGCGCCGTACCGATCGCCCATGCCAACGACGGCGGCGGCTCGATCCGGATCCCCGCGTCGGTCAACGGCCTGGTCGGGCTCAAGCCCACCCGCGGCCGGCTGGCCCAGGACAAGGTGATGCGCGACATGCCGGTGCAGATCGTCTCCGACGGGGTCGTCACCCGCAGCGTGCGCGACACCGCGGCCTTCCTCCGCGAGGCCGAGCACGTCTACCGCTGGCTCAAGCTGCCGCCGATCGGCGACATCACCCGGCCGGGGCGCAAGCGGCTCCGGATCGCCCTCAACACCACCGGGCTGGGCAGGGGGGCCGACGCGGAGGTCACCGAGCTCACCCTCAAGACCGCACGCCACCTGGAGGAGCTCGGCCACACGGTGATCGAGGTCGACG